>NZ_JBVIWC010000017.1:196912-205183 GCF_055594965.1 Kitasatospora sp. NPDC040550 | reverse complement strand
TGGTCGGCAGATCAAGCTCAAGGCATCAACGCCAGTCGTATCTCGGGCCAGACCACCGCCCGGGGCGGCACCCGACCATCCTCACAGTCGTATCTGGTGGCTACCCTGCGGTGGTATTTGAGGCGGCCGGGGGTGAGCTCCCCCGGGCTACCCGACGGTTCCAAGGGCCGTCCCCAAAAAAAGACCATGCCACTACGCCCGTACTCGGCGATCATGGCAGCCATGACCGATGCAACTGGACCGGAGCCGCTGGGCATATGTCTCGTGGCCAATATCGCCCCGGAGACCAGCCATGGCGAAGGTGGGCTGGAGATCCGTAAGGGACTGCGGCACTTTGCGCCGGGAGCGAAGGTGTGGATAGCACCGCCGGCCTGGGGCGACGGCGGCGAACGCGTCATTGTGGCTGGACGTCATCGGGGTAACCACCGTCGCTACATGCGGATCGTGATCGAGAGCCGATTCCTGGTGAACTTCCGGGTCCGTGCCGTCTACAGCCCGGCGCTGGTGCGTGCGTTGACAGAGGCGGAGCCTGGTGAGGAGAAGGAGTTCGGCGCCCACTTCCTGTGGCCCCTGGAACAGGCGGAGAGCTGGGCGCGGTCCTGGAACACACCGAAGATGGAGGCCCTGGTGGACGGCCACCGCAGTCGGGCCCACCTGGTCACCGATCCTCCGCCCATGGAGCTGCAGCTCGACGGCGTCACCTACTACCTGGCTCATTTCAATGCCCGTGGGGCCCGCTACTCGCCGGAGCCGCCACCGGTGGAGCCGTCGCCGACGACTGGCTGAGGGAAGCGACCGGCTCCTTTCCGGAGTGGATCAAGGTCATGCGATGATCACGTTCCATGGCTCGGGGAGATCTGACGGACACCCAATGGGCAGTGCTGGAACCGCTGCTGTCGCGGGGCATCAAGACCGGTCGGCCGCCGGTGCACACCAAGCGGAAGCTGATCAACGGCATACGGTTCCGAACCCGCACGGGCATCCCGTGGCGGGATCTCCCAGAGCGGTACGGACCGTGGGAGACGGTGTACGGGCTGTTCCGCCGCTGGCAGCGCGACGGCACGTGGCACCGGATTCTCGAACAGATCCAGGCTCGGGCTGATGCGAAGGGTCTGATCACCTGGGACATCTCGGTAGACTCCACGATCACTCGCGCGCACCAGCACGCGGCTGGTGCGCGCAAAAGGGGGACCTACAGGTCGAGCCGCCCGGCGGAGTGTTCGCCGAGCCCGGAGACCATGGCCTCGGGCGCTCTCGCGGTGGACTGACCACCAAGATTCACCTGGCGGTCGAGCAGGCGCAGAAGCTGATGTCGCTCGTAATCACGGCAGGACAGCGCGGGGACTCTCCGCAGTTCCAGGTCGTCCTGGGCCGTATCCGCGTGCCACGCCTTGGTCCGGGACGGCCGCGCACCCGGCCGGACAAGGTCCGCGCCGACAAGGCGTACGGCTCGCGCGCGAACCGCGTCTACCTACGCAGACGCCGCGTCGGCTGCACGATCCCGGAGAAGCGCGACCAGATCGCCAACCGCAAGAAGCGCGGCTTCCATGGCGGGCGGCCGCCGAAGTTCGACAAGGACGACTACAAGAAGCGCCACGCGGTGGAGTGCGGGATCAATCGCCTCAAGCGCCACCGCGCGGTCACGACCCGGTACGACAAACTCGCCGTCCGCTACGAAGCGACCGTGCTGGTCGCAGCCATCAACGAGTGGCTGTGACCAGCACTTTCGAAACACGCCCTAGTGCTGGAAGAGTACTTCCGGATTGTTCGGCGAGGGGCCGTCCAGCAGCGGGCTGTGGATCCCCTTCAACGTCTGGTCGAAGAACGCCGTCACATACTCACGCGTGATCACGATTCCACGTTCGGGGTCGAGGGGCGGCGTCGGGAACCCGGCCTGCTCCTCGAGCAGGTCCACGTCGGTGAAACTGGGGTGGTTGGCGCCGGTGACCGCCAGCCACTTCTTGTAGCCGCCGAGGGCGGCCCAGGCCGTCCCCCAGTTGTCGCCACCGCCGGCCGAGTGGTCGGCGTCCGTACCCAGCATGAGGAACGGCCGGTTGATCTGGCCGGGCATCGGGGCCGGTTTGAAGGTGCCGTCCATGTTCACTCCGGCCCGTACTCGCGGGTCGGTGATCATCGTGGTGGCGGCCGCCGCTCCGCCGATGGAGTGTCCGGCCATGCCGATCTCGTGCTTGTCGATGAGGTGTGCCAGCCGCCACGCGGCATTGCCGTGCGTCAACCGGTCGATCACGAAGGACACGTCCAGCGCGCGGTTGGCGGGGACGGAGTCGACCCGCGCCGGGTCATCGCAGATCGCGCACGGCGGCGTCTGGCCGTTCGCCAGCGTCTCGCCGCTGTCCCCGTTGGTGTCGCCGACGAGCGCGACGACGTAGCCGTGACTGGCCAGGTCGGTCGCGAGCGAGGTGAGCACCATGCGCGGGTCCCCGAACCCGGGTGAGAGGACCACCAGCGGATACTTGCCCCGCTGCGGCCGCGCGCCGTCGAAGGCTTGGGTGGTGACGCCGGAAACGTTCTGCGGGGTGATGCCGGAGCTCGCCGGGATCTTCGCGCGCTGGATGTGTCCGGCTGCCTCGGCGAGGGTCATGTAGGGGGCCGGAGTCCCGGTCCCGGGGACGGCCGGGTAGACCATCGTGACGGTCAGTTGGCGGGGGCCGGACGACGGCACCCACGGGTCGGGACGGCTCTCGTCGGTGAGGTGAATGACGTCCTCGCCGGCGGCGTAGCGGCCGGTCGGCGCGGGGAGCGTGCCTTGGAAGGACCGCGTGGGCGCGGTGGCGGTGGCGGTGGCCGTGGCCGGTGCGGTGCCGAACGCGTGCGTGGCCACCGGTGTGGCCGACGGTGTGGCCACCGGTGTGGTCGTGGCGGCGAACCCGGCGCCGGTTCCGGTGACAAGGGCGGCGAGTGCCAGCGCCGCGACGGCGCTGAGACGGTGATTGCGTTTCATGGGATCGACGCTAGTTTTCGCGGCTCCGTATCGAATCGGCCCGCGGATGTAACCGTTCCGGTGTCGTTCGTAGCCCCGGCGAGGTACCGGAGTACTCCGCCGGGAGTATGTCGTGCGGCGCGGGGTTCCCTTCACCGGCAGCGTCGGGCGACCTTCGGCTGAGGGGAGTGGGAAGTCGGTGGGGCCGACTTCCCACTCCTGACGGGAACGAAGCGCCCTATCGCTCGACGGCGAGACGTACGCCCAGGCCGATGAACACACCGCCGGTCGCCACGTCGAGCCGGCGGCGCGCGGCCGCGCGCCGGTCGAGCCAGCCACCGATCCGGCCCGCGAGGACGCCCACGGTGCCGTCGACCAGGAACTCGATCGCGATGAAGACCGCGCCGAGGAGCAGGAACTGGAGCCAGACCCGGCCCAGGCCGGGATCGACGAACTGGGGCAGGAACGCGATCGTGAACGTGACCATCTTCGGGTTCACCAGGTTGGTCAGCAGCCCGCGAACGTACGCCCGTCGACCGGAGACCCCGTTCGCGCCCGCCGACTCGACCCGCTCCCGGCCGCGGTGGCGGATCGCCTGCACACCGAGGTACACCAAGTAGGCGGCGCCGGCCAGGCGCAGCGCGGTGAAGGCGGTCGGCGCGGCGGCGAAGAACGCGGACAGCCCCACGGCCGCGAGCGCGATGTGAACGGCCTCGCTGGTCGCGACCCCGGCGGTGGCGAGCAGCCCGGCACGGGCGCCGCCGCGGATCCCGCAGCCGAGGATGAACAGCATGTCCGGCCCCGGGGTGACCATGGCGACGAGGGTGGTGACGAGGAAGACGGCGAAGAGGTGCGGATCGACAGGCATGGGCCGATGTTCGTGCGGGCGCGGCAGCCCTGCAAGCGATATTCGTAGGCCGAGACGGAGGCCCGGCGACAACGCACCTCCGGGAGGCTCACGCCCCGGCCCTACCGCCGGAGAGTCGGCGACGCCACCGGAGTTCGGAGCGCCACTGTCGTTGATCGGCGAAGGGATCCGGCAGCGTTCGCCGGGCGTAGGCCGCGTCCAGCACCGCCACGCGGCGCCCCGGTGGCGAGGTGAACGCCCGGTACCGCCGCAGGGCCCGGTCCGTGGCGCCGGAGCGGGGGGCGATGGGCGAGCCGTTGATGCCGAGGAGTGGGAAGTCGGTGGGGCCGACTTCCCACTCCTCGGCGCTTTACGGGGTCGGGCTCGAAGTCGGGCTCGAAATGGGGTGCGGGGTTGGGTGGTTGGGGCGGGGTTCGACGAGGGGGTAGGCCCACGTGAGCAGGGCGAGGAGAAGCGCACAAGGCAGGAGCGTGCAGAGCGCCGCCCGCCCGTCGCTATGGCGGGGTTCAGGCGGCATCGGGGGTGGTGGCGTCGGCGAGGTCGAGTTCGGCCCAGACGGTCTTGGAGTTGGGGTGGCGGGGGATCGAGCCCCAGCGGTCGCTGAGCGCGGCGATGAGGAGCAGACCCCGGCCGGACTGGGAGTGCGGCGTGGGGGTGGTGGGCAGGACGGGGGGCCTGTCGCCCTTGGGGTCGCTGATCTCGATGCGAAGGGTGGTGCCCCGGCGCGCGGTGGTGGTGAGGGAGAGGTGCAGCTCGAACCCGCGCCCCGGAACGCGTCCGTGCAGGACGGCGTTGGTGGCCAGCTCCGCGACGATGAGGAGCGCGGAGTGGAAGGGATCGGTGTGCGTGGAGTTCAGTCCCCAGCAGGTGAGTTGACGCCGCGCGATGCGGCGGCACAGCGCGGCCCCCTTGGGCGTGGCGGTGTGGACGGTGGTGTGGGTGCGCGGTCTGTCGAGGGGGATTTCGGTCGTCATGGGAGAAAGCGTGGCGGGGCGGACGTACGCTGACCAGGGATCCGGCGGGCACAGAGAGTATCTGTCCAGGTGCGGACAGCTTTTGTTGTGCGACTCAATCACAGGCGGGGTGGTCGCGATGAGTGCGGCGCGGAACAGCGAGACGGGTGACGAGGTTCGAACGGAGCTGCCGGAGGACCTCACCGAGACCTCGGACTTCCTCCGGGCGATCGGGAAGCAGATCAAACTCCTGCGGGAGCGGGCCGGGTTGACCCAGAAGGAACTGGCCAAGCGCGTCGGCTACGGAGAAGAGTTGATCCGTTCGGTCGAGCGTGGGGTGCGAACGCCCCAGCCGGAGTTGCTTGTCGCAGTGGACAAGGAACTGAACGCCGGAGGCTTGTTGGCCGTCCAGAGGGATGACGTCATGAAGGCCCGCGCCAAAGCACGCGTGCGACACCCGGCCTGGTTCCGTGGCTATGCGGGCTTGGAACCCGTGGCCGTGGAGATCCACGAGTTCAGCACATTGCTCATCCCGGGCTTGCTCCAAACCGAGGCTCATGCGCGAGCGCTCTTCGGAATGCGTCAGCCGCTGTTGAGCGAAGAGACGATCGAGGAGCGTGTGGCAGCACGAATCGAACGTCAGGAGATTCTGACTCGCTGGCCACGGGCGATTTTCAGCTGGGTCATCGAGGAGAGCGTCCTCCAACGCCCGCTCGGTGGCTGGGAAGTTCACGAGGAGCAACTGCTGCGGCTACTGGAGGTCGGGGCGATGCGCGGCATGGCGATTCACATCATGCCCCCCGCCAGGGTTGACCACCCTGCCTTGGCCGGGCCCTTCACGCTCATCACTCCCAAGGGGCGCCCGCAGAACGGATACATCGAGGCTCAGCAAAGTAGTCGACTGATCACGGAGCAAGAGGAAGTCCGTATCATGAACGCACGATACGGCGCTCTCAGAGGGCAATCGCTCGACGTGAGGGAGTCCTTGGCCTTGATCGAGAAAATGCTGGGAGAACGATGAACGCGAAGCTCTCGTGGATCAAGAGCAGCCACAGCAGCAACGAAGGCGGCCAGTGCGTCGAGGTCGCAGAGACTCCGGGCACCGTCCACGTGCGTGACTCCAAGGACAAGAGCGGCCCCCAGCTCGCCTTCGAGCCGGCCGCGTGGGAGGCGTTCGTCAAGTACGCCGCCTCCGCCGAGGTCTGACACCATCGGCCCGTCGCTCCTGATGAGCGACGGGCCGATGCCGTACATCACCACTCTGTACGGGTTCCCCTACGTCCCTTACTTCGCCTCACCGCAGAACTCGGCCTCCAGTTCCTTCGTGAAGACCGCGACCGGCCCCCAATCCTCGCCGTTCGCCCAGTCGCCGTTGACCTGGGTCGACATCATGTGGCGGCCGTCCCGGCTTCCGAACGTGTAGGACCAGGAGCCGTTGATCGCCCCTCCCATCCCCCACACCTCGCCGCACGACAGCGTGATCGACCCGATCCCCAGGCCGTAGTGGGAGTTCGGGATCCAGCCCGTGCGGCCGGCCTTCGGGTCCTTCATGGTGACCATCTCCGCCATCTGCGCGGGCGGGAGCAGCCGGCCGCCCAGCAGCGCCTGGAAGAAGGTGCTCAGGTCCCCCACCGTGGAGATCATGTCCCCGGAGCCGTAGCCCCAGGACGGGCTGAGTTCGGTGACGTCGTAGATCGGCAGCTCCGGCCGGTTGAACGGGCCGAGCTTGGAGTAGAAGCGCCCGTGCGGGCCCTGGATGCCGGTGTCGTCGGCGGCGGGCTCGTAGGTGTTCTTGAGGTGCAGGGGCCGGGCGAAGCGGTCGGTGATCTCCTGGGCGAGGCTGTGGCCGGTGGCCTGTTCGATGATCATCGCGGCCAGCACGTAGTTGGTGTCGGAGTACTCCCAGCTGGTGCCGGGCGCGAAGCTGGGCTTCACGCCGATCCCGATCTGCACCAGCTGACGCGGGGTGAAGGTGTCGAACCGGTGCTGGAGGAAGGGCGGCCCCTGGAACTCCTCCGACACCGTCCCGTCCATCGCGAAGTTGGCGATTCCGCTGGTGTGGTCGAGCAGTTGGCGGAGGGTGATCGCCGATCCGTCGTAGCCGTTGCCGTCGACCAGGCCGGGCAGCCACTGCTCGACGCTGTCGTCCATGCTCAACCGACCCTCGGCCTCCAGCTGGAGCAACGCGGTGGCCACGAAGGTCTTGGTGGTGCTGCCGATCCGGAACCGGTCCTGCGGGTGGAACTTCTGGCCGGTGGTCAGGTCGGCGGTGCCGGACTGCCCGTACCAGGTCGAGCCGTGGTCGCGGGCCTCGGCCGTGGCCCCCGGCAGGCCGTTGACGGTGACCGCCTGGTCGAGCGCGGCCTGGAGTCCCCGGTGGCCCCCGTGCCCGTGTCCACCGTCGGCGGCGAGGGCGGCCGGGGCGGTGGCGGCCAGCAGGGCAGCGGCCACGGCGGTGGCGAGGGCGGCGCGGGTGGTGGTCTTCATGGTGGGTCCCCCTGGTCGGTCGGGCTTTCGTCGTCGGTGAAGAACGTACGGCCGGGTTCGAGGATCCATCAACATCCGATTGCTTCAACGGTCGCATCGTCTCAGTTCAGTGACGGTCAATCATTGCAATGACGATGCCGACGAATGCAAACGCGGTTGCAACCACGCGGCCCGTCTCCGGATACTCGTGCGAAGCCCGATGAGAGGAGCCACCCGTGCCGGGTGCCAGGCTGAGCCCGCAGGACCGTCTCGCGATCGCGACCGGTCTCGCCGAGGGGCTGGACTACGCCGCGATCGCCCGGCTGATCGCCCGCCCCACCTCCACGGTGACCCGGGAGATCGCCCGCAACGGCGGGCCCGGCCGCTACCGCGCGGAGACCGCCCAGCGCGCGACCGCCCGCCGGGCCCGCCGGCGGCCGGGCCTCGCCCGCCCCACCGGGGGCACCGCCGCCGTCCCGGACGGGCGGGACCAGGCGGCCATCGCCGACTACGCCGGGCGCTTCGCCGACCTGCTCGTCCACCTGGGACTGCCCCGGATGGTGGCGCGGGTGCTCAGCTGTCTGTACGTCACCGACAGTGGCAGCCTGAGCGCGGCCGACCTGGTGCAGCGCCTCGGCGTCAGCCCGGCCTCGGTGTCCAAGGCCGTGGGCTACCTCGCGGACCAGGGGCTCATCCGCCGCGAGCGGGACGGGCAGCACGGCCGCCGCGAGCAGTACACCATCAACGGTGACGTCTGGTACCGCTCGATGCTGGCGAGCGCTCAACGCAACGCCCTGCTCGCCGAGTTCGCCCGCTCCGGCGCCGACCTGCTCGGCGCCGCCACCCCGGCCGGGCAGCGCCTCGACACGGCGGCGGACTTCCTCGCGGAGATCGGCACCGACCTGGTCCGCGCGGTCGAGCGCCGACGCGCCGCCACCGGAATGTCCTGAGGCCGCAGTCCACCCGGAAACGCGGGGGGGGGAGGAGGGGGGGGGGGGGGGGGAGGGGGGGGGGGGGTGGTGGGACGCAGCGGGGGGGACGGT
>NZ_JBVIWC010000017.1:104902-196902 GCF_055594965.1 Kitasatospora sp. NPDC040550 | reverse complement strand
GATCCCCCCCCCCACACAAAACGTCGTCTGCCCCCCCCTCTCCCCCCCCCCCCCCCCCCCCCGCGCTGGTTGCCGGACCGCTCGGCGGATCAGTGTGGCGGGTAGTGGTCGGCGACAACGCGGGCCATGGCACCGATGCGGTCCTCCGCGACATCCCGTGCCGCGAAGAAGCAGTGGCCACGGACCGTCTCGTAGTCCTGGGCCAGGGTGAGGTGGCGGGACAGTTCGGCCGGGTCCTGCCAGGCGGCGGGCTGGCCCGACGCGCCCGCCTTGTACAGGGCCTCGCCGACGTAGAGGTCGACGCCGGTGCCCCGGGCCACCTCGTCCCACCAGGGCACCAGGGCCGCGTAGTCGGCGGCGGCGAAGCCGATGTTCCAGTAGAGCTGCGGACAGATGTAGTCGATCCAGCCCTCGCGCACCCACGTCCGGGTGTCGGCGTGCAGGTCGTCGTAGGCCTGGATGCCCGCCGTGGTCGCCGAGCCGAGCTGGTCGGTCGCCCGGTTTCGCCACACCCCGAACGGGCTGATCCCGAACCGCACCCGGCCGTTGATCGCCTTGATCCGGGCACCCGTCTCCCGCACCAGGAGGTCGATGTTGTCGCGCCGCCACGCGTCCCGGTCCGGGAAGTCCGCCCCGTACCGGGCGAAGGCCGCGTCGTCGTCGAAGCGCTGCCCCGCGACCGGGTACGGGTAGAAGTAGTCGTCGAAGTGGACACCGTCGACGTCGTAGCGGCTCACGGCGTCGAGCATGGCGTCCTGTACGAAGCGGCGGACCTCGGGCAGGCCCGGGTCGTACTGGAGCCGCCCGCCGTAGGCCACCACCCACTCGGGGTGGAGCCGGGCAGGGTGCGTCGGGACCAGTCGCGAGGGGTCGTCGTGGGTCGCGACCCGGTACGGGTTGAACCAGGCGTGCAGTTCCAGCCCGCGCCGGTGCGCCTCCTCGACCGCGGTGCCCAGCGGATCCCAGCCCGGGTCCCGGCCCTGCACCCCGGTGAGCCAGGCCGACCAGGGCTCGTACGGGGAGGGCCAGAGCGCGTCCGCGGTCGGGCGGACGTGGAGCAGCACCGCGTTCAGCCGCCGGTCCAGCGCCTCGTCGAGCCGGGCGAGCAGCTCGGCGCGCTGCTCCTCGGCGGTGAGGCCGGGCCGGGAGGGCCAGTCCCGGTTGGCCACCGTCGTCAGCCAGACGCCGCGGAAGTCCCGCTCGCCGTCACGCCGTTCCGCCGCAGCCCGGCCGGGCTGCTGCTGCGGCCCGCCCCGGCCTGCGGCGAGCGCCGGGGCGGCCGCGGCCAGGCCGCCGAGTGCCGCCGCCGTGCCCGCCACGAAGCCCCGCCTGGTGATTCGCCCCATGTCGCATCCCTCGCTCGCTTCCCGCAGCTCGCTGCCCGTCGGTCCGGCCGCCCTGACGAGGGCCCGGCCCCGCATGTCAGGAGCAACGACCCGGGGAGCGGGTGGGTACGGCCGTGTCGACCTGGTGGCCGCGTCACCCCCGCCCGGCCCCGGCCCGGGCCCGGGCCCGGGCCCGGGCCCGGAGGCGGCGGCAGCGGCGTCGACGGCCGCCCGCACCACGTCCAGCAGCGCGATCAGGCCCTGGGCCTGCTCCCCTCCGGTCGGGGCCGGTGACGCTCAGGTGCAGGTGCCGGACGTGGAACCGGACGGGGGCACTGCCGAAGACCTCCAGAATCCGACCGTCGAACGAGTAGAACCGGTTGCCGAACGTGGTCGTGATCTCGTCGTTCATGGCTGAACCCTGTGCACGGTGACCATTCGTCACCATGCCTCTGCCACCGCGCCTCTGCCACCATGCCGCTGCCACCGGGCTTCCGTCACCGGGCTTCTGTCACCGTCACCAGCCCCCGGGCCTCCTCCCGGACGACGCCGTTCGCATTCCGTAAGGACGTCGCGGCACCTCACGGCACGTCCGACGCGCTTCGATGGACGGGTGGATTCCAAGCCCTCCGGTGCCCGGCGCCGCCTCGAAAGCCGCCTCGAAAGCCGTCTCGACCGCCCGCTCCCTCCGCCGCCCGGCTTCCTGCGGCGCGGCCCCTTCCGCGACGGCGCGTTCAGCTCCGCGCTGCACGAGCCGCGCACCGCCGTCGTGCTCGGCCGGTGGCTCGGCGCGGCCGTGCTGGTCTGCTTCCTGACCGGCCTGACCAGCCACCTCCTCCAGGACCCGCCGCACTGGCTGGCGCCGCGCCTCCCCTCCCGTCCCGTGGACGGGTACCGGGTCACCCAGGGGCTGCACGTGGTCAGCGGCATCGCCGCGATCCCGCTGACCGGCGCGAAGCTGTGGACGGTCTACCCCCGGCTGTTCGTCTGGCCGCCGGCCCGCAGCGTGCTGCACACGTTGGAGCGGCTGGGCATCGCCGTCCTGGTGGCGGCCGTGCTGCTGGAGCTGTGCACCGGCCTGCTGAACACGCTCCAGTGGTACCCCTGGCCGTTCCCGTTCCGCCAGACCCACTTCTGGCTGGCCTGGCTGGCGATCGGCGGCCTGCTGATCCACCTGGCCGTCAAGGCGCCGCTCATCGCCCGCCACTGGCGCGGCCGACAGGCTCCGGCGGTGGCCGGGCGCCGGGGGTTCCTGACCGCCGTGGGGGCGGCCGTCGGCGCGGTGACGCTGACCACCGCCGGGCAGACCGTGCCCTGGCTGCGGGCGGTGGACCTGCTGGCCCCGCGCCGGCCGGGCCCGGGAGCGGGCGGCCTGCCGGTCAACCGTACGGCCGCCCAGGCCGGGACGGTCACCGTGCCCGCCGACTGGCGGCTGGTGGTCGACGGCCCCCGGCCGTTCCGGATCGGACTCGCCGAGCTGCGCCGACTCCCCCAGCACGAGGCGGTGTTGCCGATCGCCTGCGTCGAGGGCTGGAGCGTGAGCGCCCGGTGGGGCGGGGTCCGGGTCGCGGACCTGCTGGCGCTGGCCGGGGCACCGCCGGGCTCGGCCGTACGGGTCACCTCGCTGGAGGCCGAGGGGCCGTACCGGGTGTCCGAGCTGCCCGCCCGTACGCCGCCGACCCGCTCACCCTGCTGGCGCTGCGGGTGGACGGCGAGGAGCTCAGCGCGGACCACGGCTTCCCCGCGCGGATCATCGCGCCGAACCGGCCCGGCGTGCTGCAGACCAAGTGGGTGGCCCGGATCGAGGTGCTGGGATGACCGCGCCCGCGACCTGGCTGCGCGGGGCGGCCCTGGCGGCCGGGCTGGCGCTGACCGGCTTCGGCCTGTACGGGCTGCTCGACGACGCCTATGTCACCGAGCCCGCGGGGGTGCTGTGGTGGGCCGTCGGGGCCCTGGTCCTCCATGACGGCCTGTGGCTGCCGCTGGTCTGCCTGGTGGGTGCCGCCCTGGGCACCCACCTCCGCGCGGCAGGCCCGACCGGGGGCCGGGTGCTGCGCGGCTGGCTGGTGGTGGCCGCCGCGCTGACCGCCGTGGGCCTGCCCGCCGTCCTACGGGCGGGCCGGGACTCCGGCAATCCGACGGTGCTGCCGCTGCCGTACCTGCGCAACTGGCTGCTCCTGCTGGCCGCAGGCGCGGTGTGCGCGGCACTGCTCGCGCTCGCCCGACGGCGGCGACGGCACCGGCACCGTGACCAGCACAGGCGTGGCGACTGAACTGGCCCCTCCGGCAGGCGACATGGACGAAGGACACCTTGTGTCCTAGAGTGAACGAGGTGTCACCCCGGTTGCGGCACCCCGTAGCGACGCCAGCCGCACCCGACCGTACGCGACACCACCGCGTCACGTCACCGAGGAGAGCCACGGCCATGACCGACACCTTCGAGGCGGGCAAGTCCGAGCTGGTGGAACTCGCCCACCGCCGGATGCAGACCGCGATACCCGACAACGACTGGACGGTGCGCCAGAAGCTCGCGCTCACCTGCCGCATCCTGTTCGACGCCGGGCACGACTCCGGCCTCGCCGGGCAGATCACCGCCCGCGCCGAACGCCCCGGCACCTACTACACCCAGCAACTGGGCCTCGGCTTCGACGAGATCACCGAGGACAACCTGCTGCTCGTCGACGAGGACCTCACCGTCCTGGAGGGCGACGGCATGGCCAACCCGGCCAACCGCTTCCACAGTTGGGTCTACCGCGCCCGACCCGACGTCAACTGCGTCATCCACACCCACCCGCTGCACGTCTCCGCGCTGTCCATGCTGGAGACCCCGCTCGTGGTCTCGCACATGGACATGTGCCCGCTGTACGAGGACTGCGCGTTCCTGGAGACCTGGCCCGGCATCCCGGTCGGCAACGAAGAGGGCGAGATCATCTCCGCCGCCCTCGGCGACAAGCGCGCCCTGCTGCTCGCCCACCACGGCCAGTTGGTCGCCACCGACACGGTCGAGGAGGCCTGCACCCTGGCCCTGCTCTTCGAGCGGGCCGCGAAGCTCCAGCTGTTGGCGAGCGCGGCCGGGAGGATCCAGGAGATCCCCGGCCTGCTCGCCCAGGAGGCCCACGACTGGATCTCCACCCCCAAGCGCGGCCAGGCGAACTTCGCCTACTACGCCCGCCGCGCCCTGCGCGCCGGCCACGGCGACGCGCTCAGCCCCCGGAAGGAGTCCTGACATGGCGACCACCCTGGAAGGGATCATCGCCTACCCGGTGACCCCGTTCTCCCGCACCGACGGCAGCCTCGACCTCGACGGGCTCACCGCGCTGATCGACCGCCTGGTCGCCTCCGGCTGCCACGCCGTCGCCCCGCTCGGTTCCACCGGCGAGAGCGCCTACCTCGACGACCCGGAGTGGTACGCCGTCGCCGAGGCCGCCGTCGCCGCCGTCGCGGGCCGCGTCCCCACCGTCGTCGGCATCGCCGACCTCACCACCCGCAGCGCCGTGCGCCGCGCCCGCTTCGCCGAACAGGCCGGCGCGGACGTGGTGATGCTCCTACCGCTCTCCTACTGGACCCTCGACGAAGAGGCGATCACCCGGCACTACACCGCCGTCGCCGACGCCGTCGGCATCCCGATCATGATCTACAACAACCCCAAGACCGCCGGGGTCGACCTCCCGCCGGAGCTCATCCACCGGCTGGTCCGGGACGTCGATAACATCACCATGGTGAAGGAGAGCAGCGGCGACCTCCAGCGGATGCACCGCCTCACCCAACTCTCCGACGGCGCACTGCCGTTCTACAACGGGTCCAACCCGCTCGCGCTGGCGGCCTTCGCGGCCGGCGCCAGCGGCTGGTGCACGGCCGCGCCCTGCCTGATCCCCGAACTCCCGCTGGAGCTGTACCGGGCGGTGCGCACCGGGGACCTGGACGCGGCACGCGAGGTGTACTACCGCCAGCTGCCCGTCCTGCAGTTCCTGACGCGCGGCGGGCTGCCGACCACGGTCAAGGCCGGCCTCTCCCTGCTCGGCCTGGACGTCGGCGACCCCCGCCCGCCGCTGCTGCCGCTGGCGGAGGAGCGCCGGGCCGAGCTGGCCCGGCTGCTGGCGGACGCCGTCGGCTGAACCCCCGCCCGGGGAGGCGCCGTCAGGGCAGGCTGGGGACCCGGTCCGCGCTGCCGTCCTGCTCGTCGTGGATGACCACGAGGATGTGGGCCTGCTCAGGACCGGTGCTCCGGCAGCGGTGCGGCACCGCCGAGTTGAAGTACACGCTGTCGCCCGGGCCCAGCTCCACCGTCCGCTCGGGGAACTCCAGCTCCACCGTGCCCGCGTGGACGAAGAAGAACTCCTCCCCCGGGTGCGACTTGAACGGCGAGCCGGTGGCGTCGGTCGGCGGGTACATCACGAACGGCACCATCCGCTTGCCGCTCAGGCCGGTCGCGATGCCCTCGTAGTGCGGGGCGCCGGGGCCGGCCCCGTCCGCGATCGGGGTCCGCTCCCCGGCCCGGACCACCGTCACCAGCTCCGGCTCGACCTCGTCCGAGAACAGCCGGCCGACGTCGACCCCGAGGGCGCGGGCCAGCTTGAGGGCGGTCGAGATCGACGGGTCGCTGAGGCCGCGCTCGACCTTGGAGAGGTAGCTCTTGGTGACCCCGACCTGCTCGGCCAGCGCCTCCAGGCTCAGCCGGTTCTGCTGCCTCAGCACCCGCAACCTGCTGCTCATGCGCCACCCCTCACCTGCGGAACCGTCCGGCCCATCATCCCACCACGGGGTCCGGCGGCCGGCCCCCCGAGGGGTACGGCCGCCGGGCCTGGGGCCGCCCTCCCGGCGCTACGAGAGGACGCTCCAACCCTGGCCCGCCGCAGCGCCGTTCGGCGCCGCCGTGGTCACCGTCGTGCCAGCCGCCCCGCCACCCGCGTCGAGCGCCAGGCCGGTGGCGACGTTGGTGACGGTGAGCGCACCGGTCGCGGTGTTCCGGACGACCCGCCACTCCTGCCACGGGTTGCCCGGCGAGTAGTTCAGCAGGTAGGCGCTGCTCCCCGGTGAGGTGCCCGCCGCCAGGACGGTGTGGACGTGGGTGGCGGTGTCGCAGTTGTCGCTGATCCGCACGGTGCCGTCCGGGTTGCCGGTGAAGGTCCACTGCTCCGAGGTGTGGGTGGGCCACCAGGTGTTGACGTCGGCGGCCGAGCCCAGCGGCGCGCTGCACGTGCCGGCGACCTCCAGCACCGGGCCGCCGGGGCCGCCCGTGCCCAGGGCGTGGTACCTGCCGTCGTCGACGACCGTCGCCGGGCCGGTCGCGGCCTGCGGGGTGAGCCGGTACATCGCGGCGCCGTGCGCGGGCACCCAGGTGCCGCCGACCGTACCCCCGCCCGTACCGCCGCCCGACGCCACGGTGCCGGTCGCGCCGGTCCACAGCTCCTTGTAGGTGAACCCGCCGGTCAGCCCCAGCGAGGCGAGGTCCGTGCCGATCGTGTGTGCGGCGGCCGGGTCCTGGTTGACCAGCAGGACGGCGGTGCTTCCGTCGGCCAGTTGCCGCTTGAGCACCACCGGCGCCGTGCCGCTCGTCGGCGCGGCGCCGACGAGGGTGGCGGGCTCGGCCAGCGCGTCCTGGTCGACGGCGACCACGTCCCGGTTCTCCAGGACCGCCAGGCTGGACGCGCCGATCCCCGTGGACCAGGTGTGGCCGCCGTCGGTGTGCTGGGACTGGGCTGCGGTCCGCAGGTCGGCCCCGGAGATCAGCGGGGCGGCGAGCATCGCCAGCACGGAGGTCTCGGTGCGTGACTCGTCGTCGGTGAACGGCTTGTGGCAGGTGCAGGTGTCGGTGGTGCCGTAGAGGCCGTAGACGTCGTTCCAGCCGGTGTACATCATGTCGAGGTCGTTCCAGCTGCCCGGGCGCACGTTCCCGGGGTAGCGCAGGGCCGTCTGCAACTGCCCGTTCCACAGCACGCCGTCGAGCTCGCTGTCCCGGTCCCCGCCGATCCGGCACAGGTTGGCCACCTGGCCGCACCAGACGCCCGTCGGGGCGTAGCCGGGCGCGCTGAACGGCGCCGTCCCCGCGGCCTGGACGACCGGGTCGGTGCGGGCCGGGTCGGCCGGGTCGAGCAGGTAGGGCACTCCGGTGTGGGCGGGCTGGGCGGAGACGCTGAGGGTGACCTTCGGGCGGCCCTGGGCGGCGGAGGCCGCGTCGAGGGCCCGTTGGAAGGTCTGGACGCGGGCGTAGACGGAGCGGGTGAGCTCCTTGCCCTCGCCCTGGGTCGAGTAGTCATGGCCGTCCGGGCCGGTGATCTGCGGCCCGTACGGGCAGTCGTCGTACTTGACGTAGTCGACTCCCCAGGAGACAAAGTCGCCCGCGTCGGTGGCCTCGTGGCCGAGGCTGCCGGGGTGCATCTGGCAGGTCTCGTAGGTGTCCGTGGCGTAGAGCCCGAACTTCATGCCCTTGCTGTGGGCGTACTGGGCCAGGTACTGGATGCCGTTGACGGTCCGGCCGCCGACGGTCTGCGGGGGGAAGTGGTCAGGGCGCGGGACGAGGTGGCCGGAGGTGGGGTCGTTGCCGGTGCCGTCCGTCCCGGCGACCGGGTTCCCGGCCGCGTCGTACAGCTGCATCGAGCCGTAGGACGTCCGGACGAAGTCGGCGGTCTGGCCGTCGCGGTGCCAGAGCGACCAGCCGTCGTCGACCGTGACGGTGTTGTAGCCGGCCGCCACCAGGCCGTTGGCGGCCATGAAGTCGATGGTCTGGACGACCTGTTCCTCGGTGACCTCGGTGCCGAGGGAGTTCCAGGAGTTCCAGCCCATCGGCGGGGTGAGGGCATTGCCGTTGCCGAGCGCGGCGGCCGGGGCGGCGGAGCCGAGGGTGGCGGCTCCGAGGCCGGTGACGGCGAGGGCCGAGGCGAGCAGGGGTGCCGCGAGGCGGCGTGGGAGAAGGCGCACGTGCGCTCCTGTGGGGGTGGTGGGGGTGCGTGGGGGTGACTCTCGGTCAGGGGTGACTCTCGGTCGGATTCGGGGGACCGGCGGCCGCCCGTGCGCTTTCCGTTGACGGCATCCGACGCGACATGTGAAATGACACATGTCACCGATCACATGGGTCAAGTCTCTTGCCGCGATTTTGAACGTTCAAATGCTCAGGTCCCCGCCAAGGAGCCCGCATGCCCACCGCGCCCCGCGCCCGCGCCGCCGCACTGCCGTCCGGCCTCGCCCTCCTCGCCGCCCTCACCGTCCTCGGCGCCCAGGTCACCACCGCGACCCCGGCCCGGGCGGCGGCGGACGCCCCGGTGGACGGCGGCAGCTACGTCCTCGGGGCGGCCTCGGGCGGCGGGTGCCTCGGCCCGAGGTTCGCCGAGGCCCAGCCCGGCACCCCGGCCGTCCGGGCCGCCTGCCAGGGGCTGTTGAGCCAGCGCTGGCAGCTGCGCCGGGCCGACGCCGCAGCCCCGGGAGCGAGCACGCCCCCCGCCCCGGCCGGCTACCTCCTGGTCAACTCCGCGACCGGGCGCTGCCTGGTCGTCACCGGCTCCGCGCACCAACGGGCCCGCACCGTCGTGACGGAGGACTGCGGCAGCCGCCCCGACCACGAACGGTTCGCCGTCACCCCCGCCCCCGGCGGCGGCCGCACCCTGACCACCCTCGACGACGGCCAGTGCCTCACCGCGCCGCACGCCCCCTCCGCCGACCGAGCCCAGCCAGCCGACCGGGCCGACCGGGCCGACCGGCCGGTGCTGGTCCGCCGCTGCGACGCCGCCGCCGACCAGCGCTGGACCCTGACCCGCACCGAGCCCCTGGCCCTCGACAACCCCGGCTTCGAACAGGGCACCACCGGCTGGACGTTCACCCCACACACCGGCGTCGCCACCAACAACCCCCACTACGGCGGCCGCCTCGCCTACCTCGACGCGGGCCCCGACCACCGGGTCAGCCGACAGCTCACCGCCGTCACCGCCGGGACGTACGACCTGTCCGCCTGGATCGCCACCGGCGCGGCCGGGGGCAGCTTCTCGGCCGCCGTCAACGGCACCGTCGTACGGTCCCTGACCCTGCCCGGACAACCCATGTACGCCAGGTACACCCTCCCCCGCGTCACGGTCGCGCCCGGCGACCGGATCACCCTCACCATCGGCTCCGCCCCGTCCGGCTGGGTCAACGTCGACGACGCGTCCGTGGCCCCCGCCGCCCCGAACGACCCGCGGATCAGCTCCTCCGACCCCGAACTGGTCGCCCTGTTCGACTGGGCCAAGACCAAGGCCAACAGCTGGGTCCAACAGCCCGGCGCCCCCGGCGTGCTGAACATGGACGAGAACAACACCGGCGGCACCTCCACCGGCACCTACGACACCACCTACTGGGCCGGCTACCCCTTCCGCTCCGCCTTCTACAGCCGCGACTTCGCCCACCAGCTCGTCGGCGCCCACCTGCTCGGCCTCGACGCCCAGAACAAGACCATGCTGCGCGCCTTCGCCGCCTCCGCCACCGACCTCAACGGCGACTACCCGGTCTGGGCGCTCAACTTCGACGCCCGGACCAACGCCGCCATCGACTACCACGGCCCCACCAGCTTCGTCCGGGAACTGCCCGCCCCCTTCGAACTCGTCCAGAAGACCGGCGAGGCCTACCAGTGGACCGGCGACCGCGACTACGCCGACGACCCCCTCCTCACCGACTACGTCCGCACCGCCCTGGGCAGCTTCATCGCCCGGCACCCCGGGCCGATCGACAACCACGGCGTCCCGATCCCCCAGGCCACCAGCGGCAGCATCTTCGCCGGCACCGCCGGCTACGCCGAGAACGCCACCACCGCCTACGCCGAGGCGGGCGACGCCCTCGCCGCCCAGTACCAGGCCTACCTCGCCGCCGCCACCCTCGCCGCCGCCCGTGGCGACACCACCGGCGCGGCCGGGTACCGGCAGGCCGCCGACACCCTGAGGACGTACGTCAACACCACCTGGAGCACCGACCCGGACCACCCCGCCGAGCTCGTCCACGGCTACGACACCCAGGGCCGCCCGGTCAGCGGCTGGGGCTACGAGACCAGCGTGCTGATGCCCATGAAGAAGCTCCTCACCCCCGGCCCCCACCTCGACGACTACCTCCGCTACATCGACGCCCAGGAATCGGGCCCCCAGGCCTCCGTCAACGCCGAGGCCCTCACCTACCTGCCCGACACCTACTTCGCCAACCACGACGGCGCCACCGCCTGGAAGTGGATGCGGCAGATCTACCGCGGCGTCGACCGGTCCCACGCCAGCGGCCGGATGCTCAACGGCGACTACCCCGAGCTCCCCTTCACCCTGCTCGCCCAGACCGTCCAGGGCCTCCTCGGCGTCCAGCCCGACGCCGCGGCCCACACCTTGACCACCACCTCCCAACTGCCCGCCGACATCGGCTGGGTCCAGGTCGCCGACATCCCCGTCGGCGCCGGCACCGTCACCCTCCGCCACGACGGGCAGCACAGCAGCACCCTCACCAACACCGGCCCCGACCGCCTCAGCTGGGAGGCCCGCTTCCCCGGCGCCCACACCACCCTCACCGTCGACGGCCGCCCGCAGGCACCCCGCACCACGACGGTCGACGGCCTGACCTACACCACCGCCACCGTCACGCTCGCCCCGGGCCGCGCCACCACCGTCTCGGTCGGCGACTGACGCCCCGGCCGCTCCCGCGAGCCCCGCCCCGAACCCGCCGGGGGGGGGGGGGGGGGGCAACACCCCCCCCCCCCCCCCCCCCCCCCCCCCCCCCCCCCCCCCCCCCCCCCCCCCCACCCCTCCCCCCCCCCCCCCCCCCCCCCCCCCCCCCCCCCCCCCCGCGCCGCCGCGCGACCGCGCCCCGCCGGTGCTACGCGGCCTTCGCCGTGGCGCGGACGCCGAAGTGGACGTACCGGCTGCCGTCGGCCAGGGCGTAGAACACCACCGGTATCCACGCGTCCTTCTCGTTCCGCCGCCCCGCGAAGACGGTCTTCGCCGGGGTGTCCGACACCGGCGTCAGCTGCCACACCAGCGGGTCGAAGGTCCCCGCGAGGCCGTCCGCCCCCTCGTAGGTCAGAGTCAGCGCGCCCTCACCGCCGCCCTCGGCGCCGCCCTCGGCGATCGTCATCAGGAAGCCCTCCCGCCGGTACCTGCCGACGAACGCCCCGAGCTCGACCACCGGCGGCCGGGCCGGCGGCTCGAAGCCGGGCATCGTCACTCCCGCGAGCTCCGCCGACAGTTCCCGGCACAGCGCCTCGAACACCTTCGGCGCCGCTCCCCCGCCGTTCGTCAGCAGCACCACCGCGAGGCCCTTCTCCGGCATCGCCCGCAGGTACGCCAACTGCCCGAAGGTGCTCCCGTCGTGGCCGAATCCCCGGACGCCGTCCCATTCGAACAGGCCCCAGCCGAGCCCCCAGTGCGCACCGAGGAACCACTGGTCGGGCATCTCGACCTCGCGGTTCAGCATCGCCCCGACCACGGCCTCCGGCAGCACCCGCGTCCCGTCCGGCGCGGCGCCGCCGTCCACGAACAGCCGCGCGAACCGGGCGACATCGGCCGCCGTCGCGCAGATCCCGCCGTACGGGCCGGCCGACCGCGGCATCATGTTCCACAGCGGTGTGGGCACCGGCTCCTCGCCCGGGTCGCCCATGTGCCCCATCGCGGCACGGAAGCGCAGCACCTCCTCCGGCAGGGTCATGGTGTGCTCCAACCCGAGCGGGCCGGTGAGCAGTTCCTTCAACGCCTCGTCCCAGGTGCCGCCGGTCACGACCTCGACGATCCGGCCGAGGACGTTGTACGCGGTGCTGGAGTACGACACCGTCGCGCCGGGCGGGTTGGTCAGTCCGACCGTCCGGGCGCCCTCCACGTAGCGGGCCAGGCAGTCGTCGCCGCGGCCGGTGTCGCTGACGAAGTCGCCCTCGATGCCGCTGGTGTGGTTGAGGAGCTGGCGCGGCGTGATGGTGCGGGTGGCCTCGGCGTCGGCGACCGCGAACTCGGGCAGGACGTCCAGGACCGGCGCGTCGAGGTCGAGCTTTCCGGCGTCCGCCAGCAGGACGACCATCGCCGCCGTGTAGCCCTTGCTGACGGAGCCGATCTGGAACACGGAGTCCGTGGTCACGGCCACGCCGGTCTCCGAGTGCAGGATGCCGGAGGCCAGTTCGTGGATCTCGCCGCCGGCGAGCACGGCCAGGGTGGCGCCGTGGATGCGGTGTGCGGCGAGGAGTCCGTCGAGCCGGGCCTGCCAGCGGGCGGTGTCGAAGGCCGGCGTCTCCCCGGTCGCTTCACGGCTCGGTTTCTCCGACATGTGCTCTCCCTCGCGGTCACGACGATTCATGGACAGTCCGAAGACGGATCACAGCGGCGGCGGTGGCCCCGGCACGTGCGGGCAGCCCGGCGCGACCGGCCGTCAACTCCCGCACGGCAGGCGGACCTCCGGGCCTTCCGGCCGGCGTGATCCGCCGCCGCCGATCATGACACTAGCGCGCTCACGACCTTTTTCAAACATCGTTTGAAACCGGGTGGCCGCCACCGACCCCCGCACCACCCGCTGTCGGACCCCTCACCTAGGCTGACCACCAGGCAAGGGATCAAGGAGCAGAGCTGTGCGGATCGAGCGTCACCAGGTGGACGGGGCGGCCGTCTCGGCGGCCCGCGAGGGCTTCACCGACCGGATCGGAAGGATGGTCCACTCGTACTCGCGCGCGGACCTGATGACCGCCACCGAATGGCGGCTGATCGCCGACGAGTTCCTCGACCACCTCGGCGCGCTCTCCGCCGACTCGCCCGCCCTGGACACCCCGGAGGCCAGGGCCGTCCTCCAGGACGCCACCGAGGCCGCCGCCGGCGCCATCGCCTTCGCCGCGTACTACGGGTACGACGGCTTCCAGGTGTTCCTCGACTACCCGAACTTCGGGATGAGCTACGACCCCGAGGACGCGGACGGGAGCGTGCGGCGCAGCCCCGTCCTCCCCAAGTACTGGCTCGACGCGCTCTGCCTCACGATCCTCTCCGACCGGTTCGCCCGGCACGGCGAGGCCTTCGCCTTCACCTGGCAGGCCATGCCCGCCGGCGGCGGCTACTCCGCCGCCCAGCTCGTCAACGGCTTCATGGCCCACCTCCTGGGCCGCACCCGCGACGAGGACGAGGCCGCCGCGACCGCCGAGCAGCGACTCGCCGCCATCGACGCCGCGCTGGCCCCGATCGAGGACCGGGACAGCGACGCCACCCAGGCCCTCCACACCCTGCGCGCCCTCGCGGCGCAGGACCGCGCGGCCTTCGACGCCGGGCTGCTCGCCCTCCTCGACCGCGCCGACGGCACCCGCCCCCGCAGCCTCCTCCCGCTGCTCCCGCTCGCCCTCGCCGCGCTCGCCCACCGGGCCCACGGCTGGCTCCCCGCCGTCGACACCGACTACCTCCCGCACGCCCTGGTCACCGGCTTCGCCGGCCCCGGCCCCCGGGTCGCCGGGCTCGGCCGCGACCGGCGTCCCGACGCCGTCGCCCAGCTCGCCGCCGGTGCGGTCCGCATCGACCGGCCGAGCCCGGCCCTCCCCCTCCACCCCGACACCGAGGCGCTGTACGAGCGGCGCACCCGGGAGGCGATCAACCCCGGGCCCGAGGACCGCCACACCGTCGCGCTGCTGGCCCGCGCCCTGGACAAGCAGGTGCTCCTCCTCCGGGCCCGCGCCTCGCAGTCCGCCGACGTCACCGACACCCAGCTCGCCGGGCTGCGCCTGGCCTCCCAGCTGGGCGCCGCGCTCTTCCGCATCGCCCTGGCCGAGCCCGGCACCGAGGCCGAGGTGACCATCGACGGCCGGACGGTCCGCTACCCCGCCACCCGCAGCGAGGACTCCGGCCCCGGCCACTGGCAGCTCGCCCTCGACCTCGCCCTGATCACCGGCGTCCGCGCGGACCTCGCCCCGATCGTCCTCGCCGGCCCCACCCACTCCACCGCCGACCGCTCCGCGTACGCCTCCTACCGCGTCGCCCTGCACGACTACTTCCGGGGCGTCGACCCGCTCCCGGCCACCGAACGGGCCCTGCGCGAGGTCGAGCGGACGAAGGAATGGGGCTTCCCCGCCCCGCCGGTGGTCCTGTTCTCCCAGCTGGTGGAGGGCGACGAGACCAGCTTCAACCTGGCGCTGATCGACGCCCTCGAAGCCCACCGCGACCACCACGCGGTCGCCGACCGCGCCACCGACTCCGAGGCCGCGATCAGCCTCGACGTCCTCGCCCTCGCCTGCCACGCCCGGCGCCGGGGCTGGGCCGTGCACGTCGAGTCCCCGTACCTCCCGGCCCGCCTGCTCGCCTGAGGTACGTCCCCTCCTCGCTGCCGCGAGCCGGACGCGGCCTGGACGCGGACCGGACGCCCGAAGGCCTGACCGCCCGGGCGGTCCTCGACCGTCCCGGGACGGCTCGGTGGCCGTACGGAACGCTCCCGCCCACCCCCGTGGGACGGGAGCGCTCCGTACGGCCACCGGGCCGCACTGCCCCCGCTAGCTCCAACCCGTGTCACGGGTACGGCGGTGCCACCGGGAGTCCCCTCCGACCTCCGCCGGTGAAGCGGCGGCGCACCCGTGTCCGACCCGGCTGTCGACCGTGCTGAACATCCCCCGACCCCCTGTCGGTCCGGCGGGCGACCCCGCTGCGGTGACGATCATAATCGCCGAACGGCGAGGACCGCACCTCCCTTGTGGCACTGACCGGCGAACAGAGTCGCCGACCGGCCGGTCGGTGCGTCAACTGGCCGGTCGGCGGAAGAGCTTGGACAGCTGGTCGGCCCCGGTGGCTACGCCGTCCCGTCCGCGCCGAGCCGGC
Source organism: Kitasatospora sp. NPDC040550 (assembly GCF_055594965.1). NCBI lineage: Bacteria > Bacillati > Actinomycetota > Actinomycetes > Kitasatosporales > Streptomycetaceae > Kitasatospora > Kitasatospora sp. NPDC040550. The sequence continues at coordinate 181,823 of NZ_JBVIWC010000017.1, read as the reverse complement.
GGTAGGCGGCGGCCACGGCGAGCATCCAGGCGATCTCCTCGCGCGGGGTGCGGCCGCCGGTGGTCGCGGCGAGGGCCGCCGGCGGGGTCGGGGCGGGCAGGCCGCGGGCCCGGTGGCGGACGGCGGCGCGCAGCCAGCGGGCCTCGACCCGGGCGAGGTCCTCGCAGGCGGCGGGCGTCGGGACGCACTCGGCGGCCCGGGTGTCCCCGCAGGCCGGATCGCACTCGGAGCCCCGGGTGTCCTCGCGCAGCACCAGGACGGCGTCCCGGATGGCGAAGGCCCGGTGGGCCAGTTCGACCGAGCGGTCCCGGACGGTCAGCACGTCCCGCAGCCGGCTGCTCGGGGTGCCCAGCACCACCTGGGGGACGGCGGCCACCACGTCCGCCCAGAGCGGGTGCAGCCGCCACAGCGCGTACTGGTCGCGCAGGTAGACGACCACCGTCCGGCCGGGCGGAATGGTGACGCCGAGGACGAGCAGCACCAGCATCAGCGCGGGCAGCAGCTCGCTGGCCGTGTCCTGGAGCGGGATCGGCTTCCCGGCGGCGTCGAACCGGGTCGAGTCGCCCTTGGCGAGGGTGAACCAGTACCGGTAGAGCGTGTACAGCAGGCCGGTCGCACCGGCGGCCGTCAGGCAGTTGACCCCCACCCGCACCGCCCCGCGCGGAACGGCGGCCCGGTTGGACCAGAACAGCACCATCGCCCGCGCGCTGGCCAGCGCGAAGGCGGTGTTGAAGACGCACAGGTAGGCCTTCACCCACGGGTCCCCGAAGTGGGCGTCGATGCCGAAGCCGCCGTCGGCGTCGTGCGGGAGGGCGAAGACGAACAGCAGGCTCAGCACGATGCCCACGGCCACCGCGAGCAGCAACCGTACGCGCGCGGCCCGGGGCCGCTCCGGGCGGCGCCGCACCTCCTGGACGTACTCCAGCAGGAAGTACGCCGCGGCGACGCCGACCAGGTGCTTGAGCAGCTGGGTGACGTCCCGGATGCCGGTGAGGTCACCCAGGGCCCGCTCGACAAAGGCCGGACGGCAGCTGAGCCCGAGGGCGATCGCCGCGAAGGCCGCCCACAGTGCCCGGTTCGCCCGGGTGGTGAAGGCCGTGGGGGCCCGCCAGAGGACGACGCCCCAGATCAGCGTGGGCATCAGCCAGGTGAACAGCGGGCGCATCAGGACTTCCTCCACCGGGGTTGACGTATCGGGTGCATCAGGCTCTCGGCCAGCCGGTCGGAGACCGGGCTCGGGTCGGTGGTGGAGCCGACCAGGTCGGCGAGCAGCAGGGCGATCATCTCCGCCTCCTGCTCCTCGGCGGTGTGGTAGCCGGTGCGGCCCGCGCCCATCAGCTGGGCGATCAGTTCGGGCGTCAGGTCGGGCAGCAGCGCGGTGAGCCGGGAGAGTTCGAGGGTGCCGGTGTGGCCGCACAGGACGTGGCCGAGCTCGTGCAGCTTGATCAGGTCCTGGTGGGCGGGGCTGGTGCGTTCCTCGTAGTAGACGACGTCGATGCTGGGCAGCGCGATCCACAGCCCGCAGGGCAGGTCGGGGCCGAGGGCGGGCAGCGGCTCCATGACGATGCGCCGGCCCCGCTCGCGCTCCAGGGCGGCGCGGAAGCCCTCGACGGTGAACGGGGCGGGCAGACTCAGGCCGGAGAGCCGCTGCTCGCAGCGTCGGCGCAGGCCGCGGGGGAAGGCCAAGGCGGGGGTGTTCCTTCGGAGCGGGGGGCGGGAGCCGGTCGGGGGACGGTGGCGCGTGCTGCGGTGCTCCCGCTCATCCGGCGCCGGTCGGGCCCGCGTTCCGGCCGCTCGCACCCCGGCTGCTCGCACCCCGGCTGCTCGTGTCCTGGCCGCTCGTCTCCTGGCTGTCGGCGTCCTGGCCGCTCGCGTCCTGTTCGAGCTTGCGGAGGTTGTCGGCGAGCGAGAGCAGCACCCGCAGGCTGCCGTCGGACAGCGCGGAGGCCCGCTTGACCAGGTTGACCACCCCGTCGTTGCCGAGCGCCTGCCGCAACTCGGCGATCCGCTCCAGCTGGTCGAGCTGCTCGTCCACCACGGCGGCCTTGGCGTCGTCCAGGAAGTAGCTCGCGCCGGCGCCGATGCCGAAGCCCCGGCCCAGCCAGTCGAGCGTGTCCACGGTGGGGTTGCAGGCCTGGCCCTTCTGGTTCAGGCCGAGGTGGAGGTTGCGCACGGTGTCGCGGGAGATGACGTCCCGCCCCGCCAGGCGGTTGATCCGGTCGGCGAGTTCGCGGTAGGCGGGGGGCCGGCCGCCCGACCTGGTCGCCTCCCGGGCCATCAGCCGGTCCACCCGGCGGGCGATGGCCGAGGCGCGCTCCCCCGGCTCCCCCGGCTGATCCGGCCCGCCCGTCCCGTCACCAACTGCTGACTTCACCATGTGCGTCCCCCTCACGAACCTGTCACGATACCGTCGGTGTTCGACCGGTTGGTACCGGAGAGCGGCCCGGCGGGCGTCCGGGCACGGGGGCGGGCTTCCGAGGTGCGGGAGGGCGGGCGCCGCCTCGGCGACCGCTCAGCGGCCCGGGTGGTGGACGAAACGGTAGGTGTCGCGGTCGAGTTCGGTGACCTGCACGCCGACCGCGGCCGGGCCGGCGAGGTGCGAGCGCAGCACGTCGAGCACCCGGGCGGTCAGTTCGGCGCGCTGCGCGGTGGTCCGGCCGGCCAGGATCTTCACCTCCACCAGCACCACGGCCTCACCGCTCGCGCCGTCACCGACGGTGTGGTGCGGGGCCGGGCGGAACAGGGTCTTGCACTCCGCCACCGTGGTGTCGATCACCTCGGTGACCGTCTTGTGCAGTTCGGCGGCCAGGGCGTCCCGGTCGAGGGCGAGTTCGGCCGAGTGGTCGATCAGGAGCTGCGGCACGGGATCCTCCGGAGGGAGTGGGGGCGGGCAGCGCCGACCCTACCGTTCGGGCCCCGGCACGTGGCCGGGGCCCGGGGGTGCCTCTATGGGGCTCGTCAAGGAAATCGGGCTGCGTTCGGGAGCGCGTGCGGGCAGCATGGCGGGATGCCAGATCTGCTGTGGGATGACGTCAGGAACTTCTTCGACCCTGACGTGATGGGTGCTCTGCCGGACGTCTTCGTGGAGGGCACCTCGTCTGTGGAGGACTGGCAGGCGGTGTTCGATCTGGTCCGGTCGAGTGGTTGGGCGTGGGAGTTCTTGGCGGGCGGCGTCGCTGGGCCGCTGCCCCCTGCTGTGGAGGTGCTGACTCGTCCGGCCGGCGCGGACTCGGTCGACCTGCGAGTGTGGCCGGTCCCGGGTGTGTTGGCGATCTTCCGGCCGTGGTCTGCCGAGGGGATCGACTTCGATATCGATCTTCGAGAGCTGCAGGGTCAACATGGGGTGGACGTCCTTTGCGGGTTGCTGGCCGCGGTGGGCCGCAGGCTGGGCCGGCCGGTGGTCATGACGGCCGAAGGCGACTACGGGCACCCGGTACTCGGGTTCGACCCCAGTGCCGACGCTGTGGTGCTGATGGCGGACCCGAACTTCAGGTGACCGCTGCGGCTGGCCGCGACTCGTAGAAGGTGCCGTCGCGGAGCATGGCGAACAGGACGTCGACCCGACGTCTGGCCAGGCAGAGGAGGGCCTGGGTGTGCCGTTTGCCCTGGCCGATCTTCTTGTCGTAGTAGGCGCGGGAGGCCGGGTCGCCGAGCAAGGCGAACGCGGCCAGGAAGAACGCCCGTTTCAGCTGCTTGTTGCCCCGGCGGGAGGGTTGCTCGCCGCGTATGGAGGAGCCGGAACCGCGGGTCGCGGGGGCGAGGCCTGCATACGAGGCGAGGTGGGCGGCCGTCGGGAACGCGCTCGTGTCGCCGACGTCGATCAGGACCCGGGCACCGGTCCGCGTTCCGATGCCGCGCAGGGTGTGCGGCATGGTGCGGGCGGCGTCCGCGATGACGAAGGCGTCGCGGGCGTCGGTCTTGGCCTCTCCGGGGTAGAGGTCGGCGAGGCGGCGCATCGTCAGACCGGGCAGGTAGGCGACACGGCAGCCAGCATCCCGGGCGACCGCCAGGGGCAGGGCGCCGATGGAGGCTGGCCGGTCGACGACGACAAGGACCGTGCCGTGCTTGGCGGTGAGCTTGTCCAGCATGGCCCGCATCTTGGGTTCGCTGTTCGGCAGTCGCTTGTCGTGGACTCGCTTGCCTGCCCGGGTCAGGGCAGTGCCATGGTGCTCGCCCTTGCCGACGTCCAATCCGAGGAAGACGTCCACATCACCGGTGTCGATCACGCTGGTCCCTTACGAGGTCGTGCCGTCCCGGCCTCGTTGGCGTGGCACCAGTCGCCGGCATCCACGTTACGAAGAGCCTCCCAGCACGCTGGTGGTCCTGCCTCTATCAGCGGTCTACCGATGCCTCCGGCCCGGTGACACCACCCCCCGGATCATGCGAACTACGGGGGGGAACAGTCATGCCGAGCCGGAGGCCGGGAGCCCCGCTGCGGGGCCACGAAAAAGGTAACGGGGGGCGGTGGGTCGGGTCAGCAGCCGAAGTCGATCAGGCGGAAGGTCGCGTAGTGGTCGGCGGTGTAGTAGTCCTCGTGCGAGCGCTGGCCGGTGACGATCCGGCGGGTGCCGCGGGTCGGCGCGCCCGGGGTCACCACGGTGTACTCGTGGTAGTAGCCGGAGCGCTGGGAGGGCAGCACGCCCTCCTTGTTGGTGAACACCACGCCGTCCTGGCGGTACGGGAACGGCCCGCCCTTGGCGATCAGGTTGAGAGTGGTCCGGGCCTGGGAGGGCAGGGCGGACACGCACACCGTGCCGCTCACCGCGGCCTGCGCCTCGGTGGCGACGGCGACGGGCGCCAGGGTGGCCAGGGAGAGCACGGCGACGGCGACGGCACGGGTCTTCCACGCGCGTAGAGTTCGGGTCATGTTCAACAGGATGGCGAGCCCCGGAGCTCCCCGGAAGCCCCGTTCGGAGTCTTCATCTCCGGTCAACTCGCCGTACCTGTCGATGACTTGAAGCGGCCGGTCAGCCGCCCCGGTAGTCCGTGCCGGCGATCACCGCGAGCCGGCGGCGCCCGGCGTCCAGGACGGCGAAGCCGAGGTCGAGGTCGTCGCAGATGAACCAGTCCCCGCACATGGTGAAGCCGTACCAGGCGCACTCCCCCGCCCGCCGCGCCACCTCGGCCACCGGGTCCTCCGGGCCCGCACCCACCAGTGCCGCGAAGGAGCGCCAGGCCTCCAGCCGGCCGTAGCCGCCGTACGACCAGACGCATTCGTCCCCGGGGCCGGTGGAGGCGGCGGCGAAGAGCTGGCGCCAGACGGCGGCGGCGGTGGTCGGCACGACCGCCAGGTGCGCGGCGTGCGCCCCGCCGTGGGCCTCGTCCACACCGGGCACGCCGCCCAGCGGGCCGCGACAGCCGTCCCCGGACATGCAGTCCAGCGGCAGCCCGGCCAGCGTCCCCGGGAGCTCCTCGGGCGCGACCGGCCGCTCGGCCTCGAACACCGCCGCCTCCAGCTGCCCGTTGAACCGCCGTGCCCAGCGCTGCACGGCCACGGTCAGCCCGGGCTCGTCCGCCCCGATCTCCACCGCCACCCGGCCGGCCGCCGCGATCCGACCGCCCTCCGGCAGGCCGTACGGCACGCCGTACGCCACCCCGCCGCGCGAGTAGTGCGCCATGAGGGGCTTGCCCTCGACCGGGTCGAGGGTCCAGGGCAGCCGGGCCAGCGGGTGCGCGGCCCAGTACGGCGAGGCCGCCGCCCAGGCCCGCGCCTCGGGCAGCTCCGCGACCGGGGCTCCGCGCAGCACCAACTCCTGCAGCAGGCAGGCCCGCAACTCCTCGGGCACCCGCGGATCGTCGGCCGGGGCCGCGAACACCCAGGCCAGGGCCTCGATCGGCTGGTACTCGGCCAGCACGGCGGCGGCCCGGCGCAGCGACCGACCGGGGCGCGTACTGACCGCGGGCTTCAACGCGAACGCGCGCTCCACGTGCACCCGGCCGGGGGTGGTGACCACGTCCCAGAGGATGTGGTCGTAGAGGGAGGCGTGCTCGGCACCCGCCCAGCCCGAGCCGAAGCGGCGGTGCAGAGCCGCCCCGACCTCCACGTGGAACGCCGTGTCACCGCGCTCCAGGTGCGCTTCGAGCAGCAGGCACACCTCGCTGACCTCGTACGTCCCGGCCAGGCCGTCCACCAGTTGTTCGATCGTCTTCGCCACGAGGGCGAAGCCTAGGTGGTCTGACCCGTGAGGGCGTGGCCACGGCGGTCAGCCGCGCGGCAGCACCAGGGACTGCACCGCCGGGAGCCTGCGCCAGTCGCTGGACACGATGCTCGCGTGCGCCCGGGCGAGCTGCTCGGTGCGGGCGCGGGCCTGGTCGGCGGTCGGGTCGGTGGCGCTGATCGCCGGCGCCACGTTCTGGGCGTCGGTCATCACCAGCAGGTAGTGCGAGCGGTCGTACCAGGCGGTGTCGATGCCGTTCAGGTAGCCGGCCGCGTCGCCGTCGAAGACCACGAACCACGGGCGGATCCCGGCGTCGGCGCCGGTGTACTTGGAGCGCGGGTCGCCGCTCGCCGCGCCGTGCACGGCCGGGAACAGCTGGGCCCGGTCGATCCGGCCGGCGGCGGCCAGGTCGCGCAGGTGCCGCCCGTACTCGACGTCGGTGTGCAGGGTGTCGAAGGGGTTGTGCTCCTCGACCGTGCCCGGGATCGCGTAGAGCAGCACCCGCCCGGCGAGGGCCGAGCGGCTCGGCCAGTTGCCCGCGCGGACGGCCTCGTCGACGGAGGCGTAGGAGCCGCCGCCGGGCTTGGCCAGCACGTCGGCCGGGCGCAGCACCGCGTCGCCGAGGTGGGCGGCGATCAGCGTGTCCAGCTGGTCGGGGCCCATCCCGAGGTTGGCCGCGAAGCCGCCCTTGACCTCCAGCTTGATCACCAGCGGGCCGGCGCCGGGGTGGGCGCCGAGCCAGACCCGGACGTCGTCGAGGCAGTGCTCCAGGTTCTTGTTGGTGCCGCCCCCGTACAGCTGGGCCGGGGTGTCGGCGGCGGTGCAGTTGTTGGAGTTGCCGAGCGGGTTGGAGTGGCTGACCTTCCACTCGTGGGTGATGGTGTCGGTCCAGAGGTCGAGTTCGATCATGCCGGTGCCGGTGTCCAGGCTCTGGGCGAGGTACGGGTAGGCGGCCGGTTCGTAGGTGTTGTGCAGGCCGACGGTGGTGGCGGAGCCGAACGGCAGGTCACCGGTGCCGGTGTCGGCGGCGGCGGGGGCCGCGGTGGGCACCAGGGCCGCGGCGGTGGCGAGCAGGCCGGCGGCCAGCAGGCCTGCCAGGGTACGGCGTACGGTCATCGGAATCGTCCCCCCGGGGATGGTCACGACGGGCGCGGGTGCGCGCCGCCGGAGGCAGCATCGCCGGACCAGGCGTGCACCTCGTGAAGAAGGCACGACAATATCGTGGCGACTTCGCCACCTCCGCTCCGGGTTCCGGCCTCGGCGGCCGCTGGTGGCCGTCCGCCCGCGGCACGCCGCGCCCCTCCGGTGACGCTTCGTCAGATCTGTCGTACCCGGGCGCTAGCGTGGCCCGCGAGCGGACGGCTGCCGGCGGCCGCCCGAGAGCCACGAGCAGCGGAGGCAGCACGATGTCCCTGGTCCGGGTCCACAACTTCTCGATCTCCCTCGACGGGTACGGCACCGGCGAGGGCCAGAGCATGGAGCAGCCCTTCGGGCACGCCGCCCACCGGCTGCACGAGTGGTTCTTCGGCACCCGCACCTTCCGGCAGATGGCCGGCAAGGAGGGCGGCGACACCGGGGTGGACGACGCGATGGCCCGCACCTGGGGCGACGGCATCGGCGCCGAGATCATGGGCCGCAACAAGTTCGGCCCGCAGCGCGGCCCGTGGGAGGACGAGGACTGGCGGGGCTGGTGGGGGCCGAACCCGCCGTTCCACACCCCGGTCTTCGTGCTCACCCACTACCCGCGCCCGACGGTGGAGATGGAGGGCGGGACGGTCTTCCACTTCGTCGACGGCTCCCCCGAGGAGGCCCTGCGGCAGGCCCGGGAGGCGGCCGGCGGCCTGGACGTCCGGATCGGCGGCGGGCCGCGCACCGTCCGGGCGTTCCTGGAGGCCGACCTCGTCGACCACCTGCACGTGGTGGTGGTGCCGATCCTGCTGGGCCGGGGCGAGTCGCTCTGGGCCGGGCTGGAGGGGCTGGAGGAGCGGTTCGACACCGAGGCGGTGAGCAGCCCGAGCGGGGTGACCCACCTCACCTTCACCCGCCGCGCCCGCTCCTGAGGGGCACCGACCCCGACGGCCCGGCCGACGGCCGACGGGCGGCCTCCCCGCGCACACAGCTGTGCGGGGAGGCCGCCCGTCGGTCCGGCTCCGGAAGGCCGGTCGTGCGGAGGGTGCCGGGTCAGACCCGGTCGGCCGCGATCAGCACGTACTGGAAGGAGCCGTCCTTGTAGGACTCGATGAACGCCTCCTCGATGCCGGTGACCAGCGAGGTGGTGTTCCGCAGCTCCCAGTAGGGCAGGGTGTCCGGGGTCAGGTCGATGACGGCCTGGGGCACCAGGCGGTTATCGGCCATCGCCCGCAGGTACTCGCGGCGGGAGTGGATGTTGCACTCGAAGTGCGCGTTGATCTGCGAGACCCACTTCGACGGCTGGCCGTACTTCGGGTTCCAGCAGCCGGTGATGGTCACGTAGCGACCGCCGACGGCCAGCACCCGGGAGTGCTCGGCGAACAGGTCGTGCAGGTCCACGTACATGCTGGACTCGTTGTTCCAGGAGCCGGCCACCGAGCCGTTCTCCAGCGGCATGTCGAGCATGTTGGCGACCCGGGAGCGGACGAAGTCGCCGATGCCCAGCTCGGCGGCGCGCTTGTTGCCGAACTCGGCCTGCTGGGTGGAGAGGGTCAGGCCCTCCACCCGGCAGCCGAAGCGCTGGTGGGCCATGACCATCGAACCGCCGCGGCCGCAGCCGGCGTCGAGCAGGGTGGACTCGGCCCTGATGTCACCGAGGTGGTCGAGCAGCACGTCGGCCTGGGCGGACTCCAGGCGGTGCAGCTCGGCGATGACCTTCTTCTCGCGCTCACTGTCGGCCGGGTCGCCGATCGCCTCCTGGTCGATCGCGCCGATGCCGTAGTGGTGGTGGTACAGGCCGTCGACGTCGCCCAGGCGCAGGTTGACCGGGCGGGCCTCGTTGTTCCAGTAGCGCGCGATGTCGCCCTGGTACGGAGTGGCCGGGCCGGGAATCGCGGTGCCGGCGGTGGTGATGTCGTCGGTCACGGACATGTGGGTCAACTCCATGGTGGTCAGGGTTGGTTATCGGAAAAGGTGCGGCTGCCGACCGGCGCGTTACCAGAAGTCGGGCAGGCTGTACCGGTGGGTGTTGGTCTGATGCCAGTAGTGGTTGCCGTCGAGCCAGGCCGCCACCCCGCGAAGGAAGCGCACCAGGGTCGGCACCGGGCAGGCGACGGCCAGCGCGGCCGACTCGGCCTCGAAGGCGTGCATCAGCTCGTTGTGGACCTCGACGGCCTTGAGGTAGCCCTCCTGGCGCGAGACGCCCTCCCGCTCGGAGATCACCACCGGCAGGTTCAGGTGGAGCCCCGGGCCGGCGAGCTCCTTGGTGTACGAGTAGAGGTCGTTGACGATCGTGGTCGCGTTGCCCGCCAGCGCGATGATCCGCTGCATGGCGGGCAGCGCGTGCAGCTCGACCGGCAGCTCGTAGCCGCCGACGGTGTCGGTGATCGTCGGGCAGGGGCGGAAGTTGTTGAACTGCCGCATCGCGAGGTACTCCCAGACCTCCGGCACGTGCTCGGCCTCGGCCCAGGAGGCCTCGGCCAGGTACCCCATGTGCAGCCGCGCCATGTCGTGCCGGAAGCGGTCCGCCTGGGCGGGCGTGGAGGCGCGGACGAAGTAGTCCATCGCCGAGCGGTACGAGCGCCGGGGCGCGTCCTCGGAGAGCGAGGCCTCCCAGGCCGGGTGGTACTCCGCGGTGGTGTGCAGCGGGTCCAGCGCGGTGTGCGCGAGCAGCAGCCGGCTGCCCAGGCCGACGGGCGAGCCGCCGAGGTCCTCGCAGTAGCAGTCGTCCACCGCGTTCTCGGCGACCATCAGGCGGGCCGCGAGCATCAGGTGGTCGACGCTCGGCGCGTCGGGGTGGCAGGCCACCATGTAGCGCCCGGTGGAGAACCCGTCGAAGTCCTTCTCCCACTCCGGCGGGTAGAGCTCGATCTCGTCGATCGCCCAGGCCTTGATCTTGAGGCTGAGTTCCGCCACCCGCACCGGGTCGGGCTCGGCGATCGGGTGGTGGTAGAGCCCGGGGATGGGGTCGCCGGTCTTCGGCTTGCCACCGCTCGGCGCGGCGGCGGCCGGGACGGCGACGGCCGGTGCCTCGGCTGCCGGTGCCTGCGCCACCGGCAGCTCCGGATCCGCGACCTCGGACACCGGAACCTCGGGAGCCGCGACCTCGGACACCGGCGTCGGCGGCCTCAACTGCAGCCCGGCGGTGCCGAGTCCGCTGGGACCGCGCAGGATCCGGTCGATCGCCGGGGAGCTCATGAGCCCACCGCCGGGGCATCGACGGGCCCGGGCGGGGTACCCGTTCTGGTGCACAGGGGCATGGAGCCTCCTCTGAGAGGGATCGCCTGGTGTGACGGGTCGTCATCTCGACCGCCGCGATGGGGAACTCCACGCCGCGGGCCCCGTCTCGCTCGGTTCCCCACCGTAGGCGCGAAAGCCCGTTCCGGATCGCAACGGACGATCTTCTACACCCGATAGGGTGAACGTTCCGGCTGTCGGCGTTTGGCCGCGCCGGTGTCATGCATCGGTCCGTCCGGGGCCCCGGGCTGCGGTTCCGCACCGGACGACCCCCGCCCGTCCGGGCGGCGCGTCAACCTGCCGATCACCTTCCGCGTCCCGCGCCGCCCTGCCGCGCCGTACCGGCCGCGGCGGGGACCGTTCGACCCCGGACCACCCGATCCGGACCGCCCGCGCCCCGGGCCACAGCCACCGGGCGACCGGAGGACGGGCGGAAGACCGCCGGCGGGCGGGGCGGTGTCCCGCCGGTGGCGTAAGGGGGAGAAGAATGGGCCGGGCGCCGTGAGAGGAACGCGGCCAGGAAGGAAGACCAGCGCATGGAGAGCCAGGCCCGCAGCCGCACCGAAGTCGTCGAGGACCTCATGGAGCGCTTCCCCGACGTGCCCCGGGAGGCGGTGATCAAGGAGGATCTGCTGCGCGGCGGCATGGCCTTCGACGAGTCCGCCCTCAGCGGCAGCACCGGGGCCGACGGGGGCGGCGAGGTCAAACCGAAGTCGTACTTCATCTTCTCCTTCGACCACCGCACCCTGCCCGAGCTGGGCGCGGCCGCGCTGAACCGGCCGCCGGAGGAGGTCGTGCTGACCGGCGGGCCGTACGGGCTGCGCCGCACGGTGGTGTCGGTGCGGGTCAACCCGGACTCGCCGTACCGGGTGCGCGCGGGCGAGGACGGCACGCTCGGCCTCTACCTGGACGGCGCGCGGATCGCCGACGTCGGCCTGCCGCCGATGCCGGACTACTACCGGCACACCCTCGCCAACGGGAAGTCGGTGATGGAGGTCGCCCCGACCATCCAGTGGGGCTACCTGATCTACCTCACGGTGTTCCGGGTCTGCCAGTACTTCGGCGCCAAGGAGGAGTGCCAGTACTGCGACATCAACCACAACTGGCGCCAGCACAAGGCGGCCGGCCGCCCGTACACCGGGGTCAAGCCGGTCGAGGAGGTGCTGGAGGCGCTGGAGATCATCGACCGCCACGACACCGCCCGCGCCTCCCGGGCGTACACCCTCACCGGCGGCGCGATCACCTCCCAGGTCGGCGGCCGGGACGAGGCGGACTTCTACGGGCAGTACGCCAAGGCCATCGAGGAGCGCTTCCCCGACCGCTGGATCGGCAAGGTGGTCGCCCAGGCGCTGCCCCGCGACGACGTGCAGCGCTTCCACGACTACGGCGTGAAGATCTACCACCCCAACTTCGAGGTGTGGGACAAGCGCCTGTTCGAGCTCTACTGCCCCGGCAAGGAGCGCTACGTCGGCCGGGACGAGTGGCACCGCCGGATCCTCGACTCCACCGAGGTGTTCGGCGCGGAGAACGTGATCCCCAACTTCGTGGCGGGCGTGGAGATGGCCGAGCCCTTCGGCTTCACCACCGTCGACGAGGCGATCGCCTCCACCCGGGAGGGGCTGCGCTTCTTCATGTCCCACGGCGTGGTGCCGCGCTTCACCACCTGGTGCCCCGAGCCCACCACCCCGCTGGGCAAGGCCAACCCCCAGGGCGCGCCGCTGGAGTACCACATCCGGCTGCTGCAGACCTATCGGGCCACCCTGGAGGAGTTCGGCCTCTCCTCCCCGCCCGGCTACGGCCCGGCCGGGCCCGGGAAGGCGGTCTTCTCGGTGAGCTCCTTCATGGACTCGCTGCCCGGCTGAGCCGTCTCCCGGTGGCTGCCGCCGCCCCGGCAGCAGCCACCGTGGCCGTCAACTGCCCTGCTGGCGACGGACGGTGAGGATCTGCTCGGCCCGGCCCACCGGACCGTCGACGTCGTGCAGCACGGTGCTGGTGACGCCGTGGCCGGCCGGGCCGAAGCTGACGGCGGTGTCCAGGCCGGTCCAGCGGCCGCCGGGGCGGCGGTGGAAGTGGACGGTCAGGTCGGTGTTCGGGAACATCCACTCGGTGGGCTGCTCCCGGACGGCGATGCCGTTGGCGGTGTCGACCAGGGCGACGAACGCGGCGTGCGGGCTCGCCGCCTCCCCCGCGACGAGCTCCAGCGGGGTGGCGAGCCAGGCGGCGGCCCGGCCCGGCGCGGCCGAGCGGCGCCGGACCTCCACCGAGGCGATGTAGCCGCCGGCCCACTGCTCGCCCATCGGCCAGAGCTCGAACTCCTCGGGCGCGGGCAGCCGTTCGTCGTGGGTGCCGGCCACGGCGGCGGTGTCCTGCTCGGCCAGGTACCAGGCCCGGGCCCGGACCACGGCGCGGCCGGCGATCGAGGCCACCGCCTCCACCAGCTCGATGGTGCGGCCGGGGCGGAGGGTCTCGACCGTGATCTCCAGCTCGTCCAGGGCGATCAGACCGAGGATGTCGAAGCTCACCCGGGCCAGGGCGAGGCCGTCGGCGGGGCGCCCGGCCCGGTGCCGGTCGATCGCGTGGACGATCAGGCCGCCCACCGGGCTGAAATGCTGCTCGTCCGGGTGCCAGGCGCCCTGGGCGTGGACGGTGGGCTTGTACTGCTGCTCGCCGGTGCGCTGGTAGTAGCTGTCGGGTGCGGCGGTGGGGCTGGTCAAGGTGCGCTTCTCCTCGGGCCGGATCGCGGGGCTGCCGGGCGGGCACCGGTCCCGGCGTGGCCGGCGTCCGCGCTCCCGATCGTAGGAGCCCGAACCGGCCCGGAAGCTGTGATGCCCGCCACACCGGCCCGGTGCCCGCCCCGCCCGACCTGCGGCGCCGCTCGCCCGGCGCCGCCCGCCCGGTGCGGCGCCGCTGCCGGGCGGGGCGGGCGCCCCCGGCTCAGCGCGCGATCAGCGGGTAGTGGTCGGAGAGGTCGGTGTAGGTGTAGCTCTTGCCCCAGCTGCTCACCGTCCAGGGCGCGCTGTGCACCCGGCGGACCTCGTTGGTGTACTGCTGCGGGCGGGCGTGGTCGGCGCGGTAGAGGACGTGGTCGAGGTCCTCCTTGGGCTCGCCCGGGTAGCGGTAGGCGGCGATGGAGTTGTCGGCGGTGTCGAAGGAGTACGGCCAGCCGGTGCGGGCCGAGGCCGGGGCGAGGTTGCCGTTGTCCAGCAGGGCCTGGTACTCGGTGCCGTGGAAGTCGATGTTGAGGTCCCCCGCGACCAGCACCGGCTCGTCCGCCGGGATCCGCTTCGCGTCCAGGAACGCCCGCATCGCGCCGAGCTGCTCGGCCCGGATCGCGGCCGCCTGGCCGCCGGCGCAGCCGGAGTCGGTGGACTGGAGGTGGGTGCCGACCAGGTGGGTGCGCCGGCCGTTGACGTCCAGGACGACGTAGGCGAAGCCCTTGTTGGACCACCAGTCGGAGCCGCAGGCGTCCTGGTAGACGTACTGCTCCTGGCGCAGGATCGGCCACTTGCTGAGCACCGTCACCCCGCCGTCCTCGGGGGTGGTGGAGCTGTAGCTGCCGGAGGTGGCGTCCCAGCCACCGGTGGAGCGGCCGACCACGGGGGTGTGGAAGGGGTAGGCGGCGGAGGCCTTGGTGATCAGGGCGTCGGAGGCGGCGTTGTCGAAGGCCTCCTCCAGCACGACCACGTCGTGGCCCTGGAAGAAGTCCGCCGAGGCGATCGCTTGGGCCCGGTGCTGCTGGCCCCAGTTGGGGTAGAGCGAGGTGCTCATCAGGAAGGTGTTGTAGGTCAGGACGTCCAGCGGCGGCGCGGTGACGGGGGCGCTCTCGGCGCCGGCCGGGGCGGCGCCGAGAGCGGCGAGCACGGTGGCGGCGGCACCGGCGGCGAGGGTGCGGCGCAGGGACGGCAGGGTCATCGGGGCTCCGTGGGGGACGTCGTCGGCCCGGCGGGTCGCGGGATGTTGTGCATCCAACTTCCGTACGTGCACGGCCCGCAAGACGTCCGGCGAGCAGGCGGTGAATTCGTTCGGAACAGCACTACCGGCCGGTAGTGCGGGTCCGCCGGGCCTGACCTGCGGTGACCGGGGCCGCCGCCCGGGCCGTGGCGCCGGAAATCCCCTGCCGAACCCCGCCAAAAGCCCGATAAGATGACGCACGGTGTGCCGGGAAGTCTGGTCGGCTCGGGGGACGACTGCGGCGATCGGGCCACGGCGACCCCGACGTTGCGATGGGTCGTTTCTGCAGATGCACGCCGTGGGGATCGTTCTCGTCCTGGTCGTCCTGGCCACCAGCGTGGCCACCTTCGCCCGCCGATGGCGGGTGCCCGCCCCCTCGCTGCTGGTCCTCGCCGGACTCGGCGTCGCCCTCCTCCCCGGCGTGCCCGCCCTGCACGTGCCCCCGCAGATCATCGGCGCGGTGGTGCTGCCCCCGCTGCTCTACTCCTCCGCCGAGGAACTGTCGCTGCGCGACCTGCGGACGGTCTGGCGACCCGTCACCATCCTCTCCTTCGGACTGGTCTTCGCCTCCGCCGCCGCCGTCGGCTTCGTCGCCGTCGCCGTCGCCGGGCTGCCGCCCGCGATGGCCTTCGTGCTCGGCGCCGTGCTCTCCAGCACCGACCCGGTGGCCGTCACCGCACTCGGCCGCCGGCTCGCCCTGCCCGGGCGGGTCCAGGTGCTCGTCCAGGCGGAGAGCCTGTTCAACGACGCCACCTCGCTGGTGCTGTTCAAGGTCGCCGTCGGCGTCGCCGTGGCCGTCGGCGGGACGGTCGACCTGCCCGCCGCGGGCGGCGAACTGGTGCTGCTCGGCGGGGGCGGCAGCCTGGTCGGCGCGGCCGTCGCCGGGCTGGTCTGGCTGCTGCGCCGCCGCACCACCGACCCGGTGCTGGAGACGGTGATAGCCCTGGTCACCCCGTACGCGGCGTACGTGCTGGCAGAGTCCGCGCACACCTCCGGCGTCACCTCGGTGGTGGTCGCCGGGGTACTCCTCGGCCGCTCCGGCCACCGGCTCACCGACGCCCGGATCCGGCTGCAACTGCACGCCGTGTACGCGGTGGTGGTGTTCCTGCTGGAGAGCGTCGTCTTCTCGATCGTCGGCCTGGAACTGCCCACGCTCGTCCGGGAGCTGCCGGCCGGCGCCGGCTGGTGGCCGCTCCAGTCGGTGGCCATCGCCGCCGTGCTGATCGCCGTCCGGGTGCTGTGGACCCTGCCGCTCACCCGAGCCGTCCGGCCCAGCCGGGGGCGGCTGTCCTGGCGGGTCGCCGGGGTGGTGACCTGGGCCGGCACCCGGGGCGTCATGCCGCTGGCCGCCGCGCTCTCCATCCCGCTGCTGACCGAGGGCGGAGCCGCGCTCGACGGACGGCCGCTGGTGCTGGTGCTCACCGTCTCCAACGTCGTGCTCACCCTGGTCGTCCAGGGCCTGACCCTCGCGGCCGTGGTCAACCGCTCCGGGCTCGCCCTGGAGCCCGAGCACACCGCGCGCGAGGAGGCCGACGCCCGCGACGAGCTCAACCGCGCCGCCCTGGACCACGTGGACGGCCTGGCCGAGCTGGAGGCCGTCCCGGACACGGCCGTCGACCGGGTCCGCCGTGCTCTCACCGCCCGGCTCGACCGCACCCCCGGGGCCCCCGACGGCACCACCGCAGACGACGCCTACCGCCAACTGCGGCACGAGGTCATCGCGGTGCAGAACGACCGACTGCACCGGCTGTACGAGGAGCACCGGATCAGCGACACCACCCTGCGGCTGCTCCAGCGCGACCTCGACCTGGAACAGGCGGCCCTGGGCAGGACCTGACCACCCGACCGGCCGGCCCGCGGTCAGAACATCAGGGCCAGCAGGCCGGCCGCGGCCAGCGCGCAGAGCAGCGCGAGCGCCGCCAGCCCGAACTCGTTCGGGGGCGGCGGCAACCGGCGCACCGGGTGGACGGCCAGCCCCCGGCCGGGGCGGGCGGGGTGGTACAGCACGGTCACCTCGTCCCCCTCCTGGTAGCGGCCGCCTTCGGGACGCGCGTCGTGCCGCAGCAGTTCGACCACCCGACCGTCCGGCAGGCCGTACTCGATGGTCACCCGGCGGCGCTCGTACCCCTCGGAGGTGGTGTGCCAACGCACCCGGCGAACCCGGCCGACGGCGCAGACGCCGCCCCGGCGCAACTCCCGGACCGTCCGGCTCGCCGAGGCGAGCAGCGCGGCCAGCCCGGCCAGGACCGCTGCCCCGACCAGGAGGAACAGATCAAGAACCGCCCCCACAGAAGTCAATGTACCCACCACGCAACGGAGTTGGGAAGACGGCCGACGGGCCGTCCGAACCGGGCGGTACCCCGGCCTTCCGGCTGCCGGGGGCTGCCGTCACACTGTCGCGAGCACGAAACAGAACCACCGAGCGGGGGCAGCATGGCCAAGCGTCCGAACAAGAAGCAGAAACGGCCCCTGGCGGCCGGGGTCGTCCGGCCTGCCAAGCCCACGCGCCGGCGCCCCGGCAAGGACCTCCAGCTCGCGCCGCGCACGGTGCGGCGCACCGCGCTGCTGGTCGGGCTGCTCGCCCCGCTACTGATCATCGGACTGCTGGCGCTCGCCTCCAACCCCGACTACCAGGCACCCTGCACCATCCTGGCCGTCCTGGTGCTGATGGTCGCCGTCGTCGGACTGATGATGATCCACAGCAGCGGCTGGGTGGTCTGGCCCGCCGTCGCGCTGGGCCTGATGCTCCTGGTGATCCCCACCACCGCCCTGCGCGCCCAGCTGATCTCCCACCGCGGGGTGCACACCCGGGTCGTCATCACCTCGGCACACAGCGGCAAGGACAAGACCGGCCGGGTCAGCTGGACCTGCGGCATCCGCCGCGAGGACGGCCACCCGCTGCCGCACGGCACCATCGGGGGCTTCGGCTGCTCCGGCTCCTCGGTCGGCAGCACCACCACGGTGCTGGCCGACCCGGACGGCTGGGCACCGCCGGCCAACACGGACGACGACCTCTCCTTCCGCGGCGCCGGGGTCTGGGTCACCGGCGTGGTCGCCGTCCTGTGGGCCGCGCTCATCTTCGGCACGGCCCGCCGGGCCCTGCGCGGGCGGGGTGGGTGGAGCGGACGGGCCGGGCGGGGCGGGCAGGCCGGACGGGCCGGACGCAAGAGCGCGTGACAACCGGGGAACGGATGAGGCGGTTTCACCGGTTCAGCATTCCGAGCGGAGAATTCACCGAGGACGAGTTCCCTGTTCAGTGGGCATGCGGCGGTGGAGAATTCATGAAGCGCACATGGCATGTCAACCGCCCGACGGCGGCGGCGATCCCGGCCATGCGAGAAATTCGCCCATTGCTCAGTAGTGGTTCGCCGTCGGCGGCGTGGATCCCGAAGCCGTCCGGACGGCCCTACGGGGGAACGGTGGTGCCCAGCCGGTCGGCATGGCCAAGCTGGTCGCGGACGACGCCGCGGCCGCCGCCGGAGCCGGCTACGCCCTGCTCGCCGTCCTGCTGACACTGTTCCGCGCCGCACCCGACCGCACCGCCGTCCTCGCCCGCACACGGAAAGGCCACTGGTCCCACCCGCCCGCCGACCCGCCGGTTCCCGTGAAGATCGCGTCAAACCGCCTGTTCGCGGACGGCGCGCCGGAGTAGCCTGCGACCGTGAACGAACTGGTGTTCCGGGGCAGGGACTTGTTCCGCCCCTCCAAGTCCCATCTGGCCGGCGCCCTCGCCTTCCTCGTCCTCATGGTGTCGGTCGGGATGATGCGCTCCGGGCCGGTGTTCGCGGCCTGGTCGCTCGGCACCGTCGTGGTGCTGTTCGTGCCGGTCTTCTACAGCTCGTGGCGGGGCTGGAGCCGGGTCGGGCCCGAGGGCGTGACGATCTGCTGGGGGTTCGGGGCCGGGCGCACCTACTCCTGGGCGGAGATCCGCTGGGTCGACGTCCGCACCACCGCGTCCAGCGGCCCGTACGCCGGCTCCGGACCGACCCGGGCGGCGCGGATCTTCACCACGAGCGGGCGCCGGCGCTCGCTGCCGGGCCTGTCCTGGAGTCCGCTGTACCCGACCGCGGACTTCGACGCGAACGTCCAGCGGCTGCGCAACTGGTGGGAGTCGAGCACCGAGGCCGCGCAGCGGGTCGAGCCCGTGAAGCAGTTCCGGGACCGGCTGACGCCGACCACGATCGCGATCGTCGCCGTCGTCCTGATCATGGTGGTCGGCTGGTTCGTGATCGCCTCGCGGTACTGACCGCCGTCCGTCGCTGCACAGGTGAGCGGGTGCGCCTCCGGCCTGGCCGGGGGCGCACCCGCTCTCGTGTGTCCGGAGGTCAGCCGCGCAGTCCGTCCAGCAGGGCGAGGACGTCCTCGACCGAGCCCGCGGGGTCGGTGACGGGGTAGAGCACGCCGCGCACGGTGCGTCCGGCGTCGAGGACCAGGGTGAGCCGCTTGAGGCGTTCGACGCCCGCGGCGCGGAAGGTGGGCAGCCGCAGTCCGGCGGCGAGTTCCAGGCCGGCGTCGGAGAGCAGCGGGAACGGGATCCGGGCGTGCTCGGCGAAGGCCGCCAGCTGGTCCGGGCGTTGGGTGCTGACGCCGTAGACGGCGGTGGAGCGGGCGGTGAACTCGCCCATCCGGTCGCGGTAGGTGCAGGACTCCAGGGTGCAGCCGGGCGCTCCGGGGATGTCGCCCCAGCCGGGCGGGTGGCCCGCTCCGCCCGGGGCGTAGGCGCCGGGGTAGCAGTAGAGCACCGTCCAGGCGCGGTCCGCGGCGACCGGGTCGGCCCGTCCGCCGGCGGCGGCGTCGAGTTCCAGTGCGGGCAGCCGGTGGCCGGTGAGGGCCGTGACCCGACGGGTCTCGGCGGAGTCGGGGGTGCTGGTGGCGGAGAGGGTGCCGTCGCCCAGGATGTGGCGTCCGCCCCAGTCCTGGAGGGCGACCAGGACCGGTAGGAGGCCGCGGCCCCGGTCCGTCAGGTGGTACTCGTAGCGCGGTGGGTGCGGGTGGTAGAGCCGTTTCTCGAGGACGCCGTCGGCGACCAGTGCCTTGAGGCGCTCGGTGAGCACCTTGCGGCTGATGCCGAGTCCGTTCTGCAGGGCGTCGAACTGGTGGGTGCCCCCGGCGACGTCCCTGACCAGGAGCAGGGTCCAGGTGTCCCCGACCACCGCCAGGGCCTGGGAGATCGCGCAGTCGGGGTCCGCCGCTTCCGTGTGCCGCATGATCACCCAGTATAGTGAGTTCCCAAAGGGAACTCACTTGGTCCCGGTCGGGGACCGAGGGCGGCGAAGGGGCGGACGTTGACGACGGAGACGGTGGACACGGCGAGATCGGTGGATCCGGCGGGCGGGGGCGGCGGAAACGGCCGCGGGGCGGGGGCGTTCTGGCGCTACTGGAGCGCCTCGACCGTCAGCCGGCTCGGCGACCAGGTGACGACGGTGGCCCTGCCACTGATCGCGGTGGTCACCCTGCACGCCTCGGCCTTCGAGGTCGGATTGATCACGGGCGCCGCCTACGTCGCCTGGCTGGTGATCGGGCTGCCGGCCGGCGTGCTCGTCCAGCGGCTGCCGCTGCGCGGCACCCAGGTGGCGATGGACCTGCTCCGGGCCGCCGCCGTCGCCTCGGTACCGCTGGCCGCCGCGTTCGGGGTGCTGGGACTGCCCCACCTGGTCGTGGTGGCCCTGCTGGTCGGTTTTGCCGGCGTGCTCTTCGATGTCGGCAACTCCACCTTCCTGCCCGCCGTCGTCCCCAAGGAACAGCTGACCGCCCGCAACAGCCTGGTCTCCGGCAGCATCGCCGCCACCGATCTGGCCGGGCCCTCGCTCGGCGGCGTGCTGGTGCAGCTGGTCGGCGGCGCGGCCTCGATGCTGCTGGACTCCGTCAGCTACCTCGCCTCGGCGGCCCTGCTGGGCACCCTGCCGCCGGTCGGCCG
Organism: Kitasatospora sp. NPDC040550; assembly: GCF_055594965.1. Classification (NCBI taxonomy): domain Bacteria; kingdom Bacillati; phylum Actinomycetota; class Actinomycetes; order Kitasatosporales; family Streptomycetaceae; genus Kitasatospora; species Kitasatospora sp. NPDC040550. The sequence continues at coordinate 161,432 of NZ_JBVIWC010000017.1, read as the reverse complement.
GCCAGCCGCCCGGCCAGCCGGCGGCGCCGGGATGCGCGAGCAGATCCGCGAGGGCTGGCGGTTCGTCGCCCGGCACCCGGTGATCCGGCCCTGCGTGGCCGACGCCACCGCGGTGAACTTCGTCTGCGGCGGGCTGATGACGCTCACCCCGGTGTTCCTGGTCCGCACCCTCGACGCCCCGGCCGCCGCCGTCGGCGCCCTGATGGCCACCGGCGGGCTCGGCAGCCTCCTCGGCGCGGCCGTCACACCGCGACTGGTGGCGCGGTTCGGCAGCGGCGTCGCGCTGCGCCGGGCGGCCGTGGTCGCCACCGCCTTCGCCCTGCTGCTGCCGCTCGCCGGATCCGGGTGGGCGACGCTGGTCTTCGCGCTCGGCAACGCCGGGTTCTCGGCGGGGGTCGTGGTCACCAGCATCGTGACCCGCACCCACCGGCAGACCCAGACCCCGCCTGAGCTGCTGTCCCGGGTGATGGCCACGGTCCGCTTCGTCTCCTGGGGCGCGATCCCGGTCGGCGCCCTGGCCGCCGGTGCCGCGGCCGCGGCCTGGGGGCCGCGCACGGCGCTGCTCCTGGTCGCCGTGGTCAGCGTGGTGAGCCCGGTGATCCTGCTGGCCGGCCCGATCCGCCGGATGCGCGACCTGGCCTGACCCGGGGGCGGGGGCCGGTGCACGGCCCCCGCCCGCGGGCCCGAGGGCGGTTCAGGAGGCCGTGAAGGTCACCTGGTCGACCGTCCAGAAGGCGCTGTTGGTGCCGGTGTAGCGGAACTGGAAGCGGGCGCCGGTGGCACCGGCCGGGACGGTGACCGGCAGCTGCTCGACGGTGTTGAGGTCGCTGCGGTAGGACTTCACCAGCTGCGGGGTGCCGTTGTCGAAGACCACGTACAGGTCACCGGTCTGCGGGCCGTCCACCTTGTAGTCGGTGGCGAAGGAGAGCGTGCCGCGGCTCAGGCCGGTCACCGGGTAGACCGGGCTGATCAGGGTGGAGTCGAACTGCCCGGCGCCGTGTGCCTTGTCGTCCCACTCGTCGGAGTCCGCGACGGCGAACACGTTGCGGGCGCGCACGTTGGTCTCGCGGGACTGGTTCAGCTCGGCGGCGGTCCAGAACTCGTCGGTGGCGAAGGCCCAGCCCCGCCACTCGGTCACGCCGCCGCTGGGCATCCGGGAGTTGTCGATGCTCCAGCCGGCCGGCGGGGTGTGGGTCCAGCCCTTCACCCCGGCCGGGATGCCGGTCTCGTCGACCCGGGTCTGCAGGTTCGGGCGCAGCGCGTCGAAGGCGTCCGGGGTGATCTCGTCGATCGGCCGGCCGTCGAGCCTCCAGGCGGGGTCGACGGTGACGCCCTCGTGCTTGAGGACGGTGGGGGCGATGTCGACCGGCTTGACGTCGTAGCGGCGCGAGCCGGGGGTGCAGCCGGCGCCGTCGGCGATCAGGAAGGTCTGGCGCTCGTTGGCGCTGTTGCCGCCGTGGCCGCCGGCGTCGGTGTGGCCGTGGTCGGTGGTGACGACGATCAGCCAGTCCTCGGAGCCGTACGTGGGGCGGGACTTGACGGCCTGCACGACCTGGCCGACCAGGCCGTCGACGGCGTGGATGGCGCTCAGGTAGTCGGCGCTGGCGCCGCCGTGGGCGTGGCCGGCCTCGTCGACGCCGTCGAAGTGCAGGAAGGTGGCGTCGGGGTTGCCGTGGGCGAGGTAGTCGGCGGCGTCGGTGGCGGTCTTGGCGTCGTTCTCGCTCTCCGGGATGCGCAGGTCGGCGCGGCCGTTGAAGACGTTGGCGGTGATCGGGTTCCAGGAGCCGATCACCAGCGTGGAGTTGCCGGGGTCGGCGGTCTCCAGGCGGGTGGCGTAGTCGGGGTAGAGGTCGAAGCGGGCGCCGGTGAAGGCGTTGTCCTTGACCTTGTGCTTGTCGGGCCACACGCCGGTGGCGATGGTGGACCAGCCGGGGCCGGACAGGGTGGGCGCCAGCGGGTTGGCGTACAGGTTGCTGGTGGCGGTCAGGCCGCCCGCCATCAGGGCCTTGAGATGGGGCGCGTCGGCGGTGAGCAGCTTGTCGTAGCGGGTGCCGTCGACGCCGATGACCAGGGTCTTGGCCTGCTTGGTGCCGTTCGGCAGGCCCTGGTACGAGCCGTCGGCCGCGACCGCGGCGGCCGTGCCGGCGGCGGTGGCGGTCACGGCGGTGGCGGCGGACGCGGACAGCGGGATCAGCGCGGCGACGGTCGCGGCGACCGTGGCGGTGGCGAGGGCCGTGCTGCGGATGGAGCGGGAGGTACGCAAGGGGGGCTCCCAACTGGGCATCGGTTCGGTGCAGTTGCACCAGCACCGAGGGTGGGGCGGCCGGGCGAGCACGAACCCTTGGCGAATCCACGGCGGCATGAACAACGGTCGAAATTCAGTCCAGACCGGTTATCGTTCCGTGACCTTCGCCCGGCCGCCGAGCCCTTAGGGCGCTCGATAGGCTGGCGCGGTGAGCCACCCCACCCCCCGGCCCGGCCCGGAACCCGCCCGCGCCGGCATCCCCGAGCACGGCCGGGTGCCCAAGTACTACCTGGTCAAGGAGCGGCTGGAGGAGCTCCTCGGCGAGCTCGGCCCGGGCGGCCGGCTGCCCACCGAGGCCGAGCTGGCACAGCGTCACGGCGTCGCCCGCGCGACGGTTCGGCAGGCCCTGCGCGAGCTCCTGTTGGAGGGCCGGCTGCGCCGCCAGGGGCGTGGCACGGTCGTCGCCGGCCCGAAGATCGAGCAGCCGCTGTCCCTCACCAGCTACACCGAGGGCGTCACCCGCCAGGGCCTGCGCCCCGGCCGCACCCTGATCGCCCTCGACCGCCTGGCCGCCGACCCCGCGCTGGCCGAGCGCCTGGCCGTGGCCGAGGGCGAACCGCTCTGGCACCTGGAGCGCGTCCTGCGCGCCGACGAGGAGCGCGTCGGGCTGGAGTCCACCTACGTGCCCGTGGCCCGAGTGCCCGACCTGGCAACGGACTTCGACCCCGAGGGCTCCTTCTACGGCTACCTGCGCGCACGCGGGGTCCACCTGGGCACCGCCGACGAGCGGATCGAGACCGTCCTCGCCACCCCGCGCGAGGCCCTGCTGATCGGCACCCCGCCCGCGCTGCCCATGCTGCTGCTGCACCGCCGCAGCCTGGACGCCGACGGCCGCCCGCTGGAACTGGTCCGCGCCCTCTACCGGGGCGACCGGTTCAGCTTCACCCTCGCCCTCGGCGCCCCGCCGCCCGGGGACGCCGAGCGGCCCTGACCGGCCGACCCCGACCGGTCCGCGCCCTCTACCGGGGCGACCGGTTCAGCTTCACCCTCGCCCTCGGCGCCCCGCCGCCCGGGGACGCCGAGCGGCCCTGACCGGCCGACCCCGACCGGTCCGCCCCGGCGGACCCGTGCCCAGCGGACCCGTGCTCAGCGGACCCGTGCTCAGCGGAACGCGGCGACGTTGCGCGCAGCCCAGTCCGCGAAGGGGCGCGGCGGCCGGCCGAGGACCCGCTGGACGTCCGGGCTGATCCGGGTCTCGGCCGAGGTGGGCGCGCCGAGGATGTCCAGGGTGTCGTCGGCCAGCTCCACCGGCATGTTCCGGGCCATGCCGGCCCTGGCCTCCTCCCGGCCGAGCTCGTGGAAGCGCACCGGCTCGCCCAGCGCGGCGGCCAGGGCCGCCGCCTGTCCGCGCGGGGTGATCACCTCCGGCCCGGTGAGTTCGTAGCGGCCGCCGGAGTGCCGCTCGTCCAGCAGGCAGGCCGCCGCCACCTCGGCGATGTCGGCCGGATCGACGACCGGCACGCCGACGTCCCCGAAGGGCGCGGCGACCAGCCGGTCGGTGCGCACCGACTCGGCCCACCAGAAGGCGTTGGAGGCGAAGCCGCCCGGCCGCAGGATGCTCCATTCCGCGCCGGACCCGCGCAGCTCGTCCTCCAGTGCGCGCAGCGCGATCCGGGTCGGGCCGAAGGGCCTGGTCACCACGCCCTGACTGGACAGCAGGACGATCCGCCGGACCCCGGCACCCACGGCCTCGGCGAGGAGGTCGGCCGGGCCGGCCCCGCTGTGCAGGTCGCCGGAGAGCAGCAGGAACAGCGCCTCCGCCCCGGCCAGTACCGGCTTGAGGGCGCCCGGCTCGGCCAGGTCGGCCGCCACGTGCCGGACGCCGTCCGGCACGGCGGCCGCCCGCCGCGACACCGCCGTCACCTCCCGGCCCGCCTCGGCCAGTGCCTGGGTCAACGGCCGGCCGATGTTTCCGGTCGCCCCGGTCACCACGATCATGTTCAGCTCCCACTGCTCGTCTGCTCGTCTGCTCGTTCTGCTCGTTCTGCTCGGAGGTCCTCCGAGGCCCTCAACCTAGGAGCGCCGACTTACTTTTGGTAAGGACATACCTTGAAGTAAGCTCCACACATGGAGGAAGGCCCGCAGTACAGAGCGGCCGCACCGGGGGGCCGGTATGACGTGTTTCACACCGACTGCCCCGCGCGCGACGTCGTCGACCACGTGACCAGCCGATGGGGGATCTGGGTGCTGATCTCCCTGCGGAGCAACGACCTGCGCTTCTACGAACTGCGCGAGAGCATCCAGGGCGTCAGCGAGAAGATGCTCACCCAGACCCTGCGCGCCCTGGTCCAGGACGGCCTGGTCCGGCGGGAGGTCGCACCGACCACACCGCCCCAGGTCACCTACGGGCTCACCGGGTTCGGCCGCGAACTGGGCGAGCCGCTCAGGGAACTGTTCGACCGGATCACCCGACGGCTGCCCCCGGTCGACGGCGGTTCCCCGCCCGGCAGCGGGTCGCGGCACGACAGCGGCCTGCGGCGCGACAGCGGCGCGCGGCCGGCTCAGAGCCCGCTCGGCCAGTCGTAGCCGCTCGGCACCTTGACGGCGGCGTTCTCGGCGGCCGTGCCGTACACCAGGGCGATCTCGTCGTGGGCGTGCAGCACGATCGCCGCCGGGTCGCTGCCCACCGCCTTGCCGTCCATGTACGCGGTGAGCGCGTGGGTGGCGTCGGTGCGCAGCCCGCCCAAGTGGTCCGCGGAAGCGGAGACCTGCCACTCGGTCAGGAACTGACCCAGGGTGAAGTCGGCGGTCACCGGCGACTCGATGTGGACGACCCCGCTGGTGTCGTGGGTGTGCAGCGGGCTGATCCGCTGGGCGCTCTCGTCGATGCCGACCAGCGCGGGGACGGTCACGGGCTGCCCGTCGGCGTAGACGTCGAGGTGGGTGTGGATGTGCAGGGCGGTGCCCTCGGCGCCGAGCATCGGCAGACCGGCCGCCTTGACGGCCGCGGCGGCGTCGGCGGGCGCGTCCCAGGGCGGCGGGGTGGTCCGGCCCTCGGCGGTGGTCCGGGGCTGCGCCGGGACGCCCGACGGCGCGGAGCTGCCCTGGTTGTCGGCGATCACGACGGCGATCACGCCGACCACCGCGAGCACCACCAGCACGACCAGGCCGCTCACCAGCCACCGCCTGGTCCGCGCGTGCCGGACCTCCGCGGCCCGGAGCGCGGCGACGTGGGCCTTGCGCCCGGACGGCTCCGGGCTCTGCGCTGACATCGGTGCGGGCCTCCTCGATCGAGGCTGCTTGTCCCTCTCAGCCTCGCAGAGTCCGCCCGGGCGGGCGCGCCGAGCCGGCGCCGGCCGCGGCCCGGCTGCGCCCGGCGACCACCGCCTCACCCCCGGTGTCCGGCCCCGGCTCCCCGTGCGAAGGCCGCGGCCCCGACCCCCGCACGGGGAGCCGGGGCCGCGGTCGGCGCGGGCGCGCGGTCAGCGCTGGCCCGGGTAGCCCTGCTGGCCCGGGTACGGCACGTTCGGGACCTGCGGCGGGTACGGCTGGCCCTGCGGCGGCACCTGGGCGCCCGGCTGCGCCGGGTACGGCTGGGCCGGCGGGTAGGCCTGCGGCGGGTACGGCTGGCCCGGCTGCGCTCCCGGGTAAGGCTGCTGCTGCGGGTACGGCTGCGCCTGCGGCGCGCCGAAGCCCTGCTGCGGCTGCTGCTGGTGCGGCGGCTGCTGCGGGATCATCTGCTGGCCGGGCCCGGCCTGGACGCCCATCGGGTACGCCGGCGGCGGGAAGCCCTGGTTCTGCGGCGTGTCGAAGGGCTGCGAGCTCGGGTCGATCGCCCCGGGCGGGAAGGCGGCGCTCAGCTGGTCCATCTCGGCCCGCCAGATGCGGTGGATGTTCAGGCGCACCGGGTTGGCGCTGCCCGGCATCTGGACGTACATCGAGCTCCAGATGCTCGCCCGCTTGACCCGGCTGACCGGGAAGGCCTGCCGCGGGAAGGCCGCGACCACGTCGCCGGGCCGGTTGTTCCAGCGGTTGGCCGAGTTGATCACCACGTGGCTGTTGGTGAGCGTCAGGAAGTAGTACCTGCGGGTCAGCACGATGATCAGGCCGACGAGCGGAATCTCACCGAGCGCGGCCGCGAGCCACGGGCTGGGCCCGCTCTCCGCGTGCACGCAGGCGATGAAGGTCTCGCCGGGCGGCGCCACCTGCGACAGCTTCTCGATGACCTGGGCCTTCTGCTTGGCCCGGAGGAATGCCATGTCTTCTGTACCTCTTACCCCGTCGTGTCCGCCGGCTCGGTGCGGCGGGAAATCGGCTGAGGTTAGCAGGTGGTGATGACGCCTCGAACACCAGCGCCCCCACGGCCGCCGGGGCCCCGCCGGGCCCTTTCCCGGCGGGGTCAAGTCAGCACACGGAGCACCCGACGGTGGCCCGGGCGCCGGGCGTTCGGCGAGGTCGGACGGCTGTCGGCGGGCTGACGCCCGGTCCGCCGGGCGACGCAGGACCTTCACCGGACCCTCAGACCGTGATGACGGTGAACCCCTCCGGGGCGCGCAGCCGGACGGCGCCGGTGTGGTCGGTGGCCACCTCGATCGGCAGCCCGGCCACCGTCAGCCCTCCGATCCGCAGCGACTCGTACCCGGCCGGGACGCTCCCGCGCACCCACAACCGGCGCCCGGGCGCGTCCGCGGCGAGCCCGAGCAGCGCCTGCAGCACCAGGACCGCGGAGGCCGCCGCCCAGGCCTGCGGGCGGCAGGAGGCGGGGTACGGGACGGGGCGGTGGTAGCGCTCGCGCGGGTGGCCGCCGTACAGCTCGGGCAGCCGGTGGTCGAAGGCCGCGGCGGCGCGCAGCAGTCCGGCGGCCAGCGGCGCGGCGTCCTCGTACCGGCCGGCCCGGGCCAGTCCGTGCACGGCGACGGCGGTGTCGTGCGGCCAGACCGAACCGGTGTGGTAGCCCAGCGGGTTGAAGCCGGCGGTGGCGGAGTCCAGGGTGCGCAGGCCGAAGCCGCTGTCCAGGCCGGGGGCGGTGAGGCGCCGCGCGACCAGCGCGCTCTCCTCGGCCGAGAGCAGGCCGGTGCCGAGCAGGTGGCCGAGGTTGGAGGCCACCGAGTCGACCGGCCGCTTGTCCCGGTCGAGGGCGACCACCGGGTGGCGGCCGTGCTCGTCCTCGGTCCAGAACCGGTCGCGGAAGCGCTCGCGCAGCCGCTCGGCCCACTGCCGCCGGCGCTCGGCGCCGGGGCGGCCGAAGGCCTCCAGCAGGTCGGCGGACTTGACGGCGGCCTCGTGGGCGTAGGCCTGGACCTCGCTGAGGGCGATCGGGGCGGCGGCGATCCGGCCGTCGCGGAACCGGATGCCGTCCGAGGAGTCCTTCCAGCCCTGGTTGGAGAGGCCCCGGCCGGTGCTGTCGACGTACTCCAGGAAGCCGTCGCCGTCCGCGTCGGCGTACCGCTCCAGCCAGTCGAGGGCGGCCTCGGCGTGCGGGAGCAGTTCCTCGACCTCCTCGGCCGGCAGGCCCCAGCGCCAGGCGTCGTGCAGCAGCAGGAGCCAGAGCGGGGTGGCGTCGGCGGTGCCGTAGTAGCTGGGCGGCAGGTGGGAGCCGGTGTCGAGGTGCTGCTCGGCGCGGCGGACCTCGTGCAGGATCTTGCCGGGCTGCTCCTCGGTGGCCGGGTCGACGGCCCGGCCCTGACGGCGGGCCAGGGTGCGCAGGGTGCCGGCGGCGAGGTCGGTGCCGAGCGGGAGCATCATCCGGGCCGCCCAGAGCGAGTCGCGGCCGAACAGGGTGAGGAACCAGGGCGCGCCGGCGCCGAGGAAGGTGTCGGCGGGGCGCAGCGGGTCGGTGAGCAGCAGGCCGCGCAGGTCGTGGTGGGAGCGGGTGAGCCAGTGGGCGAGGTGGTGGTCGCGGCCGGTGATCTCGGGGGTGGTCCAGGGGGTGGTGCGGGCGGCGGGGAAGAGGTCGCCGTCGCGGTGTTCGGCGGTGCACTCCAGGACGGCGTGCCAGCTCTGGCCGGGGGCGAGTTCGAGGTCGTAGCCGAGGGTGCCGGTGGCGGGGTCGAGGTGGTGGGGTGCGGGGGTGAGGGTGAGGGCGGCGGTGAGCGGGCCGTCCTGCCAGCGCAGGCCGTCGGCACCGTCGGCGCGGGGCTCGACCGGGGTGCCGGCGCGGCCGGCCTTGACGGCGTCCATGGCGGCGAAGTCGCTCTCGGCACGGATCTCCAGGCGCAGTCGGGCGGGGTGGGCGCCGGCATTGTGGAGGGTGCAGTGCTCGACCAGGCGGCCGGGGTGGAGTTCCCGGCGGCGTTCCAGGGTGGTGGCGGGGTCGGCGGTCCGTTCGCCGAGGCCGCGCAGCACGGTGACGAAGACGGTCCGCCCGTCCGGGAGTTCGGTGCCGGCGATCGGGGCTTCGGGGACGCCGGGGGCGCCGATCTCCAGGCGGGAGAGGATGCGGCGGTCGCCGTGGTAGAAGCCGTCGGCGCTCTCGCCGATCCGGCCGTCGGGGCGGGCGGCGCAGAAGCTGGGGGCGGCCACGGAGAGCCGGGCGTCGTGCAGGAACGGCTGGAGGTCGGTCGCGGGCATGGTCTCCTCGTTCTCGGTGCGGGGCTTGACAGTTGCTTCCACCCGGGCGCAACCTTTCTTTCATTGGAGCGTTCCAAGACATTAACTCCCCTGGTGGGGTTGATGGAACCCCCGCTTGGAACGCTCCAAGCCAGGCCTTACGGCGACAGAACCTAGGATCACCGTCATGCATGCACACTCATCGCCCAGGAGCGGCCCCGGGTCCGCGGTGACCCTCGAAATGGTCGCCGCCCGGGCCGGCGTGGGCCGTCAGACGGTGTCCAACGCCATCAACTCGCCCGAGCTGCTGCGCCCGCAGACACTGGAGCGGGTCCGGCGCGCCATCGACGAACTCGGCTACCGCCCGCACCGGGCCGCCCAGGCGCTCAAGACCAGGGCCAGCCGGCTGATCGGCTACGGCATCCGCTCCAGCAGCACCGGCGTCCCGACCCCGGTCCTGGACCAGTTCCTGCACTCGCTCTCCGAGGCCGCCGACCGGGCCGGCTACCGGGTCGTGCTGTTCGCTGTCGCCCCCGGGGACGACGAACTCACCAGCTACCAGCAGCTGCTGGACGAGCACGGCGCCGACGGCTTCGTGCTCAGCGGCACCGACCGCGGCGACCGCCGCCAGGGCTGGCTGCACGAGCGCGGCGTCCCCTTCGTCGCCTTCGGCCGCACCTGGTCCGGCAAGGACGTCGGGGACTGGGTCGACGTGGACGGCGCCGCCGGCACCTCGGCGGCCGTCCGCCACCTGGCCGGGCTCGGCCACCGCCGGATCGGCTTCCTCGGCTGGCCCAAGGGCTCCGGGGTCGGTGACGACCGCGCCCGCGGCTGGCAGGGCGCGATGCGCGAACTGGGCCTGTCCACCCGGGGCCGCCGGGCGGAGAGCCCCGACGACCCGGAGCGCGCCACCGAGGCCGCCGGGAAACTGCTGGCCGGCGGCGCGACCGCCGTCGTCGCCGCCAGCGACACCCTCGCGCTCGGCTGGTACCAGGCCCTGCGCCGGGCCGGCCGCACCCCCGGTCCGGAGGCCGCCGTGATCGGCTTCGACGACTCCCCGATCGCCCCGCTGCTCTTCCCCTCGCTCTCCAGCCTCGCCCAGCCGCTCGACGCGGTCGGCCGGGTCTGCATGCAGCTGCTGCTGGAACGCCTCGGCGACCGCGGGCGGCCCGTCGAACACGTGCTGCTGGAACCGGAGCTGGTGCTCCGCGAGAGCGCTTAGCACCCACGCCGCACCCTCCCCGCCCCGCTCCCCCGGAACCCCGCCGCCGCCGAGGCCCACCCGAAGCACCCGTCCCCCGAAGGCCGTCCACCACCCACCACCCCCGCTAGGAGATCCGCATGGCCACCTCCCGCACCCTCGCCGCGGCCGCCGTCTGCACGGCCGTCGCCCTCGGCGCCGTCACCGGCTGCTCCTCCTCGGGCGGATTCGGCGACACGTCGGCCAAGCAGTCCTCCGGCGCCGGCCAGAGCCTGACCGTCCTGATCGCCAGCTCCGGCGAGGCCGAGACCGCGGCCGTCAAGGCCGCCACCGCCGCCTGGGCGCAGCGGACCGGCAACACCGTCACCGTGCAGATCGCCAGCAACATCAACCAGCAGCTCGGCCAGGCCTTCGCCGGCGGCAATCCGCCGGACCTCTTCTACGTGAACTCCGACCAGTTCGCCAACTACGCCAAGGGCGGCTCGCTGTACGCCTACGGTGACCGCATAGCCGACGCCTCGGACTTCTCCGAGCAGCTGCGCAAGGCGTTCAGCCACGACGGCACGCTCACCTGCCTGCCCAAGGACAGCTCCACCCTGGCCCTGGCCGTCAACACCACGATGTGGCAGCAGGCCGGCCTCACCGAGGCCGACTACCCCACCACCTGGCAGCAACTCGCCGACGACGCAGCCAAGCTCACCAAGGACGGTGTGACCGGCCTGGTCACCGCCCCCGACTACCAGCGGCTCGGCGCCCTGTTCAAGCAGGCCGGCAGCTGGATCACCAACCCCGAGCAGACCGCGATGACCGCCGACGCCCCCGGCAACCGGCAGGCGCTGGAGTACGTCCAGGGCCTGTTGAAGGCCGGCACCGCCAAGTACGTCGCCGACGTGGACGCCGGCTGGGGCGGCGAGGCGCTCGGCAAGGGCAAGGCCGCGATGACCATCGAGGGCAACTGGCTCAAGGGCGCGATGGCCAAGGACTACCCGAACGTCCCGTACAAGGTGCTCCCGCTGCCCGCCGGGCCGGCCGGGCCCGGCACCCTGGCGTTCAGCAACTGCTGGGGCATCGCCGCCAAGAGCCGCCACCAGGCGGCCGGCGTCGACCTGGTCCAGCAGCTCACCTCCGCCGACCAGCAGCTGGAGTTCGCCAAGGCCTTCGGCGTGATGCCCTCGCGCACCAGCGCCCTCGCCGCCTACGCCGAGAAGTACCCGGAGTCCAAGGCCTGGGTGGACGGCGTCGCCCACGCCCAACCGCCGGTCACCGTACCCGGGTTCAACCAGGTGCTCACCCAGTTCAACACCGACCTCCAGTCGCTGCGGACGGCCGACCCGGCGGCCGTGCTGGCCGCCCTCCAGCGCAACGGCGAGCAGGTCGTCAAGAATGCCCGCTGACCCCCGCGCCCGGCGCGGCCTGCGCGAGGGGGCCTGGGGCTGGCTGTTCACCGCCCCGATGGTCCTGGTCCTCGGCCTCTTCATGGTCCTGCCGATCGCGATGGCGCTGTGGGTGAGCCTGCTGCACTGGGACGGCCAGTCCAACCCCTTCGACGGCGGCGCGGACTTCGTCGGCCTGGACAACTACCGCCGGCTGTTCACCGTGGACGGCCTGGACCGCACCCTGTTCGCCACCTCGCTGCGCAACACCCTCTACTACGTGCTGCTGACGGTGCCGTTGCAGACCGTGCTGGCGCTGGCCCTGGCCCTCGCCGTCAACCAGCGGCTGCTGCGCGGCCGCGGCGCCCTGCGCACGGTGTTCTACTTCCCGTCCGTCACCAGCTCGATCGCCGTCTCGACGGTCTTCCTGTTCCTGTTCCAGGGCAGCGGCGCCGTCAACCGGATGCTGGGCTGGGTCGGGGTCGCGGGCCCCAACTGGTTCGCCGATCCGCGCGGGCTGGTCTGGCTGGTACTGGGGTGGTTCGGCGTGGACCAGCCCGCCCCGGCGGCCGGCGGCCCGCTCGGGCTGGCGTGGTCGGAGTGGTTCGCCGGCCCCTCGGTCGCGATGTGCACCCTGATCCTGATGGCCGTCTGGACCACCTCCGGCACCTTCATGCTGATCTTCCTGGCGGCCCTCCAGGACGTCCCGCGCGAACTGGAGGAGGCCGCGGCCCTGGACGGCGCGGGCCGGCGCCACGTGCTGCGCCACGTCACCCTGCCCGCCCTGCGGCCCGTGCTGTTCCTGGTGCTGACGCTGGGCCTGATCTCCACCTGGCAGGTCTTCGACCAGGTGTACGTGATGGGCAAGGGCGCGCCCGGCAACACCACCCTCACCCCCGCCTACCTCTCCTACTCCGCCGGCTTCGACAACGCCGACTACGGGCAGGGCGCCGCCATCGCGTTCGTCCTGCTCGGCCTGGTCCTGCTGCTCACCGCCGTGCAGCGGTGGGCCCTGCGGGAGCGGGACGGCGCACCGGGGCCCCGCTCGAAGGGAGTTCGCCGTGCGGCGCGCTGACCACGGGACGGGCCCGGAACGGCCCGTGTTCGCCCGCTTCCCCCGGCCGCTGCGCCTGCTCGGGTACGCCGCGCTGCTCGGCTTCGCGCTGCTCTACCTGCTGCCGTTCCTGCTGCAGTCGGCGAACAGCTTCAAGACCGACCCGGACGCGGCCGCCCACCCGATGACGCTGCTCCCGGACGGCGGCACCCTCGACTCCTACCGGCGGCTGTTCGGGCTCGCGCACGGCGTGGAGAACGTGCCGTTCCTCGGCTGGCTGGGCAACAGCGTGCTGGTGACCGTCCTGGTCACGGCCGGGCGGGTGCTGTTCGACTCGATGGCGGGCTACGCCCTGGCCCGGATCGCCTTCCCCGGCCGCCGGCTGCTGTACGGCTTCGTGCTGGCGGTGATGGCGGTGCCCGGGGTGGTGCTGCTGATCCCGAAGTTCCTGGTGCTCAAGAGCTTCGGGCTGTTCGACAGCTACGGCGGGATGGTACTGCCGCTGCTGGTCGACGCCGCCGGGATCTTCATCATGCGGCAGTTCTTCGTCTCGGTGCCGCGCGAGATCGAGGAGGCGGCGCGGATCGACGGCGCCGGGACGTTCCGGATCTTCTGGTCGGTGGTGCTGCCGATGTCCCGGCCCTCGCTGATCACCCTCACCGTGCTCTCCTTCCAGGGCTCCTGGAACGAGTTCACCCACTTCCTGGTCTCCACCCAGTCCAGTGAGCACGACACCCTGACGACGGGTCTGGCGCACTTCGTCTCCGGCGGCCTCGGCTCCGGGACGCAGTACCCGCTCAAGCTGGCGGCGGCGCTGGTGTCCACCGTGCCGGTGGCGGTGCTGTTCTTCTGCTTCCAGCGCCATTTCGTCCGGGGTGCCAACTCCGGTTCCTCGAAGGGATGAAATCCGGCCAAAAGGTATGCATATCGCCCCGATCAGTTAAAGCCGGGGTCAAATAATCGCGTGCTTCCTTGCTGATAATGTGATCACCTGTGTATGCGCTGCGGCGTTCTTCACCGCAGGGGAGGGAATGGCCTGACCCGTTTCACTCAGGCCCCGTCAGACCAGGAGTTCCACCATCAACACCGCCATCCGCACGGCCGCCCGCGGTGCGCTGCCCGTCGCCGTCACCGCCTCCGTCCTCGCCACCGGCCTCACCGCCTGCGGCACCGCCGAGCAGCTCTCGGCCGGCCAGAAGGTGTCGAAGGCCTTCGGCAAGGTCGGTGACGGCAAGTCCGCCGGTTTCACGCTCTCCGTGGACGCCACCCCGGAGCAGATCGTCGCCTTCACCAAGGCCACCGGCGACGAGGCGATCGACGAGCAGAGCGCGAAGGGCCTGTCCGGCCTCTCGGTCTCCGTCGCGGTCTCGGCCGACAAGCCGCTCAAGGAGGTCGACGCCTTCAAGAACACGGGGGCCGGCGACCAGAAGCACCAGCAGGACATCACGCTCGACAAGTCGGTGCGGATCTCATACCTCATCGCGGACAAGAAGGGCACCCCGCTCCTCGAGTACCGCCAGGTCGACGCCAAGGGCTTCCTGCACCTCGACATGAAGAGCGTGCTCAAGCTCACCGGCCAGGACCCGACCGAGGTCGACACCGTCACCAAGGACCTCTCCCCCGACCTGGCCCCCGCCAAGAGCCTGCTGACCGGCAAGTGGGTCTCGCTCGACCTCCAGCAGCTCGCGGACGAGGCCAAGAAGGAGGACGGCGCCAAGGGCGGCAAGCCGGCGGCCGCGCCCTCGGTCGACCCGGCCGCCGGCAAGGAGCTCCTCGACTCGCTCAAGGACGTGTTCAACCGGACCGTCACCTTCGAGGACAAGGGCACGAAGGACGGCACCGAGCACATCTGGATGAGCGCCCCGGCCCGCCAGGCCGTGGACGAGCTGTACAAGGCCGTCAAGCCGCTCTCCGGCAAGTTCCCCCAGCAGTTCAAGAAGTTCCCGACCGAGGCCCCGACCGACGTCCCGGACCGCAAGGTCGGCGTCGACCTGTACCTCAAGGACGGCGCGCTCAACTCGGCCTCCTTCGACCTGGCGCAGCTGGAGAAGAAGGTCGACCCGGGCGTCAACTTCCCGGTGAAGCTCGCCTTCAACCAGGACGCGCCGAAGGTCGAGGCCCCGGCCGACGCCACCAGGATGACCAGCGAGGACCTGATGAAGACCTTCCTCGTGCTGGCCAGCGGCGAGGACCCGACCGCCGAGGACGACGCCACCGGCGTCCCGCCGTTCAACACCGAGGCCGCGCCGCTGACCGACGCCCAGCTCAGCTCGCTGGCCGCGCTCGGCATCCCGGAGGCCCAGGCCAAGGCGTTCAACAAGATGGGCCTGGGCTTCGAGGACATCAAGGCCATGGCCGAGGAGAAATGACCCGCTCCTGAGGGGCGCCGCTCCGGACGCCCCCACGGGCAGCCCTGACGCGCGCCCCCGCAGGCGCCCCTGACGCACCGGCCGGCCGGCCGCTCCCGCGGTCGGCCGGTCGCGTCCGTTCAACCGCGCTTGCGCGGGCCCGTCCTGGCCCGCACCGGCGCGGCCTCGGGCTCGCCCAGGCTCGCGGCCCGGACGGCCTCCATGGCCGCCACCTCGTTCGGCACCCGGGTACGGGCGCCCAGGCCGAGGATGCCGCCCTCCTCGTTGGCGTCCGCGACCACGGTCGCGATCTCCAGCAGGAGCTCCCGGTACCCGGCCAGTTCCTCCGGCGCCCGCTCGGCCACGATCCGGGTGGCGGCCCGGATCGTCTCCAACGCGGGCCCGCGGTACCCGGCGTAGCGGGTGTCGGGGCGCAGCCCGGTGTCGAAGGTCGAGGCCGCCGCCAACTCCCGGACGAAGCGCCGCGGATGGGTGCTGCTCGCCTCGCGCAGCAGCTTGACGATCGCTATCACCTCCTCCGGGTCCGCCACGCCCTCGGCGAGGGCGACCAGGACGCCGGAGGCCATCAGGGCCCGGCCGAGCGTCGTCCACTCCTCGGGGGTGAAGTCCAACTCCCCCGCGCCGTCGGCGCCCCGGCCGATCCGCACCACCTGGAAGCCGACCTCGGCGAGCACGGCGGGGATCAGCCGCACCGACTCCACCGTGCGGGCCCGGGCCCGGTCCGGCAGTTCCTCCCAGGGCAGGAACACCGCCCGGCCGTCCCGCTGGCCGGGGAGCAGCGCCTCCGGTTCGGCGCCCGTGCCGTAGCGGTGCTCGTGCTCGTGCTCCAGCCGGGCCAGCACCTCGGCCTCCTCCTCGGTGAAGTCCTCGAAGCCGCCGACGGCGTCCGGGGCGACCTGCTCGGAGGTGGGCACCATCAGGCAGCCGACCGCGGCGAGGCGCTCGCCGAGCTGGCGGGCCTGGCGCCGGTTGGCCGTGCGCAGTTCCTCGGGCAGCTCCTCCCAGGGCAGCAGGGCCGGGCGGCTGCCGGCCTCCTCGCCGTCCTCGACCGCCGCCGCCACCCGGCTGCGGTGGATGGCCCGGGACAGCTGCCGGGTGACCTGGGCGTTGGTGTAGTCGGCCAGGCTCTCGATCACCCTCCCCTGCGCCTCCAGCCGGGCCTTCATCCGGCCGCACTCGTGCAGCACGGCCTCGGCGTCCAGCAGGGTCTGCTCGGCGCGGCGGTCGCCGGCCTTGCCCAGCACGTCCTGGCCGACCATGATCACGATCATGAAGACCAGCTGGGCCAGGGTGGACAGGAAGCTCATGAAGGCGAACGGGTACGGGTCGAAGGTCTGCACCCCGAGCTGGGACAGGCCGATCCAGAGCACCTGGGTCACGGCGGCGAGGTAGAAGGCCCACATGCCGCCCAGCCGCCCGGTCAGCCAGGCGGCGATCCGCCCGTTGACCCCGGCGACCTGGTCCAGGGCCTGCGGCGGCGGTTGCACCCGGTGCCGCTGGATC
The DNA here is from genome assembly GCF_055594965.1 of Kitasatospora sp. NPDC040550. Classification (NCBI taxonomy): domain Bacteria; kingdom Bacillati; phylum Actinomycetota; class Actinomycetes; order Kitasatosporales; family Streptomycetaceae; genus Kitasatospora; species Kitasatospora sp. NPDC040550. The sequence continues at coordinate 145,138 of NZ_JBVIWC010000017.1, read as the reverse complement.
CACGGGTGCCCGCTGGTCTCCAGCAGGCTCACCCCGCGCCCGAGCGCCCGGTCGTGCCGGTCCAGGTGCGCCTGGAGGTCGGCGACCCTGGCGAAGATCGCCTCGGCGTTCTCGTAGGTCTGCACCGCCCTGCGGTCGGCGGCCTGGCCCAGCACCCGCTGGCCGACCAGGATCGCCAGGCAGAGCACCAGTTGGACGACGTTGTCGAGGAACAGCAGGAAGCCGAAGGGGTAGGGGTCGATCGAGTGCAGCGGCCCCCAGGTCGCCAGCCCCATCCAGCCGGCGACCAGCACCAGGGTCACGTACAGGGCGGGCATCGAACCCACGGCCCGGGTCAGCGCGGCCGCGATCGCGCCGTTCAGCCCGACCTGTCCGTCCGCCACCGTCACCGGTTGCTGCCGCGGCTGGTCGATCGCCGTACCGGCTTCCGTCACGCCCGCTCCTCACGGTCGAACTCCGGCGCCCACCGCCGGAGTCGTGCCCATGATGGCAGCGGCCGGGGCGACCGGAGGCTTTCCGGGGCAGGATCTTAACGCTCCGTCAACACCCGTGCGGTGCAGGCCGTGCAGCTCGACCCGGCCGTGGCGCAGGTGGTTGCGGTGACCGTCGGCGAACTCCAGCCGCAGGCTGCGGTCCGCGGGGGCGTCGACGACGACGGCGCTCTCCACCGTGCCGTAGGAGGATTCGCGGTACACCCACACCCGGTCGCCGATGTGGAACTCCGCAGTCTCGGAGACGATCACCGGGCCCACCTCCTCGCTCCTACGGTCCTGCTGGGCCGGCCTGTTCACCGGGCCCCTTCACCCGGCTGTACGGAGCGCGGCGGGCCGGGTACTCAGTGAGCGCGCAGTTGCCTCGGGGCGGTGGGGGTCGGCAGCGCGGTCGGCTGCCCGGCCCGGTCCAGCGCGGTGCCGTCGGGGAAGCGGGAGCACTCGGCGCCCGCGCCGACGCTGAGGGTGCGGGCCACCGGGTCGTAGCGGAGCGAGGCGCCCTCGGCCAGGGCGCCCGGGCCGTCCGAGGGCGGCGCCAGGCTCAGGCTGGGGACGGGCGCGGACTCGTCCGCCGAGACGACCGTCCAGCCCTGGGCGGTCAGGGTCCGCCGGGCGCGCCCGAGGGCCTCCGTCCACTGGGTCGCGGTGACCCCGGCGAGGGTGAAGCGGGCGGCGAGCACGGCCGTGCGGGGCTGGTCGGCGCCGCCGTCGTTCATGCTCGCCAGGAGGTGCTCCAGGCCGCGGGCGTGGCAGACGCCCTGGACCCGGGCGGTGATGCCGTCGTCGCCGACCGGCGCCGGGGTCAGTGCCACGGCGGGCGGCAGGGCGAGGGCGTCGTAGACGGCCTGGGTCCGGGCGTCCAGGTGCGCGGCGACGGCGGCCGGGTCGGCCACCGGGTACGGCTCCCCGGACCAGACCCGCGGGACCTCGGCCGCGACCGTCACGGCGCCTCGGTAGCCGACCGTGCCGAGCACCGCCGCTCCCGCGACCGTCGTGACCAGTGCCACCCGCACCGTCCTGCGGCCGCCCCGACCGTCCGTCCGAACACGCTTCGTCATGATCGCCATCGTGCCCGACCGGGCCGGGCCGCCGCCTGAGTACCCGTACTCAGGCGGCGGCCCGGAGGTGCTCAGGCGTGGGCGGTGGCGCACTCCGGGTGGCCCCAGCTGCTGCCGACCTTGGTGATCTTGTCGCCCTTGGCGTACGGGCGGCTGCACGGGCAGGTGCCGGGGAAGCGGGCGTTCAGGGTGCGCGAGCCGCCACCGCTGCGCTTGGCAGCGCCGGTCCCCGTGCCGGTGCCGGTTCCGGCTCCGGCGGAGGTGGTGCGCGGCTTTGCGGCCCGGGGCGCCTTGACCGCCGCGGCCGGGTCGGGCACCGGCAGGTCGGCGGCCGTCCCGGCGGCGGCCTGCTGGGTGCGGGCGGCGTCGCTGGCGGCCTTGTCGGCGATGGCGTTCAGCGGGTCGCCGTCCACCTGGTGGGCGGGGACGTAGACGAAGGTGACGTCCCGGCCCTCCAGCAGCTCGTCGATCCGCTGGATCAGCTCACGGTTGGCCACCGGCTTGCCCGCGGCCGTCTTCCAGCCGTTGCGCTTCCAGCCCTTGAGCCACTTGGTGACCGAGTCGCGGGTGTAGGTGCTGTCGAGCCGGACCTCCAGCGGGACGGCCGGGTCGGTGGCGGACAGCAGCTGTTGAAGCGCCGTCAGCTCGCCGATGTTGTTGGTGCTGTGCCCGAGCGGCCCCGCCTCCCAGCGTTGGGGCGCCCCGGCGGCGTCCGCGACCACGTAGGCCCAGGCCGCCGGGCCGGGGTTGCCCTTGGCTGCTCCGTCACACGCTGCAATGACTCGTTCGACCATGCCCCGATCATGCCTGGTCAGGCCGCTCGGAGCCAAAGCGGGTCAGCTGCGCAGCAGGGGCAGCAACAGCGCGGCGGACCAGCTGAAATTGGTGGAGTTGCGGCCCCGGCCGGTCAGCGGGTCGTAGTTCTCCCGCACCGGACCGTCGCCGCTCAGCCCCTCGGCGGCGGCGAGCAGCCGCTCGACGGCCCGGCGGGCGTCCTGGTCCCAGCCGTACCGGCGCAGCCCCTCGATCGCGAAGTAGCTCTGGTCGAGCCAGGCCAGGCCGCGCCAGTAGCCGGCCGGGTCGAAGGACGGGGAGCTGCGGGCGACGGTCGGGAAGGGCATCGGGGTGCCGAACTCCGCCGGGTCGAGCAGCCGGGCCCGCACGGTGCGGGCCTGGGCCGGGTCGGCGGTGCCGGACCAGAGCGGGATCGCGCCCTCGATGCCCCGGCCGCGGGCGGTGAGCGGGGCGCCGGTGGTGAGGTCGGTGTCGTGGAACCAGCCGGTGGCCGGGTCGTACATGGTGGCGCGGATCGCGGCGTCGATCCGCTCGGCCCGGCCGCGCAGCCGCTCCGCCGCGGGGCGGTCGCCGAGTTCGGCGGCGATCAGGGCCAGGTGCCGGTGGTCGGCGGCCAGGTAGGCGTTGAGGTCGACGGAGCGCTGGTCGAGCGACCAGCCGAGCAGGGCGCCCTTGGCGTCCCGGTTGGGCACCACGGTGGCGGCGTCGAAGCGCGGGGCGTTGTCCATGCCGGACTCCCAGGCCGCCGCCTGGCGGCAGTCCTCGGGTGCGGCGTTGGCCGGGTCGAGGGTGGCGCCGTACTCGCACAGGCCCTCGCCGAGGTGGTCCCGGGTGCGGTACCACCAGTCCTGGTAGGCGGTGAGCTTGGGCAGCAGCTCGCGCAGGAAGGCCCGGTCGCCGGAGCGGCGGTAGACCTGCCAGACGGCCCAGGCGGCCAGCGGGGGCTTGGAGTTGCGCTCGTTCCAGTTGCCGCCACCGGTGGACGGGTCGTTGTAGAAGACGCAGTCGGGGACCATCCCGGCGTCCTGCGGGCGGTCGGGCGAGCCGGGCCCGGTCTGGTGGTCGAAGACGGCGCGGATCTGGTCGGCGGCCAAGCTCGGGGCGAACAGCGCGGTGCCGACAGCCTGCTTCCAGGTGTCCCAGGCCCAGACGCCGCTGAACCACTTGTTGGACAGCGAGGGGGTGACGGCGTCGTGCCGGATCCGCCCGGCCGGGCTGCGCCAGTTGGTGACCAGCGTCTGCACGCACTTGACGGCGGTGCGGCGGCGGGCGGCCGGGACGCCCTCGGTGGCGCGGGCGAGGTAGCCGGCCCAGCGGGCCCGACCGGCGGCGGCAGTCCGGTCGGGGTCGCGCAGCGCGGCCTCGGCCTCCCGGGCCGCGCGGGCGCGGTCCTCGGCGGTGAAGGTGTAGCTCTCGGTCCAGTCCAGGGTGCGGCTCGCGCCGGGCGGCAGCCGTACGGGCTCGGCGAGTTCGGTGCGGTGGCGGTCGCCGTCCACGGTGACCCGGACGGCCTGGGCATGGCGGACGGCGAAGCGCTCGGTACCGTCGGTCAGGTAGTCCCAGGTCCGGCGGACCTTGGCGAAGGCGACCTCGACACCGCGCTCGGCGGCGAGCAGCCGCGGGGCGTCGCGCTGGGGGCCGTCGGCGGGGCGCAGCAGGGCGCCGGTCCAGGCGACGGCCAGGGTGCGTGCGGCACGGCCGGTGTTGGTGAGGCGGGCGCGGAGCAGGGCGGTGCGGTTGCCGGCGAAGCGCAGTTCGAGGGTGAGGGCGAGGCCGTCCCCGAGTGCGTAGCGCTGGCGGAGCAGTCCGGGCAGTGCGGTGAGGGTCGGGGCGCCGCCCGCGGCGAGGTCCAGGGGCCTTCCCCGCTCGGTGAGTTGGAGGCGGGTGAGGCCGTCGCTGAGCCACCAGGGGTATTCCTGGGCGAGGTGCAGCGGGCCGGTGAAGCCGCCGAGCGGGTCGGTCGGGCGGGGCAGGGCGTAGGCGTGCCAGGCGCCGAGGTCGGCGAAGACGGTGATCGGGTTGTTGTCGCCGGGGTAGGCCTGGGTGGGGGTGCCGTGCAGGTCGAGGACGTCGGCGTAGCGTTCGGCGGCGAGTTCCGCGTCGACTTGGTCGCCTTGGTCGCCTTCGTCGGCCCGGGCGGCGGTCGCGGGGGTGGCCACGGCCGCGGTGCCGGCCAGGGCGGAGGCGGCCAGGAAGTGGCGGCGGGTCAGCGGGTTCACGGGCGCTCCTCGGGGGCGGGCAGGCGGAGGACGGCGGCGCCCAGCGGCGCGAGGGTGAGGGTGGTGCCGGTGACGGTGCCGGTGAGCAGGTCGGTGCCGGGGTGAGCCAGCGGCACCGAGGCTTCGGCGGGGCCGTGGTTGAGCAGGAAGAGGTAGGCGGTGCCGTCGGCGGAGCGGCGGCGGGTGGCCTCGACGCCTTCGGGCAGTCCGGGCAGTTCGGGCCGCGCGCCGGACTCCGTCAGCGGCAGGTCGAGCACCGGGCCGGTGTCCGGGCCGAGGTGGCAGCTCAGGTACCAGGCGCTGCCGGTGCCGTGGCGGCGGCGGGTGACGGCGGGCCGGCCGGTGAGTTCGCCGGAGGTGTAGTGGGCGACGGTCTCGGCGCCCTCGGGCTCGATCCACTCGCTCCAGTGCTCGGCGCGAAGTTCGGGGTGCGGTTCGGGGTGCGGTTCGGGGTGCAGTTCGGCGTCCCGGCCCGTTCCGTCGAGCCGTACGGTGGTGGCCCCGCCGTCCGGGATCGGCCAGTGCTCGTCCACGACCACGCCGAGCAGTTCGCGCAGCGGGCCGGGGTGGCCGCCGGGGTGGACGTGGTCGTGCCGGTCGGTGATGCCGCTGAACGGGCCGCACACCAGGTGGCCGCCGCCGTGGACGTAGTCGGTGAGGCGTTCGGCGGTGGCGGTGTCGAGCAGGTACAGGTTGGGGGCGAGCAGCAGCCGGTAGCCGTCGTACCCGGCGGTGGGCGGGAGGAAGTCGACGGTGACACCGCGCGCGTACAGGGCCGCGTACCAGGGGCGGAGCAGGTCGAGCCAGCGCATCCGGGCGGAGGGGTGGTCGTCCAGTTCGAGCGCCCACCAGCTGTCCCAGTCGAGCAGGACGCCGACCTCCGCGCGGATCCGGCTGCCCGCGACCTCGCCGAGCCGGCGCAGTTCGGCGCCGAGGGCGACGGTCCGCTGCCAGCCGCGTCCGGCGGTGCCCCGGTGCGGCAGCATCGCGCTGTGGAACTTCTCGGCCCCGGCGACCGAGGCGCGCCACTGGAAGTGCAGCACCCCGTCGGCGCCCCGGGCCAACGCCTGGAACGACCAGAGGCGGTAGAGGCCGGGGCGTTTGGGGACGTTCACCGGACGCCAACTGACGGCGGACGGGGCCTGTTCCATCAGCAGCCACGGTCGGCCGGCCTTGAGGGAGCGCATCAGGTCGTAGTTCATGGCGGCGTTGACGTGGGCGCGCGGGTCGGCCGGGTCAGGGTAGGCGTCGTCGGAGACGAAGTCCTCGTGCCGGCTCCACTCCCAGTAGTCGAGCGCCTTGAGCATCGACATGAAGTTGGTGGTGACCGGCACGCCGGGCGAGAGTTCGTCGAGCACGGCCTTCTCGGCGCGGTGCAGGGCGAGCAGGGCGTCCGAGCAGAACCGGCGCCAGTCCAGCAGCTGGGTCGGGTTGACCGGGCCCGGCGCGGTGCGCGGCGGCTCGACCTGGTCGAAGGAGTTGTACCGCTGGGACCAGCACGCGGTGCCCCAGGAGCGGTTCAACTCCTCTACAGTGCCGTGCCGTTCGCGAAGCCAGCGGCGGAAGTCGGCGGCCGACTCGGCGCAGAAGCACTCCTGGACGTGGTCGCCGTACTCGTTGTGGACGTGCCACAGGGCGAGCGCGGGGTGGTCGTGGTAGCGCTCGGCGAGCATCCGGGTGAGCCGGACGGCGGCAGTGCGGTAGGCCGGGGAGGACGGGCAGTAGTGCTGGCGCGAGCCGAACTCCAGCCGGACGCCGTCCGCGGTGACGGGCAGCAGTTCGGGGTGGGCGCGCACCAGCCAGGCGGGCGGGGAGGCGGTGGCGGTGGCCAGGTCGACGGCGATGCCGTGCCGGTGGACCAGGTCGAGCAGCCGGTCCAGCCAGCCGAAGTCCCAACTGTGGGCGTCGGGTTGCAGCCGGGCCCAGGAGAACACGCCGACGGTGACCAGGTTGACCCCGGCCTCGGCCATCAGCTCGACGTCCTCCGCCCACACCTCCTCGGGCCACTGCTCGGGGTTCCAGTCCCCGCCGTACAACAGGCCGGGCACACGGGTGAGTCGGTCCATTCGTCCGTCATCCCTTCAAGGCTCCGCCGAGCAGGCCGGCCACGAACTGTCGCTGGAAGAGCAGGAAGAGCACCATCAGCGGGAGGGTGGCCAGGAAGGAGCCCAGCATCAGGCCGGAGTAGTCGACGTGGGTCAGTCCGGTCAGGGTGTTGAGCGCGACCGGCACGGTGTACCGGTCCTGGGTGTTGAGCATCAGCAGCGGCCAGATGAAGCTGTTCCACTGGCCCATGAAGGTGAAGATGACGAGTGCCCCCAACTGCGGCCGCACGCACGGCAGGACGACCCGGTAGAAGGTGCGCAGCTCGCCGGAGCCGTCGATCCGGGCGGACTCCAGCAGTTCGTCGGGGAAGTCCAGGAAGCTCTGGCGCATCAGCAGGATGCCGAAGGAGTTGGCGAGGAAGGGCAGGACGACGGCCTGGTAGCTGTCGATCCAGCCGAGGCTGGCCATCATCTGGAACAGCGGGACCAGCAGCACCTGGAGCGGGATCATCATGGTGGCCAGCACCAGGCCGAGCAGCAGACCGCGGCCCCGGAAGCGGTACTTGGCCAGGCCGTAGCCGCACATCGCGGACAGCAGCGAGCTGAGCAGGGCGTGCACGACGGCGATGCCGAGGCTGTTGAGCAGCACCCGGCCGAAGCCGATGCTCTGCTGGAGGTGCACCAGGTTGTTCAGCAGCTCGCCGCCGGGCAGGAACGGCGGCGGGGAGTGGAAGAGTTCGGAGCTGCTGTGGGTGGCGGCGATCAGCATCCAGGCGAAGGGCAGCAGGCTGGCGACGGCGCCGAGGGTGAGCAGGGCGAGGACGGTGGCACGGCCCAGGAGCCGGGCCCTCGCCGGTGTTCCGGCCCTCACCGGTGTTCCGGCCTTCATCGGTGTTCCGGCCTTCATCGGCGGCGTTCCCTTCCGTAGAGCCGGAACTGGAGCAGCGAGACCGCCGCGATGATCAGCACGACCACCCAGGCGATGGCCGCCGCGTAGCCGAAGTCGAGCTGCTGGAAGCCGACCTTGTAGAGGTAGACCACCGGGGTGAGGGTCGCGTCGCCGGGGCCGCCACGGGTCAGCACGTAGTTCTCGTCGAAGAGTTGGAGGGTTCCGATGGTGGAGGTGATGACGCAGAACAGCACCACCGGCCGCAGCTGCGGCAGCACCACCCCGGTGTAGGTGCGCACGGTGCCGGCGCCGTCGAGGGCGGCGGCCTCGTACTGGTCGCGGCCGATCGCCTGGAGTCCGGCCAACAGGATCACGGCGTTGTAGCCGGTCCACCGCCAGGTGACCGAGCCGATCAGCGAGATCCGGGCCCAGGTGGGCGAGTTGAGCCAGTCGACCGGTCCGAGGCCGAGCGCCTCGACGGCCTGGTTGGCCAGGCCGCCGTCGGTGCGCAGCAGCACCTGGAACACCACGGCGTAGGCGACCAGGGTGGTGATCGCGGGCAGGAAGAAGACCGCCCGCCAGCCGGAGCGGAAGCGCAGCCAGGACTGGTCGAGCAGGACGGCGAGCACCAGGGCGAGGCCGATCATCACCGGCACCTGGACGGCGAGGATGAGCCCGGTGTTGACCAGGGAGTGCAGGAAGGCCGGGTCGTCCAGCATCCGGCGGTACTGGTCGAGCCCGACGAAGACGTCCACGCCGTCGCGGCGGGCGGTGAGGCTCTGGTAGAGGCTGGCGCCCAGCGGGTAGGCGAAGAAGAGGGCGAACAGGGCGGCGGTGGGACCGGCGAACAGCCAGGCGGCGGTGCGCGGGGAGTGTCGTCGGCGGGCCGGGGCGGTGCGGGCGGCGGACTTGCGCAGGACGGCCGGCAGGCTGCTGGTCACGGCGCCCGCCTACTGGGCGACCGTGGAGCGGCCGGTCGCGGTGGCGATCTGGCGGGCGGCGGAGCGCAGCACGGTGCCCGGGTCGGCACCGTTGTGCAGCACCTGGTTGACGGCGGTGGTGACGATGTCGCCGGCCTTGGAGTCGTCGGCGGTGCGTTCGACGGTGGGGATGGTGCGGGCCAGGTCGGCGAACAGCCTCATGGCGGGCTGGCCGCCGTAGTAGGGGGCGGGCTGCTGGAAGTACGGGTCGTCCAGGGCGGGGAGGAAGGCCGGGAAGAGGCCCTCGTGCTGCATCATCGACGCCTGGTTGGCCTTGTCGGCGAGCAGGAAGGAGAGGAACGCCCAGGCCGTCTCGGGGTTCCCGCTCTGCGCGGGGATACAGAGGGTGGAGCCGCCGCTGTTGGAGGTGCGGGGGCCGCCGGCGGTGAAGGCGGGCAGCGGGACGACGCCGAACTTGCCGGACAGGTCGGCCATTTCGGCGGTGAGGGTGCCGTCCCACCAGGCGGCGGTGGGGGTGGTGGCGGCCTTGCCGTCGTGGGTGCCGGAGACCAGGCCGTCCCAGCCGTTCTCGAAGTCGACCAGGTCGCGGTCGACCAGGTGCTTCAACAGGGTGAGTGCCCGTTCGGCGGCGGGGGTGGCGACGGCGACCTTGCCGTCGACGAACCAGGACTGGCCCTGCTGCTGGAGGAGTTGGGCGAACAGGGTGTCCTGTTTGGAGTCCAGGATGAGCAGTTTCTTTCCGGTGGCGTTCTTGAGGGTCGTCCCGGCGGTGAGGTAGTCGTCCCAGGTGGCGAGGGCGGCGGGGTCGATTCCGGCCTGTTGGAAGTGGTCGCGGCGGTAGAAGAGGGCGCACGGTCCGCTGTCCCAGGGCAGGGCGAGGACCCGGCCCTCGGCGTCCGTCACGGTGCGCCATGTCGCCTCGGCGTACTGGGACTTGAGGCCTGCGGCGCGGCCGCTGAGGTCGACCAGGGCGTTCGGGAAGTTGCCGATGTAGCTGGGGATCCGGTTGCCCTCGACGGTGAGGATGTCGGGCAGTCCGCTGCCGGCGCGGAGCCCGACGGTGATCTTGTCGTAGGCGTTGTCGTAGCCGATGTCGACCACCTCGACGGTGCTCCCGGGGTGGGCCTGTTCGAAGACCTTGCCGAGCCGTTGCACGGCCTTGGCGGCGACGTCCCAGGACCAGACGGTGACCTTCCCGGCGACGGTGGCCCCCGGGCTGCCGGTGAGCTTCCTGGCGTCCGGGCCGGCCGCCCCGCCGGTGGCGCAGCCGGTGGCTCCGGCCAGCAGCACGGCGCCGCCCGCGAGTCCGGCGCCGAGGAACCGGCGGCGGCCCAGGGCCGGGCCGGACTCCCGCTGCTCACGGGCGAGTTGGAGGTGTTTTCTGTGCCGGGTTTCTGCGGACATCTTGCCTCCCGACTGGTGAATGCCGAATGCTGTATACAGAACTCAGCATGCACAGCGCCGTCAAGGCCTGTGACTGAAATCGCGGAAGGTGCCAGGATGACCGCACGCGTTCCCCGAACCCACCCGTACGTCCCCAACTCCGCCCCCGAGGTGCGCGCCGCGATGCTCGCGGAGATCGGCGCCCGGGACGTCGAAGAGTTCTACGCCGACATCCCCGCCGAACTCCGGCTCCGGCGCCCGCTGCGGCTGCCCGAACCGTTCGACTCCGAGGCCCGGCTGGTCGCCCACCTGGAGGAGCTGCTCACCCGCAACACCCCGGTGCCGCCCGGCCGTTCCTTCCTCGGGGCCGGCTGCTACCGGCACCATGTGCCCGCCGTGGTCGACGAGATCGTCAACCGCAGCGAGTTCCTCACCGCCTACGCCGGGGAGCCGTACGAGGACCACGGGCGCTTCCAGGCGCTCTGGGAGTACCAGTCGCTGATGGCCGAACTGCTGGCCGTCGAGGTGGTCAACGTGCCGACGTACGACGGCTTCCAGGCCGCCGCCACGGCCCTGCGGATGGCCGGCCGGGCCACCGGGCGGCGCCGGCTGCTGCTGGTCGGCGACATCGACCCGGACCTGCTGTCCCGGATCCGCGACTACGTCCGGGGCGTGCACCCGGTCGAGCCGGTGCCCGCCGAACCGAAGGCCGTCCGGGCCGCGCTCGCGAGCGGCGACTGCGCCGCCGTGTACACGCAGCTGACCGACTTCTCCGGCCGGATCGACCACCGGCTACCCGAGTACGTCGAACTCGCGCACGCGGCAGGAGCGTTGGCCGTGGTGCAGGCCAACCCGATCAGCCTCGGCGTGCTCGCCCCGCCCGCCGCCCTCGGCGCCGACCTCACCTGCGGCGACCTCCAGCCGCTCGGCATCCACCCGAGCTTCGGCGGCGGCAACGCGGGCTTCATCGGCTCGGCCGACGACGAGCGCCTGGTGGCCGAGTACCCGAGCCGGCTGTTCGGCCTCGTCCCGACCGAGGTGCCCGGCGAGTACGGCTTTGGCGACGTCGCCTACGAGCGCACCTCCTTCGCGCTGCGCGAGGAGGGCAAGGAGTGGGTCGGCACCGCCGCCGCGCTGCACGGCATCGCCGCCGGGGTCTACCTCGCCCTGATGGGCCCGCACGGCATGCGCGAGCTGGGGGAGACCGTCCTCGCCAACACCGCCTACGCCCGGCAGCGGCTCGCCCGGGTGCCCGGGGTGGAGCTCGCCGAGCCGGAGGCGGTGCACTTCGCCGACTTCACCGTGCGCTACACCGGCGGTCCCGGCGCCGCCGCCGTCGCCGAGGCGCTGCTCGCCCGCGGCCTGCACGGCGGCACCCCGGCCGGCCCGCGCGAGGGCCGGTACTGCGTCACCGAGCTGCACACCCAGGCCGACATCGACCACCTCGCCGACGCACTCGCCGACGCACTCGCGGAGACCACGAAGTGACGGGAGATCGTGAAGTGACGGACCGTCTCACTGCCACTGCCACTGCCACCGACGCGCGGATCGCCGCCAAACCCCCGCTGCGCCGCTTCCACCAGGCCCGCTGGGACGAGAAGCTGATCTTCGAGCTCGGCACCCCCGGCGAACGCGGCGTGCTCCCCCCGCTGCCCGAACCCGGCGTCACCGCCGCCGTCGGCGACCCGGCCGCACGGCTGCCCGCCGCCCTGCGCCGCGCCACCCCGGCCGCGCTGCCCGAACTCGGCCAGCAGCAGGTGCTCCGGCACTACCTGCGGCTCTCCCAGGAGAACCTGGGCGCCGACCTCAACGTGGACGTCGGCCAGGGCACCTGCACCATGAAGTACAGCCCCAAGGTCAACGACGGCTTCGTCCGCGACCCCCGGATCGCCGCCCTGCACCCCGCCCAGGACGCCTCCACCGTCCAGGGCGTCCTCGAACTCGCCCACCGCCTGGAGCAGTTGCTCAAGGAGATCTCCGGCATGGACCGGGTCAGCCTGCAACCGGGCGCCGGCAGCGCCGCGATCTGGACCAACGTCTCGGTGATCCGCGCCTACCACGCCGCCCGCGGCGAGGCGGAGCAGCGCGACGAGGTCATCACCACCGCCTTCTCCCACCCCTCCAACGCCGCCTGCGCCAAGACCGCCGGCTACCGGGTGATCACCCTGCACCCGGACGCCGACGGCTACCCCGACATCGAGGCGCTGCGCGCCGCCGTCGGCCCGCGCACCGCCGCGCTGCTGATCACCAACCCCGAGGACACCGGCATCTACAACCCGCGGATCGCCGAGTTCGTCCGGATCGTGCATGCGGCCGGCGGCCTGTGCGCCTATGACCAGGCCAACGCCAACGGCATCCTGGGCATCGCCCGCGCCCGCGAAGCCGGGTTCGACCTGTGCCACTTCAACCTGCACAAGACCTTCTCCACCCCGCACGCCTGCGGCGGACCGGCGGCCGGCGCCTGCGCGGTCACCGCCGAACTGGCACCCTTCCTGCCCTCCCCCACCGTGGAGTTCGACGGCGAGCGCTACCGGCTGGACGCCGGCCGGCCGGAGTCGATCGGCAAGATCCGCCCCTACCTCGGTGTCGTCCCCAACCTGGTGCGCGCCTACGCCTGGATCATGTCGCTCGGCGCCGAGGGCCTGCGCACGGTCGCCGAGACCGCCGTGCTCAACAACAACTACCTGCTGCACCGGGTGCAGCGGATCCGCGGCGTCTCCGTCCCGTACGCCGAGGGCCGGCCGCGGGTCGAGCAGGTCCGCTACAGCTGGCAGCGGCTCAACGAGGACACCGGCCTGCACAGCGAGGACCTCGGCCTCCGCGCCGCCGACTTCGGCACCCACTACTGGACCAGCCACCACCCGTACGTCGTCCCCGAGCCGATGACCCTGGAGCCCACCGAGTCCTACTCCCGCGCCGACCTGGACGAGTACGCGGCGATCCTGGCCGAGGTCGCCCGCGAGGCCTACGAGGACCCGGAGACCGTCCGGACCGCGCCGCACAACTCCACCGTGCACCGGATCCGGCACGAGCCGCTGGACGACCCGGCGGTCTGGTCGGTCAGCTGGCGCGCCTACCGCCGCAAGGTCCTCGGCGAACAGGTGCGGGGCGAACAGGCGCAGGGCGGTCGGGTGCAGGGCGGCCGGGTGCAGGACGAACAGCCGTGACGGCGCCCCCGGTCGGGCTGGTGGTCAACCCGGTCGCCGGACTCGGCGGCCGGGTCGGCCTCAAGGGCAGCGACGGCCCCGAGGTCCAGCGGCGCGCGCTGGCGCTCGGGGCCCGCCCGGAGGCGCTGCGGCGCGCGGAACTGACGGTCCGTCGACTCATCGGTGTCCAACTGCTCACCACTGCGGGGGCGATGGGCGCGGACGCCGTCACCGGCCGGCCCGCCCACGTGGTGCACCGGCCCGGCCCCGCACCCACCACCGCCGCCGACACCCGGGCGGCCGTCCGCGCCCTGGTCGCGGCCGGCGCCGGGCTGCTGCTGTTCTGCGGCGGCGACGGCACCGCCCGGGACGTCCTGGACGCGCTCGGGCCGGACGCCGACGAGCTGCCCGTCCTCGGCATCCCCGCCGGGGTGAAGATGCACTCCGCCGTCTTCGCCGTCCACCCGCACGCCGCCGCCGAGGTGGTCAGCGCCTGGGCGCGCGGCGCCGCCCGCCTGGAGACCGCCGAGGTGGTGGACCGGGACGAGGCCGCGCTGCGGGCGGGCCTGGTCGGCACCCGGCTGTACGGCCGGCTGACCGTCCCGGTGCTGCCCGCCCGCGTCCAGCAGCGCAAGACCGGCAGCGGCCTCCCCACGCCGTCCACGGTCGGTGGGATCGCCGCCGAGGTCGCCGAACGGGTCGGGCCCGGCGGCCTGCTGGTGCTCGGCCCGGGCAGCACCACGCACGCCGTCGCCACCGCCCTCGGCGCCCCCGGCACCAGCCTCACCGGCGTCGACCTGCTCCGCCTGCACGCCGACGCGCCACCGGCGGTCCTGCTCCGGGACGCCCGAGCCGACCAACTGGGCGACCTGCCCGGCACCCCCTGGATCGCCCTCTCCCCCATCGGCGGCCAGGGCTTCCTGCTCGGCCGCGGCAATCAGCAGCTCTCCCCCGGGCTGCTGCGCGCGGCCGGGCGGGGCCGGCTGCTGGTCCTCGCCACCGAGGCCAAGCTGGCGGCCCTCGCCGGCCGCCCGCTGCTGCTGGACACCGGTGAACCGGAGCTGGACCGCGCCCTCGCCGGGCACGTCCGGGTGATCACCGGCCACCGCTCCGGCGCCGTCTACCGCCTGTCCGATTGAACCTCCGTCCGCCTGGCCCCCGTCCGCTCGTCCCCGTCCGCCTGGTGCCCGTCCACCTTCCCTCCCCGCGAAGGAGTTCCCCATGATCGACCTGCACGGCAAGCGCGCCCTCGTCACCGGCGCCGCCTCCGGCATCGGCCGGGCCACCGCCGCGCTGCTCGCCGAACTCGGCGCCGCCGTCGTCCTCGCCGACCTGGACGCCGACCTCGGCGAGCAGGCGGCCAAGGAGACCGGCGGCACCTTCGTCCGCTGCGACGTCTCCCGACGCGCCGACTGCGAGCTCGCCGTCCGCGCCGCCGTCGACCAACACGGCGGCGTGGACGTGCTGTTCAACAACGCGGGCATCATCCGCCGGTCCACCGTCACCGAGATCTCGGACGAGGACTGGGACCTGGTGATGGCCGTCAACGTCCGCTCGATCATGCTGCTCAGCGGACTCGTCGTCCCGCTGATGGCCGCGAACGGCGGCGGCAGCATCATCAACACCGGCTCCGGCTGGGGCATCAAGGGCGGCGCCCGGGCCGTCTCCTACTGCGCCTCCAAGGGCGCCGTGGTCAACATGACCCGGGCGATGGCCATCGACCACGGCCCGGACAACATCCGGGTCAACTGCGTCTGCCCCGGCGACACCAACACCGGCATGCTCGCCGAGGAGGCCCGCCAGCTCGGCGAGAGCGCCGCCGCGTTCTACGCCGACGCCGCCGACCGCCCGCTCGGCCGGATCGGCCAGCCCGGGGACATCGCCCGCACCGTCGCCTTCCTGGCCAGCGACGCCGCTGCCTTCGTCAGCGGCGCCGTCATCGCCGTGGACGGCGCCGGAACCGCCTGACCGGCCACGCCGTCCGGCCCGGCGGGGGCCGGACGGCGGCCGGTACTCTACGGGACGAACGAGGAAGGGAAGCCCGATGGCGATCGAGCGGCGTCCGCTGCGCGAGCAGGTGAAGGACGAACTGCTGGAACAGCTCGGCCGCGGCCGGTTCACCCCCGGCGAGTCGATCAACGAGGTCCAGCTCGCCGAGGAACTGGGCGTCAGCCGGACCCCCCTGCGCGAGGCGCTGATCAGCCTGGAACGCGAGGGCATCATCACCAGCGAGCGCGGCAAGGGCTTCCGCTTCGCACCCACCGGCAAACAGGAGTTCCTCGACCTCACGGCCATCGTGATCGCCCTGGAGTCGCTCGCCCTGCGCACCTCCGACCCGGCCCACCTGTCCGCGATCGCCCCCCGACTCCTCGCCGAGGCCCGCGCCTTCTCCGCCCCCCAGGCCCCGCACGGCACCATCGAGCGCTACGACGACGCCTGGCACGCCCTGCTGCTCTCCGGCTGCGCCAACACCCGGCTGCGCGACATGATCGACTCGCTGAAACTGACCCTCCACCGCTACGAGCGGGTCGTGGTCGGCGACGACGAGATCCTCCGCCGCGCCGCCGAGGAGCACGAACGCATCGCCCAGTGCCTCCTCGAGGGCGACCTCGACCAGGCCGTCGTCGCCCTGGAGGCCAACTGGACCAGCGGCATGGCCCGCATCCTCGAACGCCTCCCCCCGGTCGGCACCCGCTGAGGCCTCCCTCGGCGGAGGCACCGCTCGACCAGCTCGGCGCCGGCGACCCTGACCGGGCCTACGCCCCCGGCCCGAGCCCGACCGGGACCTCCGGCCGATTGCCGCTCGGCCCGTCCGGCGCAGCATGATGGCCCCCATGTGGGGCAAGTGGATCGACTGCCGGGTCCGGCCCGGCGCCCGCGCGGGCTTCGCCGCCGGACAGCGCCGCTGGTCGGCGATCGCGGACCAGCCGGGGCTGCTCGGGCAACTGGGCGGCTGGGACCGCACCGGCGACCGGGCCCTGCTGTACGCCCTCTGGACGGACCGGGCCGCCTACGACCGTTTCCTGCGCGAGCGCCACGACGAGGTCGCCGACGAGGCTGCCCAGCAGGGCAGTTGGGACTCGATCCGGGTCGCCGCCGGCCCCGTCGTCCAGGCCTTCCCCAGCGCGGCCACCTCCCTCCCGGAGGCCCTCCCGCACGCCACCCTGCTGCGCGCCGCCGACTGCCACCTCCACCCGGGCCGCGCCGAGCACTTCCTCACCGTCCAACGCGAGGTCTGGGCCCCCGGCATGGCCGCGGCCGGCGGTCTCCTCGCGGGCGCCGTCACCCGTCTCGCCCCCGACCGCTACCTGGTCACCACCCTCTGGACCTCCCCCGAGGCCCACGCGGCCTACACCACCCACGCCTTCCCCACCCTGCGCGCCCGCGCGAACGTCCCCGCCGACGTCGCCGCCCTGACCGGCCACGTCGTACCGTTGGAACCCACCTGGCGAGTCAAGTAGGCGGAGCCGGCTGCTGGTTCCTCCGGATCAGCCGCCGTCTCCAAGGAGTCCGGGATCGTCCGTCGCCTCCCTCACCGGAGCACGACGGTGACGCCTCGCTCGCGCAGGAGGTTCACGGTCACCTCGAAGTAGGACAGGCCCCCGAGGTAGCCCAGGACGTCTCCGGCGAGGGCCTGGCGCGCGATGTCGGCGTGGTGCCACACGAGGGTGAACGGGGGGACGACGGAGAACCCGCCGCACAGGCAGTCCGCCACCGAGTCCACGTCCCTGCCGTAGTTGGCGCCAGGGCCGAGCAGGGCTTCGCCGAGCGCCAGGAGCAGGCCGGCCCTGTCGGTGACGTGCTGTCCGTCCAGCTGGTACGTCCCGCCGGAGAGGCCCTGCAGCCCGTACGGGCCGACGCGGGTGAGGTCCAGCCACTCGGACCGGCCCTCGGTGTCGAACTGTGCCCACTGGTCGGGCCGCGTGGGAACACCGTCGGACCAGATCTCCCAGACTGCGCGGGCAGCCACGGTGGGGCGGTCGTCACCGGGGTCGGTGACGGTGACGTCGATCAGGGCTCCGCCGAGGACGGAGGGGCGTGCCTCGACGGTGTGCAGGTCGAGGCGGTACCCGGTCATCGTCCGGCCGTGGTGGTCGAGGCGCCGGAGCGTGATCGGGTCGCCCTCCTGCGGAAGGGGACGGCGCAGCAGGGCCAGCAGCGGTTCGGCGGGCTCGCAGCCGATCAGGTGCACGGGCCGGGTGGGTCGCCGCGGGCGCGGGGTGAACAGGCCGTCGATGGAACGGCAACCGCCCGACGGGCTGTCCCCCCGAATCGAGGGGAACCACAGGTCGAACCGCGGACTCGAGGGCAGCCGCTTGCCGCCCCAGAAGTCGTCCTCCCTGACGCCGGTGCCCACGACGATGTCCACGCGCCCGGGATCGCCCGGCGTGGGCCACTGGGCCAGGACGGCCGTGCCCTCCAGGTCCCAGTAGCGGGCCGGCCCGTCGTTCGAGGGATCCACCGGCTCGATCGAGAGCATTCCGTCCCCCAGCAGCCGCACCGGTTCGGCGCCGGCCGCCACGGCCTGGACCAGCAGGCTCTCGCGCGGGCAGCCGCGCAGCGTCAGAACCTCTCGCGGCAGCGGAGGCGGGTCCATGAACAGGCCCTCGACCTCCGCACACCGCCCCCACAGCACGCCCTCCTCCTCACCGTCGCCGGCCTCCCGCGCCAGGAGATACCGGACCGGGAAGTCCCGCTCCCACCCCGCATGTTCCTCGGACCGCACACTTCTCCCCTGCTACCAGGCTGCCTCGGCGCACCCACCCTACGGTTCGCCGACGCCGAAGCCCTCCGAATATCGCGCGCGGAACAACGGTCCCCGCCGGTCCTGCCGTAGCCGGGCCGACGCCCCCGGCCCCAGGTCAGGACACCACCGGCACCCCCTCCGGCCGCCCCGCGAGCAGCGCGGCGACGTGGTCGGCGCAGCGCAGTGCCGCCTCGGCCATGGCGCTCCTGGTCATCCCGGCGACGTGCGGGGTGAGCAGGGCGTTGGGCAGGCCGGAGAGCGGTGAGGCGAAGGCGGCGTGCTCGTGGGCGAAGGTGTCCACGGCGGCCGCCGCCAGTGGGTGGGCCGGGTCGCGGAGGGCCTCGGCGAGGGCCTGCTCGTCGACGATGCCGCCGCGGGCGGTGTTCAGCAGGATCGAGCCGGGCCGCATCCGGGCCAGTTCGGCCCGGCCGATCAGCCCCCGGGTGTCCGGGGTGAGCGGGACGTGCAGGGACACCACGTCGCTGGCGGCGAGCAGGACGTCCAGGCCGGCGACCGACCGTACGGTGGCGCGGGCCGGGTGCCGGGTGAGGGCCTGGACGGTCATGCCCAGTGCCGTGGCCCGCTCCGCCAGCGCCCGTCCGATCCGGCCCAGCCCGAGGATGCCCAGGGTCAGCTCCGACAGCCCGACCGCAGGCGCCCCCGGCATGCTCCAACGGCCCTGCTGCGCGGCCTCGTTGTACGGCACCAGACGCCTGGTCAGGGCGAGCAGCTGGGCCAGCGCGAACTCGGCGACGGCGTTCGCGTTGGAGCCGGGCGTGTGGGTGACGGCGACGCCGTGCCGGGCGGCGGCCGCCAGGTCGACGTGATCGGTGCCGGCGCCCGCCCGTCCGATCACCCGCAGCGGGTGGGCCAGCGCAGGGTCCGTCGCCGCCGCCAGGAGCGCGGCGCGCAGCGGCACCCCCGCACGGGACTTGACCGCGTCGAAGCCGAGCCCGCCCCGCACCAGCTCGGCGGTCAGCGCCGCCTCGTCGAACAGGTCGACGTCGGTGAACTCCACCCGCCCCGCCCACCGGGCCGTCACCGCCGCCGGATCCGCCACCCGCCGCAGGTTCAACGTGACGGCCGGACCGTGCCCGACCAGGCGCTCCAGCTCCCGGTCGAGCAGCTCGCCGGGCGCCGCGTCCAGCGCCAGAACCCGCCTCGGCCCCACGGTCACCACCCCCTCACGCCCACAACGGCGGTGGGCAGCCGCCCCCGATCATGCCCGGTGCCACTGACACCCCCGCACCTCCCCGAGTTCCCCCGCTCGCCCACCACCCGACCTCCACAAGTCGCCCGCCCCGGTAAAGGGCTCTCCCCCGCCGCCGGCCGTCCACCGGCTGACCTGGCAGGATCTGCCGCCATGACGCACCACGAGACGCCCGCACCGGCCCCCGGCCACCCGCACCGGCGGGGCGGCCGGGCCGGCGGTCGCCGGACTCCGCGCGGGAAGAACGACGTGCCGTGGCCCCGGCGGCCGCTCCTGACGGCGCTGTGGATCCCGGCCGCCGCCGTGCTGCTCCCGGTCGGCGGGGCGCTCGGCGCGTTCGGGCCGTGGTTCATCGTGCCCTCGCTGGCCCTGGCCCTGACCGGCGGGGCGGGCCTGATCTACACCGTGCTGTCCCTGGGGCAGTCCGCGGTGGTGCGGGGGCCGGCGCTGGCACTGCTGCTCGCCCCGCTGATCGCCGTCCCGCTGATGAGCCTGAACACCGCCCAGGCCACCGTGCTCTCCGAGCGGGGAACCGCGCACCCGGGCACCGTCACGGACGTCACGGTGCACCACGGCAAGGGCACCAGCTACTCCTGCACGGTGCGCTACGACGGCGACCCGGCGCGCAGCCGGTCGGTGTCCTGCGGGGCCTGGGACACGGCGGGCGAGCGGGTGAGCGTCACCGAGGATCCGGACGGCCTGGTGTACCCGGAGTTCACCGAGGCCGCCGAGAACCCCCGGTTCGACCTCGCCACGGTGGGCGTCGCCGACCTGTCCCTGCTGCTCATCGCCGGTGTCGCGGCCGCCGTCGGTGCGCTGCTCCACCTGCTGCGGGGGCGCCGAAATCCCGTTGCCCCGGCGGCGGGGTGACGACCATGATCCGTGAATGGAGCTGACAGAACAGCTGGTGCCGGCCGAGCAGGAGATCGACCTGGGCGAGGTGACGCTGCGCCGTTTCCGCGGCGAGGCGGACCTCCCCGAGTTCTTCCGGGTCATCGAGGAGTCGCTGGAGCACCTGCGGCCCTGGATGCCGTGGGTCGCGGAGCACAGCGAGGCCAATACCGCCGAGTTCCTGGCCGAGCGGCCGGGGAAGTGGGAGAGCGGCCAGGACTTCACCTACGCGATCCTGCTGGACGGCGCCATCGTCGGCGCCTGCGGGCTCTTCCGGCGCGCGGACACCGCCGACAACGGCCGGGAGATCGGCTACTGGCTGCACCCGGCCGCAACCGGCCGCGGCATCGCCACCCGTACCGCGCGGGCGCTGGTCGACCAGGCCTTCCGGCTCCCCGGCGTGGACTTCGTCGAGATCGTGCACGACCCGGCCAACCTCGCCAGCGGCGCCGTCCCGGCCCGCCTCGGCTTCACCGAGCACTCGCGCCGCCCGGCGGCGGCGATCGCCCCGGCCGAGACCGGCGAGGAGCAGATCTGGCGGCTCCGACGGAGCTGACCGGCGCGACCGGCCGGCCGGCTGACCGGCCGACCGGCTGACCCGCTGACCCGCTGACCCGCTGACCCGCCCGGTGGTACGAGGGCCCGGCGGTCCGCCGCCGTGGGGGATTGCGGGCGGACCGCCGGGCGGCGCCGGTCGGACGGGACGATCCGGCCGGGCGCCGTGGGAACGAACCCGACCGGAGACTCACGCCTCCGTGCGGAGCGCCCCATTTCGAACCCCGCAGGCCGGCCGCATACCCTCAGCTGCGGCCTTGCGCGTTCGTTCCCACGCCCAGGAGAGCCCCGCGCGGCGTGCCGGATAACACTTTTCCGCTCACGACCTCCGCGCCGCCCCGACCCCCGGCCACGGCCGCCCGCTCCGGCGCCCCTGATCGTCTACCCTCGGCTCCAGCCGCCGCCCCCGCGCTCCGCAACCCGCTCCCCGCCGCGACGGCGACGAGAAGGACGACGAGAAAGCCGAGCCCCACCGTGCCGAACGCCCCCGTGATCCGCAGCGACGCCCCCGGCTCCTTCGCCTGGGGCGTCTTCCACGAGCGCCACCCCGAGCTGGTCCGCCGGGTCCTCGGCGCCCTGCCGTACGGCCCGGATCAGCGGGCGGCCGTGGAGCGGCTGCTCGCGGAGAGCACCAGCGGCGTCCTGGAGCCGCCGGCCGCGGACGGCCCGGACGCCGCCCGCTGGCTGGCGTGGGGCGAGGGCCTGTGGGGCAGGCCGTGGGGCGAGGCGCCGTTCCTGTGGGCGGAGAGCTGGTTCTACCACCGGCTGCTCGACGCCACCGGGTACTTCGGGCCGGGCGCCTGGCAGGGCGTCGACCCGTTCGCCCCGTTCAAGGACGCCGAGCTGGCCGGACCCGCCGTCGACGAGGAGCTGGCCGCGCTCGACGGGCTCGACGCCCTGCCGGAACCGCGCCGGACGGACGCGCTGCTGCGGTCCGCGCTGTGGGGCAACCGGGCCGACCTGAGCTTCCAGCTCACCGCGGCGCCGGGCGGCGGACCGGCCGACGCCGATCTGCTGGCCGACGACAGCGCGCTGCTCCGGGCCGAGTTGCAGCGGGCCGGCGGCGGGCGGGTCTGCGTCATCGCGGACAACGCCGGCCGGGAGCTGCTGCCGGACCTCGTCCTGATCGACCACCTCCTGCGCACCGGCCCGGTCGCCGAGGTCGCCCTCCACGTCAAGCCGCAGCCGTACTTCGTCTCGGACGCCACCACGGCCGACGCCCTCGCCGCGGTCGAGCGCCTGCGCACCGCGCCGTCACCGGCGGCCGGGGCCGTCGGCCGCCGCCTGTGGCGGGCGTTGGACAGCGGCGCGCTCACGATCCGCACCCACCCGTTCTTCTGCGCGCCGCTCCCGTACCACGACCTGCCGGACGACCTGCGGTCCGAACTCGCGGGCGCCGCGCTGACGATCCTCAAGGGCGATCTCAACTACCGCCGCCTGGTGGGCGATCGCCACTGGCCGCCGACCACCCCGTTCCGCACCGCGGCCGGGCACTTCCCCTCGCCCGTCGCCGCCCTGCGCACCGTGAAGTCGGACGTGGTCGTCGGCCTCGCCCCCACCACCGTCGCCCAGCTCGACGCCACCGGCACGCCGTGGCGCACCACCGGCCGCCACGCCGTCATCCAGGTCCGCACGCACCGGTAGCCGGGGCTCCCGCGCCGCCGCGGCACCGGTTCCCGGCCCGGATCACCGTCCGGGTACGGTGTGACCGTCCGTCACCCGAGCACGCCCGCACCGAAGGAGCCGACCCCGATGGCCGAGCAGCACACCACCTCCGGCCGGGGCCGCGCCCACGACCTGGTGGCGGCCGCGCTGGACCGCGCCGCCGCCGTCGCGCACCTCAACGCCTTCATCACGCTCGACGCCGAGGGGGCGCTCGCGCAGGCCGCCCGCAGCGACGCCCGCCGTGCCGCCCGGGGCGGCGGCCCGGCGCCGTGGTCCCTGGTCGTCAAGGACAACACCCACGTCGCCGGTCTGCCCAACACCGCGGGCACCCCGGCCCTCGCCGACTTCGTGCCCACCGCCGACGCACCCGTGGTGGCGGCGCTGCGGTCGGCCGGGGCGATCGTGCTGGGCAAGACGAACATGCACGAGCTGTCCCTGGGCGCCACGTCGTGCAACCACACCTTCGGCGCGGTCGGCAACGCCACCGACCCGGCCCTGTTCGCGGGCGGCAGCAGCGGCGGTACGGCCGTCGCGGTGGCGGCGGGCGTGGCGGAGGCCGGGCTCGGCACGGACACCGGCGGGTCGGTCACCATCCCGGC
The DNA here is from genome assembly GCF_055594965.1 of Kitasatospora sp. NPDC040550. Taxonomy (NCBI): domain Bacteria; kingdom Bacillati; phylum Actinomycetota; class Actinomycetes; order Kitasatosporales; family Streptomycetaceae; genus Kitasatospora; species Kitasatospora sp. NPDC040550. The sequence goes on along the minus strand of NZ_JBVIWC010000017.1, from coordinate 122,504 downwards.
CGCCCTCAACGGCGTGTACGGCCTGCGGCCCAGCGCCGGGCGCTACTCCTCGGCGGGGGTCACCCCGCTGTCCACCACCCGGGACACCCCCGGCCTGATGGCCCGTACGCTGGACCGCCTCACCGCGCTGGACGCCCTCGTCACCGGAGCCCCCGGAACCACCGGCGCCACCGGCACAGCCAGCGGCCTCGCCGCCCCGGCCCGCCCGTTGCGGCTCGGCCTGCCGAGGCAGGTGTTCACCGAGGACCTGGAGGACTCGGTCCGTACGGCCTGGGAACAGGCCGTCGACCGCCTCACCGCCGCGCGGACCGAGTGGGTGCCGGTGGACACGGCGCACCTGGTCGAGTACGACGACCGGATCGGATTCCCGCTGGTCCTCGGCGAGTTCGCCACCGCGCTGGGCCGCTACCTGGTGGAGCACGGCGTGGGGCTCGGCCCGGCCGAGCTGATCGCCGCGGTCGGCGACCCGGACATGGCGGCGCTGCTCGGGGCCACCGCCCTGCCCGGCTCTCCCGGGTACCCGGGAGAGGCCGGCCTGCACGGTGCGCTCGCCACCCGCCGCACCCTCCAGGAGGCCTACGCCGAGCTGTTCGGCGCGCACGGCCTGGACGCGCTGCTGAGCCCGACCGTCCCGGTGTGCGCCCGGCCGCTGCGCCGGTACGAGGACAGCCTCCCGCTCAACGGCCGGGACGCGCCCACCTTCCACACCCTGATCCGCAACACCTCCCCGGCGGCCACCGCGGGCCTGCCCTCGGTGACGATCCCGCTCCCGGTCGCGGGCTCCGCCCCGGTCGGCATCCAGCTCGTCGGGCCCCGGCTGGCCGATCGTGAGCTGCTCGCCACGGCCGCCCGGGTCGACGCCGTCCTCCGGTGTCCGTGAGCACGGCGCACTGACCGGACCAGCGTCGCACCACCGCATCCGCACGCCGGGACCGCGCCTCCGACGCCGTCCGGGAACGGCTGTACCGGAACCGTCCTCCTCCTCATACTTCCGGACAGCGCCTGTCAGGAGCGGCTCATCCCGGGCTGCTCCCGGAGGCCCGGCCCCAGCGCCCCGCCCCCTGGAGGAGGACCATGCGCAGGACCACCGCTCGTTTCCCCGGGACCGCCGCCCTGCTCGCCCTACTGACCGTCACCACCCTCGCCACCTCCACGCCCGGCGCCGCCGCCAGGGCCGCCCACACCGCCGGAGCCGAGCGGCTCTCCGCGGTCAGCGACGCCGTCCTCGACGCCGAGGTGGACGGGACGGCCTGGTACGTCGACCGGGCCGGCGGCCGGGTCGTGGTGACCGCCGACAGCACCGTCTCCCCGGCCGCGCTCGCCGAGCTCGTGCACGCCGTCGGCCCCGACGCGCCCAGCCTGACCGTCCGGCGCGTTCCCGGACGCTTCACCCCGCTGCTGGCCGCCGGCGACGCCGTCTTCGGCGGCCGCTACCGCTGCTCGCTCGGCTTCAACGTGGCCGACCGCGGCGCCCACTACTTCCTCACCGCCGGGCACTGCGGGAACGTCGCCGCCACCTGGTACGCGGACGGCGCCCACCACACCCGGATCGGCCCGACCGTCGCCTCCACCTTCCCCGGCCACGACTACGCACTGGTCCGCTACGACGACGAGGCGCTCGACCACCCCGGCGGGTTCACCTCCGCCCCCGACGCGTACGTGGGCGAGACGGTCACCCGCACCGGGTCGACCTCCGGCACCCACACCGGCACCGTCACCGGGCTCGACGCCACCGTCCGCTACACCGGCGGCGGGACGGTCCGCGGCCTGATCCAGACCGACGTCTGCGCCGAGCCGGGTGACTCCGGCGGCCCGCTGTACGAGGGCGACAAGGCGCTCGGTCTGACCTCCGGCGGCAGCGGGGACTGCACCGCCGGCGGGACGACCTTCTTCCAGCCGGTGAAGGCGGCCCTCGCCGCGTACGACGTCAGCGTCTACTGACGCGGCCTACCGACACGGCTTGCCGACACGGGTCCACTGACGCGGTCCACTGACGCAGTCCACTGACGAGCCGGCCGCCCCGCCGCCGCTCGATCCGAGCAGCGGCCGGGCGGCCGCCCCGCGGCGAAGGCCCGCGGCGAACGGGCCCTCAGCCCGCGTACACGTCCTCGACGTAGCGGCCCGCCTCGACCAGGCCCTGCAACCAGTCCTGCGCCTGCCGCTCGTCCGCCCCCGGCGTGCGCTCCCGGTAGAGCGCCCGGAAGGCCTCCCGCACGCCGGGCGCCATCCGGGCGCCGTCGCCGCACACGTACACCTCGGCCCCGGCGGCGAGCAGTTCCCAGACCTCCGCCGCCTCGGCCGCGATGCGGTCCTGGACGAAGCGCCGCCCGTCCTGCGGCCGCTCGCTGAACGCGGGCCGCATCGAGACGGCGCCGGCCCGCTCGGCCTCCTCCAGCTCGGCCCGGTGCAGGTAGTCGGCGTCCGGGGCGTCGCAGCCGAAGTACAGCAGCGCCGGGGCCAGCTCGGCCCCCGTCCCGAGCAGCGCGCGGCGGTCGGCGACGGCGCCGCGGAAGGGCGCCAGGCCGGTGCCGGCCGCGATCATGACCACGGGGGTGCGGTGGCCGATCCGGAACGCCTCCCGGCAGGGCTGGACCCGGGCCAGCACGGTGTCACCGACGGCCAGCCGGTCGAGGTGGCCGGAGCCGGTGCCCCGGAAGGTGCCCCGGCCCGAGCGGGCGGGCGCGCTGAGCACCGAGACCATCAGGTCGACCTCGTCCCCGTCGACCGACGGCGAGGAGGAGATCGAGTAGTGCCGCGGCCTGATCGGCGGCAGCAGGTCCAGCAGCACCGGCCAGCTCAGCGCCTCCCGCAGGGCCGGGTGGTCCTCGACCAGGTCGAGCAGCGTGCGCGGGTCGTCCGCGGGCAGCGCCCGCAGCGCGGCCTGCTCGGGCGGGCAGGGGTTGAGCCCGGCCAGTACGGCGCGCTGTTCGGCGGTGGGGCGGTCCTGCAGCTCGACGTGGTGGGTGAGCAGTTCCCGCACGGTCAGCGGGCGGTCGACGGCGGGGCCGGTGCGCCGGTGGGCGACGATCCCGAGCACCGTGTCGAGTTCGGCGCCGAACAGCGCGGCGGCGCGTTCCACCAGAGCGGGATCGTTGGCCGGGAGCACGGTCAGGTGGTCGGCGGTCCGGTAGTCGGTGCCGGCCGGCAGGGCGAGCCGGACCAGGCGCTTCACCCGGTGGTAGCCGGGGTCGGTCAGGCTGTCGACGGCGGTGACGGTCAGCTCGCTCATGCCGTGCCGGGTGGCGAGCGCGTGCAGCGGGCCGCCGACCAGCTCGGTCACGGTGAACCCGGCCTCCTCCCGGGGCGGGGCCACCGCCTCGGCGTCGCCGTGCCGGGTCAGCAGCAGGTCGACCAGCGCCTCGGTGAACTCCCGTACCGTGCCGGCCAGGTCACCGGAGGCGTCGGCCTCGGCGCGGGCGAGCAGCCGGGTGCCGCCGAGGGCGCCGAGGCGCTCGTCGATCAGGGTGGGGACGCGCTGGTAGGTGGCGGCGTAGGTCCGGTCGCCGATGCCGAGCACCGCGTACTCGACGCCGTCGGCCGCGCCGTCCGGGGCCTCGCGCAGTCGGCGGACGAACTCGGCGGCGTCGTCGGTGGGTTGGCCGTTGTAGGAGGCGGCCGTGATCACCACCGGCCGGTCGGTGGGCAGCCCGTCGGCGTAGGCGTCGAGCGGCGCGATCGCGGTGTCGCAGCCGAGTTCGGCCGCGACGTCGGCGAGTTGGCGGCTGAACTCACGGCTGGCACCGTAGTTGGAGCCGTGCAGGAGCAGCAGGCCGGTGCCCTGGCGGACCCGCGCGGCGCGGTCCGGCGCGGGCGCGGACCCGGCCGGCCGGGCCGCCCTGGCCGCCGGCGCGGAGGCGGCGGGACCGCCGAGCGGCGCGGGGGTGCGCGGGGCGAGGGCCAGGGTGAAGCCGTCGGGCTTGATGGTGAGCGTCTGCTTGAGGGTCAGCCGGTAGTCGGCGTGGTCGATCAGCCGGTAGCGGTGGACCAGCATGCCCAGCAGCATGGTCGCCTCGTGCAGCGCGAACTGCCGCCCGATGCAGGCGCGTTCGCCGGTTCCGAAGGGCTTGAAGGCGTGCGGCGAGCGGGCCGCCTCGTGCTCCGGGTCGAAGCGCGAGGGGTCGAACAGCTCCGGGTTGTCGCCCCAGGCCGGGTCGCGGTGCAACATCGGGGTCAGCACGAAGATCGGCGTCCCCGGGCGGACCGGGATCCGCCCGCCGAGCAGGGTCTCCGCGCGCGCCTCCCGGCTGAACTGGGGCGCCGTGGGCCACAGTCGGAGCGCCTCGTTGAGCACCTGCCGGGTGTACCGCAGCCGGCCGACGTCCTCGTACGAGGGCTCCGGATCGGCCCGGTCGCCCCAGAGCGCGTCCACCTCCTCCTGGACCAGCCGGAGTTCGGACGGGTGCTTGGCCAGGTAGTGCAGCGCGAAGGAGAGCGCGCCCGAGGTGGTCTCGTGCCCGGCGATCAGGAAGGTGATCACCTGGTTGCGGATGTTCTCCATGTCCAGTTTGCTGCCGTCGGCGGGGTGGACGGCACCGAGCATCAGGCCGAGCAGGTCCTGCGCCGGGCCGGTCTCGGCGCCGCTCCCGGCCCGGGCGGCGATCACCTCGTCGACCACGCCGGCCAGGTAGTCGGCGTCCCGTCGGAACGCGGCGTCGCGCTCGCGGTGGTCGAGATCCGGGTCCCGGGTGAGCTTGGTCATCGCCCACTCCAGGCAGCGCACCATCGCCTCCACGAACGGGTGGGGCTCGTCCCGTTCGAAGGAGCCGAAGTCGAAGCCGAACCCGGCCAGTCCGATGGTGTCCAGGGTCATCCGGGTCATGTCGCCGGGCACGTCCACGGTCAGCCCGGCGGCCGCGCGGCGGTCCCAGGCCCCGATCACCCGGCGGGCCACCTCCAGCATCACCGGGTGGTAGGTGCGCATCGAGCCGAGCGCGAAGGCGGGCATCAGGATGTCGTGCGCCCTGGCCCAGTTCGGCTCGTCGTTGTACGCGGTGAACAGACCGTCCCCGGTGAACTCCCGGACGTTCTCCAGCGCCGGGCCGACGGCCTTGGTGAAGCGCTCCTCGTCGGCCAGCTCCTCGACCAGCTCCAGGCTGCTGACGATCAGGGTCTCGCGGCCGTGCAGGCGCTGGAAGAACGCGGAGCCGTGCGTTCTGGCGAGTTCCATGGTGCGCAGCACCGGGACGCTGACCGGCGGCAGGTCGGAGATGTCCACCCACGGGACGCCCGGGGCATCGGCGTCGGTGTCGCTGTCGCTGTCGCTGTCGGCATCGGCCGGGATCCCGGCCCGGAGCCCGGCCCGGGGCTCCGCCTGGGCACCGGCGCGGAACGCGGGCAGGGCCTCGGCGGTCGGTGGCGCCGGCACGGCCTCGGTCGTGGTGTCGGTCATCGGTAGGTCCCTCCCACGGCAGGAAAGTTCTCGGTATCTCCACTCTCTGCCCTCGTCAGGAGCGCCGGGCCGCGATCACTACATGATTGTGTAGTGCCAATGGCTGCCCGAGACTTGCCCATGGCCTGTCAGATCTGGCGTGGGCGGCCTCCGCGGGAGGAGAGACGATGATGCGACCGACCGACGGTTGCGGTCCGGCGCCGGGCACCCGCCTGGACGCCGCGGTGGTCTGGCGCAACCGGGCGTTGCGCCTGCTGGACCACAACCCGGTGCCCATCGCGGTCTGCGAGTGGGGCGGCCGGATCATGATCGTCAACCGCGCGATGGCCGCCGAGTTCGGCGGGCTGCCGGGGCAGTTGCGCAACCGCCGGATCCTGGAGTACTTCACGCTGCGGGACGACACCTCCTTGCAGACCCTCGCCGAGGCGATCCGGCTGCACCGCCGCTCGCAGTACTCCGTCGGGGTGTCCTGGACGCCCGCCGGCGGCGCCGAGCGGCAGGGCGAGATGACCGTCGACCTGGTCAGCGACACCCCGGAGCAGACCCCGAACATGCTGCTCTCGCTCCGCGCGCCGGCCGAACCGGCCGCCTGCCCGGCGCCCCGGGTGCCACCCCCGCGCCCGGAGGCCAGCCCGATCGAGGCCCGCATCCTGGCCGCCGCCGCCCGGGGCGCCACCACCGCCCGGATCGCCAAGGAGATCGGCCTCACGGCGGACGGCGTCAACTACCACCTCACCCGCCTCTCCCGCCGCTGGCAGCTCCCCAACCGCACCGCCCTGGTCGCCCGCGCCTACGCCCTCGGCGTCCTCGACCCGGACGCCTGGCCCCCGGAGCCGGCCCACCCACACTGACGGGGCGGGGCCCGCGAACGGACGTACCTGACTGGCCGTCACCCCCGGCGCGTGCTCTTGTGAGGCACATGTTCACCTCATCGCCGGCCCGTCTGGCCGCCCCGCTCGCCGTCCCGCTCGCCGCCGCCGTGCTCGCCCTCGCGGGCGCGGCGCCCGCCACCGCCGCCGTGCTGCCCGCCGACGTCACCGCCGAGCAGTGCCAGGAGGCCGGCGGCACCGTGCAGGGCGGGGGCTACTGCGTGGGCGCCGTCGGCGAGGACCAGTGGGGGGCGGACATCGACGGGCAGGGCATCGCCTGACCCACCCGGGGGCGCCCCGGCGCAGCCACCCGCCGGGGCCCTGGACGCCCACCCCGCCGGGGCCCTGGACACCCATCCGCCGAGGCCCGCCGCGCGGCCCGGTGTCACCGTCGGGTCACCGCCGTGTCGGCGGATCGTCGCAGCCCGGTAGCGGACCGGTAAAGCCACCACCCCCCGCCCCTCCCCCGCGCTGACCAGCCGCTACGCTCTGGGCCGCGCCGCGCCACGGGGGCCGGCGGCACCACCACGGGGGGACCCACAGTGCGCTACCTGGTCCGCGACCGCATGTTCGCCTTCCACGAAGAGGCCTGGATAGAGACCGAGCACCGGGAGAAGCTCTACCGCGTGAACCGGAAGTTCCTCCGGCTGCGCCGCACCTTCGCCCTGGAGGACACCCGCGGCGAGCACGTCGCGAGCATCGTCCGCAAGGCCTTCACGATCCACCACACCCTGCTGATCAAGCAGAACGGCGAGCTGACCGCCAAGATCAGCAAGAAGATGTTCACGCTCTTCGGCGACCGCTTCAAGGTCCGCCTCGGCGACGGCCGCCGGCTGCGGATCAACGGCAACCTGTGGGACCGCGAGTTCGACATCCAGCACGAGGGCACCACCCTGGCGCACGTCTCCCGGCGCTGGTTCACCATCCGCGACGCCTACGCCGTCGACGTCCTGGAGCAGCAGGACGCCCTGCTGCTGGTCGTCCTCGCGGTCTGCGTCGACCACGTGCTCCAGGACGCCAAGGGCGACCGGCTGACCAACCTCTGACGGCCGCCGTCCGCGCCGACGACGCCCTCCGTCAGCAGGCGCCCAGCACCACCGGGTCCTCGGCGAGTTCGGCGAGCAGGGCGTCCAGCTTGGCCCGGTCCACCGAGGGCATCACGAAGACGTGCACGTAGCTGCGCCGGGTGGTCTCGTCGCCCGGGACCATCACCACGTCCTGGGAGGACAGCGACCACTTGGCCACCAGCTCCGGGCTCGGCTTGCGGAACCGCACGGTGACCGCGCCCGGGGTGCGGGCCGGCCAGAGCTCGACACCGAGCTCCCGCTCCATGGCGGCCAGGCGCCGTTCCAGGTAGGCGGCGAGCTCCTGGGCCTCGCGGATCCGGCCGACCTGGTCGCGGTAGGAGTACCGGGACAGGTGGTCCCAGAGGATCAGCGGGGAGAAGCCGTTGCGGGAGCCGGCGAAGGTGGTGTCCGGCGCGCCGATGTAGTCGGGCTGGGACGGCGGCGAGATCTGGTACTTCACCTTGGTCATGTAGATGCCGCACGGCCAGGGCGCGCCGGCCCACTTGTGGCCGCTCATCGCGATCGAGGAGACCATGTCCACCTCGCCGTGCCCGGCGGTGGGCAGCCGCAGGCCGAAGTCGAACTCGGGCAGCTCCGCCTCGGGCGTCCAGCCGTAGGCCTGCGGGTCCTGGGCGGCCAGCCGCAGGAACGGCGCGTACCCGGCGCCGAGTGCGCCGTCCACGTGGATCCAGAAGCCGCGGCGCACGTCGACCAGCGGGCGGCCGGTCCGCGCGCAGCTGCCGTAGACGACCTCGCGCCGTACCAGCCCGTGCCGCTCGAAGATCGGCAGCAGTCGCTCGCAGACCGCGCGGACGTCGTCGTGGGCGCCCTTGAAGGTGCTGCCGAGGTTGAGGTTGACGAAGACCGGGTGGCCCTTGGCGGCGAAGAACTCGACCAGGACGGCGAGGGCGTCGACGTCTATCTCGCCGGGGCCGTCCCAGGACAGGCCGGACGGGCCCGGGCGGGACGGCACCTCGGTGGGCCAGTCGCGGCGGCCGGTCACCGGGTCGACCAGCGGGCACTCGTCCGGGTACTTCTCCAGGCCGACGGCGTGGAAGGTCTCCACGCCCAGCACGGCGACGGCCTTGGCGAAGGAGTAGTGGGTGTCCTCGGAGTAGAACGCCACCGGATGGTGGGCGTTCGGGTTCCGCCGGTCGGGGTCGGCCTTGACGTAGCGCACCGCGTCCAGGGGCTCGGTCGGCGGCTGGATCAGCGCCTTGCCGCTCAGGTAGTCCCGGGCGTTCCACAGGGCGTACATGTTGCCCTCGGTGGAGCCCATGGACAGCATGTAGCCCCAGTAGGACTCCGGGTCGGTCGGGTCGTGCGGGCGCTCGGCGTGCCAGAGCTTGGCGTAGTAGTCGAGCACGGCCCGCTCGACGACCTTGGTGTTGGGCTTGTAGCCGCCGCTCTGGAACGGGTCGCCGAGGTTGTTGATGTTGTTCGGCAGGAACCGGGCGAGGTCCAGCGCGGTGCCGTGCATGTCCTGGGTGGCCTGGTAGCCGACCAGGTGCTTGCGCTTGCGGGTCAGGTACTCGTCCACGGCGTCGAGCGCGCGCAGCCGCCCGGCCTCGTCCAGGCCGCCCTCGGGGAGGGCGAAGTCGCCGCCGTCCAGCTCCGGACCGGGGTCGACGGCGGTCGCAGCGGCGGGGAAGGCGGTCGGGCTCATGGGCGGGGCGCTCCGGAGGTGCGGGGACGGCGGCGGGAGGTCGCCACCGTCACCCTGGGTGCCGGGGAGGACCGTCGGTAAGGATGGAACTTTCGGGCGCCGGGGGGAAGCCCTTCCGAAGAACATTCGGTTCCGGGTCGATCAGGTTTGCGAATCTGCGGAACGGGCTGGAATCCTGGCAGGCATGCCGAACAATCCGCAGGCCGGACGGGCACCCGTCGACGACGTCGACCGGGCGATCGTCCGCGCCCTGGCCGACAACGCCCGCCTCCCGAACAACGCCCTCGCGGCCGCCGTCGGCATCGCCCCCTCCACCTGCCTGGCCCGGGTCCGCGCCCTCCAGGAGCGCGGCATCATCCGCGGCTTCCGCGCCGAACTCGACCCGGCCGCGATCGGCCTGCCGCTCCAGGCGATGATCTCGGTGCGGCTGCGCGCCCACACCCGGGAGCAGAACGAGAGCTTCCGCAGCACCGCCCCCGACCTGCCCGGCGTCCTGGCCGTCTTCCACATGGCCGGCTCGGACGACTACCTGCTGCACGTCGGCGTCGCCGGCCCCGAGTCCCTGCGCGACTTCGTCGTCGACCACCTCACCACCCACCCCGCGGTGGCCCAGACCCGCACCAACCTGATCTTCGAACAGATACCGGGCCGCCGCTACCTCGCCCCCGGCCCCTGACGGACCGCCGGCACGAAGTCTCATGGGTACTGACTCCTGAGGGCGCGGGCCCGGCCCGTGCAGAGTCGGCAGATCCCCCAAGGAGGTGACGGTACATACCCGGACCGTCACGACGCCCGGCGAGGTCGGCCGAATGCCTCAGGCGTCCGGAGCCTCAATGCCGCCGACCAGGGCCCGGACCGTCGCCGCCGCGAACTCCTCCGGGCCGGCGGGGCGCAGCGCCTCGGCCGGAGCCTCGCCGGCGTAGAAGACCTCCAGGAAGGCGCGGTGGAAGCAGGCGCCGATCAGCAGCATCGCGGCGGCGTGCGGGTCGACGTCGGCGGCGATCCGGCCGAGCCGCTGTTCGGCGCGCAGGTAGTCGGCCAGGTGGGAGCTGACGTGGTGCGGGCCGGCGTCGTCGAGCTTGCGGCGGTGGGCGGCGAGCAGTTCGGGGCTGGCGAGCAGGCCGCCGGCCATCGGGAAGGACTGCCGGTAGAACGGCACGGCGATCAGCACGACCGCCTCCAGGTGCTCGCGCACCGAGCCCTGCCCGGCCCGGTCGGGGAGTTCGGCGACGGCGGCGGCCAGTCGCGGGGCGCGTTCGCGCAGGACGCGGACGAAGATCTCCTCCTTGTCCCGGAAGTGCTTGTACAGCGCCGCCTCCGAGCAGCCGGCCTCCCGCGCGATCTGCTTCGTGGTGGCGCGGACCAGTCCGACCGTGCCGATCAGCCGGGCGGCCGCGTCCAGCACCCGGGCCCTGGTCAGCGCTCCGCCGGTGAGCGGACGGCCGTCCTCGTGGATCCCCTCGTTCGTCATGGGCACCAGCCTACCTTGACAGGTGGGTGAGCACTCACTCACCATGAGGAGGAGAACGGAAGTGAGCACTCACCCACCCCCTGGGAGCGGTCATGAAACTCACCGTCCTGGGCGCCACCGGCGGCATCGGCCGCCAGCTGGTCACCCTCGCCCTCGCCGACGGACACCTGGTCACGGCCGCCGTCCGCGACCCGGCCCGACTTCCCCTCCGGCACGACCGGCTGACCGTGGTCCAGGCCGACGCCCTCGACCCCGCCTCGCTGGAGCCGGTGGTCGCGGGCGCCGACGCCGTGCTCTCCGGCATCGGCCAGGCCGGCCGGCGCGACCCGCTCAAGCCCGCCTCGACCTCCGCCCGCGCGGCCGTCGCGGCCATGGCGGCCACCGGGGTGCGCCGCCTCCTGGTGGTCAGCGCCGCCCCGCTCAACCGCTCCGGGGCCGGGCAACCGGTCCTCGCCGCGAAGGCCTTCGGCCCGCTGCTCTGGGCGGCGCTCCGGGACGTGTACACCGACCTGGAGGCGATGGAACGCGTACTGCGCGAGAGCGGCCTCGACTGGACGGCGGTGCGGCCGCCGCGACTGACCGACCGGCCGGGCCGGGGCCGCTACCGGCACGCCGTCGAGTCCGGGCCCGCCGGCTCCACCGTGCCGCGCGCCGACGTCGCCCGGGCCATGCTGGACCTGGTCACCGACCCGACGAGCTTCCGGCACGCGGTCGGCGTCAGCTCCTGAGCATCGCGGGCGGTGTTTACCGTTCCTCCACGAATGTGCCCAGGAAGTGGAGCTGGTGCGTCCTGACCCCTTGTCAGGCGGAACGTTCCTCCCTACCTTCGTGCTTCGGGATCCCGGCCCGCTCGGTCAGCCGCAGGGGCCGCGGCCCGCACCATCACCGGAGCACGACAAGATCTGGAGGTTTCCCATGCCCGGAACCATGATCGAGGAGATCCGCGACGCGGGTCCGCTGCTGGTCGATGACGAGAGCATCGCGTTCGAGGACGACGACCGCGGCGACCGCGAGGCCACGGCCTGTCTCGCCGACCCGTGGGTGACCGCCACCACCCGCTTCGCCTGCGACTTCAACTCCTGACGGTGACCGGTTCCATCGCCGGCCGCAGCGGCTGGTCCGACGAGACCTGGTCGTACCTGAACGACCCGCGGATGCCGGCGGTGGAACACGGTTGGAAGCTGCACGTCTCGGCCCGCCCCGGCGGGCTCGACACCCTGCTCGCCCTCGCCCTTCCCGTACTGGCCAGGCACGTCTGCCACGCCAAGTGGGCGAGCGGCCCGGAGGTGCTGCGGGAGCTCAACTCCGGCGCGCGGAGCGCCGCTTCGGTCGGGAAGGCGCTCACCGTCTACCCGGCGCCGGGCACCGCCGTCACACTGGCCGGGGAGCTGGTCGCGGCGCTGCGCGGGCAGCAGGGACCGCAGGTCGTGAGCGATCGACGGGTCGACCCCGACGCCCCCGTCTACTACCGGTACGGGCCCTTCACCGGCGACTACCGCACCGGGCGCGGCGGGCGCCTGGAGTCCGTCATGGTCGGCCCCGACGGCCGGGCCTTCGACGGGCTGGCGGCCGGCTCCTACCGGTGCCCGCCCTGGGCCGAGGACCCTTTCCCGCACCGGTCGCTGCCCTCCCAGGACGCCCCCGGGCTCGGCGGCGGCCGCTACCGGGTCACCGGCGGCATCGCCCGCAAACCGCAGGGCAACGTCTACCGGGCGGTCGACCTGGCCACCGGGCGGCCCGTGGTGGTCAAGCAGGCCCGGGCCTTCGTGGCCGAGGACGAAACCGGTGCGGACGCCCGCGACCGGCTGCGCAACGAACGGGCGGTGCTCACCGCACTCGACGGCCTCCCCGGCGTGCCCCGGGCACTCGACGCGTTCCGGCACCGCTCGGACGAGTACCTGGTGATGACCAGCTGCGGCGACCGGGACCTGCGCCGGGACGTCCAGGAGCACGGACCGTACGAGGCCGCCCGGCTCGCCGAACTGGCCCACCGGCTGCTGCGGCTGCTGGACGGCATCCACCGCCGGGGCGTGGTCGTCCGCGACCTCAAACCCGACAACGTCGCGCTGGACGCCGAAGGCCGCTGCCACCTGGTCGACTTCGGGATCAGCTCCCTGGACGGCGCCGGCCCGGACGGCTCGACACCCGGCTACAGCGACCCGGTGCGGCGCCCGGTCGGCCAACCCGCGCGGCCCGCCGACGACTTCCACGCGCTGGGCGCGACCCTCGGCTTCGCCGCCACCGGACTGGACCCGGTGATCGTCGACGGCGACGCCACCGTCAACCGGGACCGCACCCTGGCCGGGCTGGCCTGGGCACTGCCCGGCCGGGAACACCGGCAACTCCGTTCGCTGATCGCCGAGTTGACCAGCCCCGAGCCGGGCGTCCGGACCACCGGCGCGGACCGGCTCCGCAGCCGTACGGCCGTCGGGACACCGCCCCCGCCGGTACCGCCCCCGTACCGGCTCGACCCCGACCGGCTGCGCGAGGTCGTCGAGCACACCACCGCGTACTGCGTCGCCGAGGCACACCGGATCACCGACCCGGCGCTCGCCGCCCGGGCGGCCGTCCCGACGCCGATCGACGTCTACGGCGGCAGCGCGGGACTCGGCCTGGAACTCCTCCACCACCTCCACCGGCCCGGCGTGCCGGAGGCCGTGACGGCGCTGGCCGAGTGGACGGCGGCGCAGTCCAGGCGGCTGTCACCGGGGTTCTACTCGGGCCGCACCGGGGTCGAACTGTTCCTCGCCCGGGCCGGATCGCCCGCCGGCGGCGGCGAGGACCTGCCCACCCACGGCCCGGACGGCGGACCGCCCGAGGCCGACCTGATCGAGGGCGTCGCCGGGATCGGCGTCGGCCGACTGCTGCTCGCCCGGGCCCACCCCGCCGGGCGGGAGCGGCACCTCGCCGTCGCCGCCGAGTGCGCCCGGCTGCTGGCCACCGGCCGGGCCCGCCTGTCCCCCACCGGAGCCGACACGCCCGGCAGCGCCGCACTGCGCGAGGGCCTGGCACACGGCACCGCAGGCGTCGCCTACTTCCTGCTGGAGTACGGGAGTTCCGGCGGCGACCCGGCCGACCGCCACCGGGCCGAACAGGCCTGCGCCCGACTCGCCGCCGACACCCCGGGGCTGATCGCCCGGGCCACCGCCCCGGGGGCGACCCGCCGCTACGGCTCCTGGTGCCGGGGCCTGGCCGGGATCGGACCGGTACTGGTCCGGGCCGCCGACCGGCTGGCCGAGCCCCGGTACCTGGACCTCGCCCGGCAGACCGCCCGCACCTGCGCCGCGCTCGCGCCCCGGATGCCGCTGGTCACCCAGTGCTGCGGGCTGGCCGGGGTCGGTGAGCTGCTGGTGGACGTCGCCGTCGCATCCGGCTCCGGCAGCGGTACCGGAGCCGAGGAGTTCTGGCACGCCGCCGACACCGTCGCGGCGATCCTCCTCAGCCGCAGCGGCGGCCCGCCGTCCCGTCCGGTGTTCCCGGACACCGGCCTCGCCCGGCCGAGCGCCACCTGGGCCGGCGGCTCCGCCGGAGTGCTCGGCTTCCTCCGCCGACTGCACGAGCGGGGCGGGCCGCGCCTCGGCCTCCTCGACTGACCGCGCTCCGCCGGGGGCCCGTCCCCCGAGCCCGGTCGGCCCCGGAAGACCTGCCACTCCGTCGACGAGGCGTCCGCACGGGTCGCCCAGTGGCCGAGCGGCAGTGCCGGCAGCTCGGCCGGCGACGGATCGCCGGTCAGGCCCCCGTCCCGGCACAACCCCGGCCACCCGCCCCGCACCCGGGGCCACGGGCTCACGGGCTCACGGGCTCACGGGCTCACGGAACGACGGCCAGGGCCCAGGGGTCAGGGTCCAGGAGGTCACGGAACGACCTCGCCCTCGACGGTCGGCCCGGCCGCCGCCCAGTACCCGCGGTCCGTCGGCGGCCGCGACCGCAGGTCGTCGCGGACCTGCCCGGCCAGCCGCCGGGTGTCCCGCCGGTTGACCGTCGCGCCGATGCCCGCGCCCAGCAGCAGCGGCGTCACGGACGGCAACCGGCGCATCCAGCTGCGGGTGAGCCGGCGCCGCACCTGCTGGCGCACCTCCGCCCCCAGGGCCAGCGCCGCGAAGCCCGCCGGGCGGGTCAGCAGCATCGCGTCGATTCCCCGGCGGTTCGCCCAGGCCCCCAGGTAGGCCCCGGCCCGCTGAGTGACGCTGCCCTGCGCCGGGACGCCGTAGACCTCGTGCAGCTCGGCGATCAGCTTCACCTCCACCGCCGCCACCGCCAGCGTCTCGGCCGCGATCTCCAGCGGCATCGCGGGCGGCACCGGCAGCATGGCCGCCGCCCCGACGCCCGCGCCGAGGGCGGCGGAGGCCCGGGTGGCACCGGCCACCAGCAGATCGGCCAGCTGCTCGGGATCGGCCGCGTCCGGGTGCTGGGCGCGCAGGGTCGCGAGGCCGCGGACCGGGATCCGGGGCGCCGTGCGCACCAGCTGCTCGGTCAGCGCCTTGCCGCCGAGCGCCGCGCCCCGGGCCGCCACCCGTCCCCCGCTGCCGAGCCACCCGGCCACGCCCGCCACCAGTGCCCGCCCCCGCCCGCGCTCCGCGTGGTACTCGGCGACCTGCCAGGCCCCGGTGGGCCGCTCGGCCCCCTCCACCAGCTCGGTGAGGCCCTCGGCCAGACCCCCTTCCGGACCGGATTCGGCCCGGGCAACGGGCTCGGGACGCACCGGACCGGAACGGTCCGGCCGCTTGAAGCGCCCCGGCTTTCGGAAGACTGCCATGCACTTCCGGTACCCCGTCCGCCCGCCCGACACGCCCCGGCCCGGCGATCCGAGCGGTCCGCCGAACCGGGCAAGCCCCCGGTCCGGGGGCCTCCGAGGGTCAGAGCCCTGCCAGAGCCAGCAAGCGCTCCATCTGCTCGACGGGGAGGTACGGCGAGGCGGCGGCCGCCTCCGCGACGGACCCCTCGGGGTCGGCGAGCAGCCGGAGCAGGGCCGGGAGCGGGAGGGCGCGGTGGCCCGCGACCGCACGGCGCACGCGCTCCTCGGGGTCGGCGGCCAGTTGCTCGGCGAGCTCCGGCGGCAGGTCCGGATCACGGGGTGCGAAGGAGCGCAGCCTGGGCTCGGGATCGGCGGCGAAGCGACGCAGCGTGACCGGCTGGAAGGTCAGGACCTCCTCCGTGTCCCACCAGAAGGTGAACTTGTCCCGTCGGCGGTAGCGGCGTTCGATGCGCTCGGCGGTCCCGGGATCGACCAGGTGCGGGGCGGTGTACGCCATGGTGAGGCGGACCATCTCCTCCTCGTCGTCGAGCAGCCGGGCCACCGCGTCCGCGGGCAGGTCCCGTCCGGCGGCCGCCGAGGCCCGGAAGCAGGGGTAGGGCGATTCGACGTACGGCAGCGGATCGGCCGTCACCCACGGTAGCCGCAGGATCCGGAGTTCCGTGGGCGCGAACTCGTTCCGGATCCACTCCAGGAGGGCTTCGTCGTCGGCGTCGGGGCCCGGGTCGGCCATCGAGCCCGCCGGCTCGTGGACCGAGGCGTGGATCCGGGCCCGCAGGTGCTCCGGCGTGTCGGGCCGGGCGAAGACCTTCACCCGGACGCTCAGGGCCGGATCGACGGCGAGCACCTCACGGACCGACGGCGGCAGGTCGGGGTGCCGGGCGAGCTCGGCGCGCACCTCGCCGTCCGGATCGTCGGCGAGCCGCCGGAGGGTGTCCGCGTCGAGCACGGCGTGGATCACCGCGCCCGCCCTGGTCACCGGGTCCGCCAGCAGGGCCGGCACCAGGTCCGCGGGCGGCACCGGATGCGGTTCACGCGCGAACCAGGTGGCACAGGCGGCGGCCCGGACGTCGGCCTCGGGGTCGGTCAGCAGGGTCCGCCGCACGGCTTCCGGCGCACTGGTCCAGAACTTCGCCAGCGTGGCGCGGACCTCCGGGTCGGCGTCGTCGGCGAGGCGGGCCCGGAGGTCGGGCGGCGTGCCGTCGCGCTTCGCCAGGTCCTTCCGCACCTCCGGCTCGGGGTCGTCGACGAGCCGCTCCAGCACCTCCCTCGGCAGGTTCGTGGCCCGGGCGACGACCGCGGCGTGGACCGCACCGTACGGATGGGCGACCAGCCGGAGGCGGAAGGCGTCCGGCAGCCGGTCGTTGAGCGCCAGGCCGAACACCAGCCACTCGTTGTCGGTCGCCAGGATCTCGGTGATCATGTCCTCGGTGAGGTCCGGACGCTGCGCCACCTGCCCCCACCCCTCCCGCCGCGCGAACAGCCGCCGGATCATCGGGGCCGGCAGGGCGGGGTTCCTGGCCAGACCGTCCATCACCTCGTGGAGGTGCACCAGGTCCAGGTCGTCGGCGTCCATCCGGCCAGGATGTCAGCCGGGTTCCGACCGGGCGTCACCGGGCCCCCGCCTCCTGGCCGGCCACGGCCCCGGGCTCACGGCCCGCCGTCCGCGGCGACCAGCCCAGCAGCCGTCCGGGGTTCACCGTCCCGGCCGCGCGCAGCTCCGCCGGGTCGTACCCCACCCGGGTCCGCGGCCACGGGCAGGGCTTCTGCTACAACCTGGGCCGGATCGCCGCCGGCGCGTTCCCCGCCCGGGACGGCACCGCGCGTCGGGGGGCGAGCCGCCGGTGATCCCGACGGCGGTATGGTCGGAGCCGGGAAGCGCAGCGAGACGCACGGGGGAGAGATCCGTTGAAGACCTTTTCGTCGGACCGGCGGACACCCCGCCAGAAGCCCGCGGAGCGACCGGTGGCCCGGCGCGCGTACCTGCCCGGCGAGCAGGAGGCCCTGCTCATCGGCGTCCTGCTCGGCACGGCCGCCGGTGTCCGGCCGGACGAACGGTACGACGCGGCCTCGGAGTTGGAGGGCTTCCCGGCCGACGCGGTGGTCGCGGCCCTGGCCGGGATCGCCGGTGATCCGGCCCAGCCGGACGAGACCCTGGTGGACCTGTGCGCCGAGTCGCTCGCCGGGATCTGGATCCACCGCGGCGCCGTCGACCACGACCTGCTGGCCCGGCTGAGCCCGCGCGGCCGGCGCGAGGCGGAACGCACGGTGGCCCACCGCGCGCCGGAGCTGCTCGCCCGCTGAGCGCGAACCGGACGGCCGTGGGGGGGGGGGGGGGAGGGGGGGGAGGGGGGGGGGGGGGGATAGTAGCATAAGAAAAAGGGAAG
>NZ_JBVIWC010000017.1:97300-104892 GCF_055594965.1 Kitasatospora sp. NPDC040550 | reverse complement strand
GCAGCAAGGATTCTTCCCCCTCCAGACACCAACCCCCCCCCCCCCCCCCCCCTCCCCCCCCCCCCCCCCCCCCCCCCCGGGCCCACAGACCGACGGGGAAGGACTAGTTGGGGGCGGAGGCCACGGAGGCGACGGCCTCGGCCAGGGTGGCCCGGTACATGCCCATCGAGGGGTTCAGGACCTTGGCATCGGCCCCGAGCGGGAAGTTCTGGATGCTCGCCAGCGGCATGTTGCCGTCCTCGTCGTCGGCCAGCACGTTGACCTCGTTGATGCCCGGAGTGGTCCCGGCGGTGGCACCGCTCGGGTCGAGGTCGAGCACCACGTAGGCCGTCTTGCCCGCCGCGACGGTGTAGCGCATGGTCCCGGCGGCGAGGATCGGCTTGATGTTCTTGCTCTGGTCGGGCGTCGTGGAGTTGCCCAGGTCCACACCCGGTGTGGCGCTCAGGGTGCACGAACTCCCGCCCTTGTTCTGCACCTCGATCACCCGCTGGCTGGGCGCCCCGGAGCGGGCCGACATGTGGATCGAGAGGTTCTGGATGTCGCACGGGCCACCGGCCGCTGACCCGGAACCGGACTTGGTGCTGCCGCCGGACGGCGCGTGGGTGGCCGGGCGCGAGCCCGTACCGGTGGTCGGCGCGCCCGCCGTGGGGGCACCGCCCGCCGTCGGCTTCGCGGACACCGTGCTGCTCGCGGAGGGCGCCGGCCCGGCGGCCGGGTCGGTGTTGTCGGGCCCGCAGGCGGTCAACGCCAGCCCCGCGCCGGCGAGAACGGTGGCGACGAGCAGCGGGCGGCGGTGGCGGACGGACATGGTGGCTCCCCGATGACGGTGTGTGCTGACTGCTTGGAACACTTCACAAGACGTCGGCCCACCGGGTTCGGTGGCACACCCGGCGTCACAATCACCAGGACATGACAGGGACGGGACTGTGACACTCGTTCGGGAGCGGCCCGGTTGACAACCCCGGCGCGATGATGATCAGTCAGCCCGACCGGTGGTGGCCCGCGAGCCGGCGGAAGTCCGGGTGGCCGTGGAGGAGTTCGGGGTAGGTTCCGGTGGCGGAGGCGGTGCCGTCGGAGAGCATGACGACGCTGTCGGCCGCCTCGATGGTGGACATCCGGTGGGCGATGACGAGGATGGCGCACTCCTGCCGGAGGGCGTGCAGGTTGAGGGTCAGGGCGGCCTCGTTGGCCGGGTCGAGGTGGGCGGTGGGTTCGTCCATCAGCAGCAGCCGGGGGCGGGCGAGCACGGCGCGGGCGATGGCGACGCGCTGCCGTTCGCCGCTGGAGAGGCGTACGCCGCGTTCGCCGACCTCGCTGTCGAGGCCGTCCGGCAGGCGGTTCACCTTCCCGGTGAGGTTGACCAGGTCGAGGACCTGCCGGAGCCGCTCGTCGGTGGCGTCCGGCGCGGCGTAGCAGAGGTTGTCGCGCAGGGTTCCGTGCAGGATCGGGCAGTCCTGTTCGACCCAGCCGAGGTGGGAGCGCCACTGGGCGAGGCCGAGGTCGGCGGCGGGCTGCCCGTCGATCCGCAGGCTGCCGCTCCAGGGTTCGTAGAAGCGGTTGATCAGGGCGAAGGTGGTCGACTTGCCGGCCCCGGACGGGCCGACCAGGGCGACCAGCGCGTGCTGCGGCACGGTGAGGGAGAGCCCGTGGAGGACGGGGGCGTCCGGGCTGTAGCCGAACCGCAGGTCGCGCAGCTCCAGCGCGGGCGCCGACCCCCGGCCGGCGGGGCGCGGCGGGACGGTACGGACGGGCGGGGCCGGGGCGCGCTCCTCGACGGGGAGCGCGTACACCTCCTGGACGCGCTCCGCGGACCCCTTGGCCCGGTTCACCGAGGCGATGCCCTCCATCAGTTCGGTGACCGGGCCGGTGAGTTGGGAGGCGTACAGCAGCATCGCCACCAGGGCGCCGAGCGACAGGGCGCCCTGGTCGACCCGGGCCGTGCCGAACAGCAGCACCAGGATGAAGGCGGCGTTGATGGCGAGTTGGGCGGTCGGGGCGACCACCGCGGTGAGCCGGGCGCTGCGCACCGCGGCGTCGTAGGCGCGGTGCGCCAGACCGTCGAGGTGGTCGATCTCCCGCTGCTCGGCACGGTTGGCCCGGACGGTGCGCAGCGCCGACAGGGCGCGCTCCAGCCCGGCGGAGATCGCGCCCACCGCGGTCTGCAGCGCCGTGGAGGAGCGGCCGATCTCGGCCGACAGCCGGTTGATCACCAGGCCGCAGCCGAGCAGCACCCCCAGGATGAGCAGCATCAGCAGCGGGTCCAGCACGAACATGGCGACGACGCTGCCCAGCGCGACGCACAGGTTGGTGGCGATCTGGACCGAGACGTGGGTCAGCGCCTCGCGCAGGACGACCACGTCCGTCGAGGCGCGCGCCATCAGGTCGCCGACGCGCTGCCGGTCGAAGGCGTCCATCCGGACCCGCAGCAGGTGCCCGATCAGGCCGGTGCGCATGCCCAGGACGAAGCGCTCGCCGGTGCGTTCCAGCAGGAAGGCGGCGCAGGCCCCGATCAGTGCCTGGGTCAGCAGCAGCAGGACGAGGACGGCGCACGGGAGCAGCAGCGGTCGGTGCGCGGTGACGGCGTCGACCACGCCCTTGGCGGCCAGCGGCTGCGCGACGCCGACGCCGGCGGCGGTCAGGGTGAGCAGCAGGGCGGCGCCCAGGGCGCGCCGCTGACCCCTGGTGAGGGCCCACAGCTGGCGGAGCATCGTACGCGCGCCTCCCTTCCTGGAGCGTCGGGCCCTCGGTCAGCCGGTCCCGGCCAGGCCGGTCTCGACGAGGCCGGTCTCGACGAGGCCGGAGGTGCGGAGCCGTTCGGTCATGTCGGTCAGGTCCTGCCGTGCCTGGGTCGGCGCGATGTCGAAGTGGCCGGCGAACTCCTCGGCGACCTGGTCCAGGGTGCAGCCGTCCAGCAGTCGTCGAAGCGCATAGGCGCCGGTCTGGTTGAGCTGCCAGTAGTGCCCGGTGCGCCGGCTGAGCAGCACGGCGCCGTCGTCGGTGTCGGTGGACACGGTGTGGTCGGTCAAGCGGAGCGTCATGATGGGGCCTTCTCCGGGAGAGTCGGGGCGGCGGGCGGGACGGGCCGTCAGGCCGGGCGGGCCGGCTGCTTGGGGGCGACGGTGACCAGCGGCCGGAAGTAGCCGTCGGGGTAGGGCTCGTCGATGACCCGCCCCTCCGCCTCGACCCAGGCGTGGGCGGCGAAGGGCGTGGTGCGCACGCCGGCCTGCCACGTGGGCCAGGCGCCCCTGAACCGGCAGAGCAGGGCGGTGGCGATGGACCGCTGGAGGCAGTTGTGCACCGCGCAGCGCAGGCTGACGGCGACGACGGCGGCCCGGGCCTCGGAGGCCTGGGCGGCGGTGCCCGGGCGGGCGCCGGTGCTGAGCACGCCGAGGACGGCCTGGAGGCGGTCGGGCCGCAGCGTGGACAGCGGCCGGGCGACGGCCACGGCGGCCAGCGGCAGCACGCGCCGGTGCAGGGGCAGTCGGGTGCGGGCCCGGAGGGCGTAGGGCGGGCTGGTCACGGAGCCTCCTCGGGGTGGGGTGTGCGGCCGGGGCGGCCGGTGCCGCTGAGGGCCCGCTCGGCCGGTGCGGCCGGCGTGCCGGGGCGGGCGGCGAACGCGCCCGGTCGGGCGGCGATCTCGCGCAGCCACAGCTCGGCGCCGATCGTGGCCTCCAGTTGGGCCGACCAGACGTCCTCGGTGCGCGGGGGCGTGATCAGGGTGGTCCGGAGCCGGTCCGGGTCGATCAGGCCCAGGTTCGCCAGCCGGGAGTCCTCGAACAGGTCGAGCAGGTCGGGGACGTGCTCCTGGAGGGCGCGGTCGACGGGCTCCTCGCAGTCGCCCTTGGTGGTCCGGTCGAGGATCGGCCCGGGCACCAGCCCGCGCATCGCGGTGGCCAGCACGGGCTTGAACTGCCAGGGGCTGTACCGCTCGTGGGGCCGGACGGCCAGCACGGCCTCGACCACCCGGTCGTCCAGGTACGGGAGTTCCAGCGGCAGCCCGGAGGCGGTGTACTCGCGGCAGACCAGTCGGAGCACCGGGCCGGCGCTGCGCAGGGCGGTGAGGGCCTCGTGCTGTCCCCGGTCCCGGGCCAGCGGGACGATCCGGTCCGCGACCTCGCGGAAGACCCGTTGGGTGGTGCGCACCGCGTCGCCGGTGGCCCAGGGCGTGGCCGGGAGCCGCTCCCCCCAGCCGAGGGCGGGCCCCCGGGAGGGCGGGACCGGATGCGCCAGGTCGTCGGCGCACTGCCGCCACCAGCCACCGAGGTCTCCGCCGCGCAGCAGCCCGGCGAGGCTGGGCAGCAACGGCCAGCTGTTCAGGGCCCGGTGGGCGCTGAGCTGGCGCCAGGCGGTCACCGGCCGGTGGCGGAAGAGCGTGCGCAGGTAGGCGGCCCCGCCGGTGAAGAGCTCGTCGGCGCCGTGGCCGGCCAGGTGCCGGGTGGCGCCGCGGTCGACGAGGTGGCGGATCCCGTACCGGATGGCGTTCATGCCGCGGGTCGCGGCGCGCGGGGCCTCGGTGTCGACCGCCCAGTACGGCGGGGAGAACACCGGCGGGGCGTCGGTGTCCGGCACGCTCAGGTGCTGGGCGCCGGGCAGCAGGCGGGCGGCCTGGGCGGCGTAGACGGGGTCGTCGTTGATGGCGCTGCCGCCGGTCCAGCAGAAGGTCAGCAGGTCGGGGTGGTGTTCGGCGGCGAGGAAGCACAGCGAGGTGGAGTCCATGCCGCCGGAGAGGTCGGCCGACAGCCGCCCGGCGGGCTGCCGCAGGGCGACCGCCTCGCGCAGGCGCTCGCGCACCCCGGCGGCCCCGGGGGCCAGCGGGAGGTCGGGCTCCGGGGGCTGCCACCAGCGGACGTCCCGGGCGGGGCCGGCGGTGGGCAGCAGCAGGCAGGAGTCGGGGGCGACCAGCCGGACGCCGCGCCACCAACTGCGTTCGCCGAGCGGGGCGAAGAGCATTCCGTACGTCACGCCGGCGGCGATCAGGTCCTCGTCCGGTTCGGCGCCGGTGAGCCCGGCGAGCACGTCGGCCCGGTCCGCGGCGATCGGCACGCCGTCCAGGCGGGCGGTGTACACCGCCCTGCTGCCGGTGACGGTGCCCTGGAAGCGCACCCACCCGTGGGCCGAGGCGATCACGTGGGTGTTGCCGGGCAGGCTGCGGGCGAGCGCGTCCAGGTCGGACAGCTCGCGCACCGTCCGGGTGAGGGCGTCGAGGCGGTCCTGTCCGACCGGGCTCAGCCCGTGGACCGCGACCCGGACCGGGCCGGCCTCGGACACCACCAGGTCCTCCGGCGACCACGACCCGGCCAGCCAGGGCCGTCCGGACGCGTGGGTGACGCACCGCGGTGCCGTGGCGCCGAGTCGGCGGTGGACCCGGGCGCCGTCCGGGGAGTCCGGAAGGACCACCAGGTGGTCGTTGAGCGACTGCACGTGCCCACCCCCAGGTGTCACGGCGGCGTCGGTGCCGCCGGTGTGCCGGCGGCTCTGCGTGCGCGCCGGTGCCGGTGGCCGTCCGGCCGTCCCCAGCAGGGCGTTCGGCCGGTCGGCGCTGTTCTCCGGAACCGTGCACCACCGGGGGAAGGCGACACAACCGGGCAAGGTCCACTTCCCTCATGGATCACGCCATTCACGCACCGAAAGACGAAGGATGATTGTCGTTCCCTCACATTCGAATCTCGTTAAAATCGCGCTTGGCATGGACACTCCTGTTGCAACAGTTCACTTCCGTGCCCCAACTACCCTTCCGGCCGATCCGGCCGAAAGACGTTCCGTCCGCGATCCACCTGCGAAGACGTGAATCCCTCCGTCAATGGCCGGATCTGATGACGCGACTGGACACTCCCGGCGGCCACCGGCCCCAATGGAGTCACGCCATCCACAGGCTTCGGCCTCGATGCAGAGGAGAGAACCATGGCCAAGAACATCCAGCTGCCCAAGCGCTACACCCCGCCCACGGCCGCCAAGGTCGGCGACTTCAGCAAGGACACGGACGGCACCATCTACACCAAGAAGGACGCGACGACCCTGGGCTTCAAGAAGCCGCGCTGACCTCGGCCCAGCTGACCCGGACTCGATCGCCACAGCCCGCCGGCCCCGCCGGCGGGCTGTTCCGCGCCCACGGGCGTTCGCATCCCAACACACCGGGAATTGAACCGCCGATGACCGCCCGTACGTTGGAACGGCGGAACTCCCGGTGAATCCCGGGGGAATTGCCGAAGTTCCCGGCCGGAATCCGGTCCGGGAACTTCGACGTGTACCGACCTGTGGTCGCACCGACCCTGCCGCTGCCGCCGACCCGCCCCTGCCGCCACCACGGCCACCACCCCGCCACCGCCCCGCACCCGCACCCGCACCCGCACCCGCGACAAGGTCTTGGTATGAGCACGGCAAAGGGTTCCCCGCCCCCGTGCCCGCCATCTGGACGAGCGGACGGCCGAGTTGATGTGGTGTCCGGGCTCGACCAGCGGGCCCACAGGGCCCAACGGCCCGTACGGACAAACCTCCCACACCCTCACACCCGGGAGCAGACGCATGCGCACACCCCTCAAGGCCGCCGCCCACACCCTCACGGCGCTGGCCCTGGCCGCCTTCGGCACCACCGCCCTGGCCGCCGGCGCCGAGGCACAACCCGCCCCGGCCGCCGCCCACTTCGGGGCCAAGCCGCTCCACCCCGGCAGCACCACCAAGAGCCCGACCGCGACCTCCGGCAACACCCTCTCGGTCCGCTCCGCCGCGACCCAGGGCGTGGTCTCCCCCACCCCCAAGGTGTACCTGGTGTTCTGGGGCTCGCAGTGGTCCTCCGACCCGGCCGGGGTCGCCCCCGACATGCAGAACATGTTCAAGGGCCTCTACGGCAGCCAGGACACCTGGGGCACCATCCTCAGCCAGTACTGCGAGGGCGTCGCCAAGGGCACCACCACCTGCGGCACCAAGGGCACCCACGTCCAGCACCCGGCGTCCTCCCCGCTGGCCGGCGTCTGGTTCGACAACGCCGCCGCCACCCCGGCCAACGCCACCGCCGCCCAGATCGCCGCCGAGGCGGGCAAGGCCGCCGCCCACTTCGGCAACACCACCCAGGCACCCAACCTCAACGCCCAGTACGTGGTGGTGTCCCCCACCGGCGCCCACCCGGACGGCTTCCCCAACTCCGGCTTCTGCGCCTGGCACGACAAGACCAGCAGCTCCTACGGCACCCTGGCGTACACCAACCTGCCGTACATCCCGGACAACGGGGCGGGCGCCTGCACCATCTTCACCGACGGCCGGCTGCTCTCCGGCATCGAGTCCACCGAGACCCACGAGTACGCGGAGACCGTCACCGACTTCTGGCCCAGCATCGGCTGGAACGGCGGCGGCGGCGAGATCGGCGACGAGTGCGAGAACCTCGACGCCTACGTCACCCTGAGCACCGGCACCTTCGACCTCCAGGGCCTGTGGTCCAACAGCGCCAACAAGTGCGTCACGCACGGCTGACGGCCGCCCGGTGGGGGGGGGGGGGGGGGGAACCCCCCCCCCCCCCCCCACCCCCCCCCCCCCCCCCCCCCCCCAAACCCCCCCCCCCCCCGAGAAAGAAATCCCCGGCCCCCCCCGACCCCTGCTGC
>NZ_JBVIWC010000017.1:0-97290 GCF_055594965.1 Kitasatospora sp. NPDC040550 | reverse complement strand
ACGGGCCCTTTCACTTTTTGGGTTTGGGGTTCAAAAAGAAAAAAAGGGTGCGTAAGACGGGGTGGGCTCCCCCTGGGGGGTTGGGGGGGGCCCCCCCCCCCCCCCCCCCCCACAGCTCACCTCGGACTCTCAGCACCCCAGGCTCAGCACCGCCTCGGCGAAGGCCGCCGGCGCCTCCTGCGGCACGTTGTGCCCCACCCCGGGCAGGGTCCGCAGCTCGCACGGACCGGTGAACCGCTCGGTGCCGGTCTGGTCGGCGGGCGCGATCACCCCGTTGTCACCGCCCACCAGCACCACCGTCGGAACCCCGACCGGCGGCCGGGCCGCCAGCCGCTCCTCCAGCGCCCGGTACCGCGGATCCCCCGCCACCAGCCCGTAGCGGTGCCGGTAGGAGTGGACCGCCACCTCGACGAAGTCCGGATTGTGCAGACTGGCCGCCGACGCCGCGAACGCCTCGTCCGCCCCCGCCCAGGTCGGCGACCACAGCCGCCAGAGCAGGCGGCACAGCTCCTCGCGGTTACGCTCCAACCCCAGCCGCCCGCGCTCCGAGTGGAAGTAGTACTGGTACCAGAAGTTGTGCTCCGCCTCCGGGGCGGCCGGTTCCGTCGCACCCGCGATGTCCTGCACGGTGTAGCCACCCGCCGCCACCAGGCCGTGGACCCGCTCCGGGCTGGTGGCCGCCACGACGCAGGCCGCCCGCCCGCCCCAGTCGTAGCCCGCGACCACGGCCCGCTCGATCCCCAGCGCGTCCATGAACTCCACCAGGTCCTGCCCGAGCGCCGCCTGCTCACCGCTGCGCGGCGTGCCCCCGTCCAGGAACCTGGTCGGCCCGAAGCCGCGCAGGTACGGCGTCAGCACCTCCCGGCCGGCCTCGGCGAGCAGCCGCGCCACCTCGTCGTAGGCCCGCACGTCGTAGGGGAAGCCGTGCAGCAGGATCACCGGGGCGTCGGCCTCCCGGCGGCGCTCACCGGTCCGCTGGTAGGCGATCTCCAGAACCGGTGTCGTCACCCGGTGCAGTTCCTGTGCCTCTTCGATGCTCGAAGTCATCCGGCCATGCTCGCACGCCAGTTGACGTCACGCCTGCTTCCGCGACGCCCTACTCCACGTCGGCGGCGATCACCGTCCACGCCTTGGTCGACGTGTCGTCCAGCCGGAGGTCGAACGCGAAGGTGATCGGCCGGCGCTCGCGTGGGTCGCCGCGGAGCACCCGCTCGGTGCGACGGTCGACCTCGTAGTAGACGCCCTCCGCGCCGACCGCGACGCGGAAGACGACCGGCTCGCGTGAGACCAGCGAGCGCACCGTGACCGACCTGACCACGGCGTCACGCATGACGGTTCGGTCGACCGTGCGGACGGAGGTGAAGTCCAGGCTGCCGTCGTTCATGACCCACTCCTCGAGGAACCGCTCGACGGCCACCTCGAGAACGGCCCTGTCGAACCGGCCGTCGAGCACGCTCAGATCGCCGACGGCGGTGTCGGCATCCGTGCTCCACGAGATGTTGGTGAGCGACAGGATGTCGCCCGCGCCCTTGACCGCGGTCCTGCCGGCCACCTCGAGCACGGCCTCGCGGGCGACCTCCTTCTGGTCCCAGCCGTCCGTCTCGATGGCACCGGTCAGGTGGTGCGCACCCTCGGCCGCCTGCTCCACCGACGACACGATCCACTCCCCGGCCCGGTTCTTGCGCAGCGTCCAGTACTCGACCGGGCGCGTCGAGCCGTCCTTGCGCACGGCATCCGCGCCGTCGCCGCGGCGCACGTAGTCCCTGAGCGTCGCGGTGACCCGGAAGGTGACGGTGTCGTTCTCCTCGCCCGCGCGATTCGCGACGTCCACCAGCTCGACCGCCGGGCCGGAGACGACCTCCACGACGTTGACCTCGCCGCGCGAGGCGTAGTCGCGCAGCTGATCGGCCCACTTGCCGTAGAGCACCGGGGACAGGATCTGCTGCAACGTGGCGTGATCGTGTCGGGTCCAGGCGTTCTGGGCGGTCACGTACAGCCAGACGGCCCGGCTCTCGAGCGCGGCGCGGTCGAAGGTCGCATCCGTGTCGGCGATGGCGTCGACCCGGGCCCCGACCTGGGCGGCGCGCTCGCGCGCCTGCTCGTCCGCGCGGTGCGCCGTACGGTCCGACACCGTGTTCAGACCGACCGCCTGCGCCGTCCTCCGGCGCCGGTACCTGATCCACAGGACCAGGAGGAGGATGGCGACGATCACCAGCAGGAGGAGGAACCCACCGCCACCACTCCCGACTCCGGAGCCGAACCCGAAACCGAAGCCGCCGCCGGTCGACCCGTGGAAGCCACTGCCGTGGCTGCCACCGCCCCCACCACCATGGCTGCCCCCGCCGCTGAACCCGTGGCTCCCGCCCCCGCCGCGGGCATACGCGACCGCCGGGCTGCTCAGCGTGACGACTCCAGCAACCACAGTTGTCCACCGACGGGCGTGCACCGGGCTCCCCCTTCAAGAATCCGAGCTGTTCCCTACGAGCCTACAAGCAGCGTCGCCCACGCCGGCGGCACGGTCGGACACCTTCGCGCACCGCCCCCGGCTGGTCACACAACGCGACGAGGGGGTGTGGTGGCCCTGGCCATCACACCCCCTGCCCGGCTTCCCGCGCCCGGCGGCGCTGCTACGTTCCGGCGCAGTTGGTGAACGTGGGCCTGGTCCGTGCGCTGTAGATGCTCGCGCCGCCCTTGGTGTCGTACTTGAGGGGCACGGTGATGGTGTCGTCGGCGGTCCACGGGAAGCCCTGGGCGTCGAACGTCCAGGTCCCGGTGGCCTTGGTGGCCAGTTCGGACAGCGTGACCCACCCGTACTGGCGCGGGGGCACGCTCACGGTCAGCTTGCTGCCCAGTTCCTGTTTGAGGTCCACCGTGGTCGCACCGTTGATCTCGCCGGTGACTTCGAGCGTGACGTTGGCGAGACCGATGTTTCCGCCGACGCTCAGGCTCCCGCCCAGCTTGAAGCCGATGGTGTTGGTCCACCCCGTGGTGGTGCTCAGCGAGAACTCCCACGGGATCGTGGTCGAGGTGTCGTTGAACCAGATCGGGGAGACGCACGCCTCCGGCAGCGTGAACGGCGGTGTCTGGCTGGCCGTGGACCACGAGCAGGTCGCCGTGTCCTTGTTGCACCGGGCGGCCGCGTAGTCCACGGCGATGTTCCACGCCGTCTGGTAGACCTCGGCGGGCAGCGTCCACTGCTGGTACGGCGTGTTGTCGCAGCGGTAGGTGTACGCCCAGTTGTCCATGGCGGGCGGTATCTGGACCGTCAGGCAGGTGTTGTCGCCGACCTGGCGGATCCTGAACGCCTTCTGCGCCGACCCGGCGACCGGCTGGACGTACCACTGCTCGGACGCCCGCCCGTCACAGGGCTGTTGCCGCAGCTGGTAGCGGGCGGTGGTCAGGTCCATGCACTTGCCGGTGGTGTTGTTGACGATGGCGAACCCCGAGCCGAAGGTCATGCCCGTGTTGATGCGCCACGTCGTGGCGGACCCCGGCGCCGGGCTGACCGAGACGGGCGCGTTGTCGTCGTAGCTGCCGTCCAGGACGTCCAGCTGCTTCCCGTTGCTGACGTTGGTGAAGGTCAGCTGGACCAGCGCCGTGAGGCTCGTCTCCGCCGGGGGCGCGGCGGTGGCCGGAACCGCTCCGACCCCCAGGGCCGCACCCACCATCGCGGCGATCGCGGTCACGACCCGCCACAACGATCTTCTCTTCCTGGCTGTGCATCTGGCCATATGTGGTCCTCTCATGGTGCGTGTTCCGGTCGGGCGACGGGCAGCCGAGGATTCGGACGGCGTTCCCTACCTCCTGAACCTGCTGATCGCGCTCCTCGTCGCGTGCCCCAGTCGCGCGGCTGCGGCGCCGGCGACCACCACCGCGCTCAGGCCGGTCGAATCGACGTGGGCGTGGCTGAGGTTGTCCACCGCGTCCACTCGCGCGCTGGCCTCCGCCCTGGTCGACTTGGCCCCTACTTCGTGCTCCGCCACGGTGTCGACGGCCTTGCGCTCCCCCGTGCCGTTGATGCGGCACAACGGGCATTCCTTGACGGCGTCGTTCCCGTGCAGGGGGCACGCGGCGTTGTGGACGAGGAGGTAGGTGGCACCGGCTCGGACGTGGTAGGTGTGGATGCCGCTGACGCTGAGGTTGTAGACGGTCTGGTCGGCGACGTCACCACGGTCGCGGATCGCGGTGACCCGCACGGTGTCGGCGCCGGTCGGGTCGCGGACGAGGTCTCCGGTCCTGAGGTCCCCGGCGTCGACCCAGCCACGGTCCTGGACCCAGAAGGGGTGGCCGGCGGTGGCGGTGATCGGAGCCCGTCGAAGGCCCTCGACGACGATGTCGATCAGGTGCTTGGTTCCGTGGCCGACGATGACCCCCGCGACGGGCTCCCCGACCGTGACACCGGTGGCCGGGTCGGTGGCCATGACCTGGTCGCCTTCATGGATGTCGCTGATCGGTTTCGTGCTGCCGTCGGCCATCTCCACCTGTGTATCCGGGGAGAACGAGTTGCACCTCTCGACGGCCGCAGCGGCCCTGCCCAGCGTCGAGGCCTCCTTGGCTGCGTTCCTGGCCACCGTGCTGGCGAGCTTGCCGCCGGGGATCATGCCGAGCGCGTCCATCGCTGCGGCAGCCTTGTTGCCCTGGGCGAGTTGGCCCGCTGCGGCCAAGCCGGAGGACACCGTTCCGATCGGGCCGGGCACGTAGGCCACCACCTCGGCCGCGGTGGTCGCCACGTGCACCACCGACTTCCAGGAGAACGTCCCGGCCAGGTCCAGTCCGTTGACGGGGTCGGCGTTGACGTAGTCGTAGTCGTTGGCCGATCCGCCCGACACCGGGTCCAGCTGCAGGAACCGGCCCAGTACCGGCAGGTAGACACGGGCGCCCATCTCGATCGCCTGTTGGCCGGCCAGGTGCTCCACGGGGCGCTCGTGCTGGCCCAACCAGCCGAAGTCCATGCCGCCGGCCGCAGTGGCCGGGGTCGGAACGTCGGCGAACGCACCGGTCGTGGGGTCGATGTTCTGCCCGAACGGGTCGTAAAGGTGCAGGGCGCCGGTACGGGCGGCGGTGCCGTCAGCGGTGAACAGCACATCGCCGTGAATGTTCGGGTAGGACCAGTTGGTGGTGGCGACGCGGTCGTAGTTCTTGGTCAGCAGCACGCCGCCGGGCAGCGCCACGATCCGCTGGAGCAGAGCGCCGTCCTTGTCCAGGACCAGGTCTGCGTCGTCATGCTTGGAGGTGTAGGAGTAGTGGGTCGTCCCGTTCTTCGACTGGTCGGCGGCTCCGGTAACGGTCCGGCCGGTCAACCGGTCAGCCGGGTCGCGGGTGTAGGCGATGGTGGTGCCACCCGCGGTGGTCGTGGAGACGTGGCGCTTGGTGGAGTCGTACCCCAGAGCGTCGCCGCCGATCTTCACGGCGTCACCGCGGGTGTCGTAGCCGAACTCCAGCGCGAGGCCGCCGGTGGTCGCCGTCAGCCGGTCGGCTCCGTCGTAGCAGTAGTTGGTGGTGACCGCAGCTGCGCCGTCGCGGCTGTCGGTGGACGCGGTGCGGTTGGTGTTCAGCCCGGTGGTCGTGGCCGATCCGCACCCGTCGGCCGGGTCGAACCGGTAGGTGAGCCGGTGGTGCGGGACGCTCGCGGCGGCGAGCCGGCCCACCGGGTCGTAGGTGTAGGAGTAGCTCGCGGTGTTCTTACCGTCCTCGGTCACCGCGTCGTCGGTGATGCGATTGTCCCGGGAGCGGGTAACGGTGTCGACCACGGTGGAGGCCACGGTCTTCCACACCAACGCCGTGGGCTTGCCGGAGTCATTGCGCGTCAACGACTCGAGGCGGGACCCGTTGCCGAAGGCGACGGCGGCCAGTTCGGCCGCAGCGGTGTAGGCGGGGGTGGCGACGACGGCGCCGTCGAGCTTGACCTGGGTCAGCTGGTTGGCGTCGTTCCAGGCGTAGGACACGGTACTGGAGACGCCCTTGACCGTGGTGGTGTCGGTGGTCAACCGGCCGACCTGGTCATAGGTGGAGGTCGACGTGACGCCGTTGGCGTCCGTGTAGCCCACTTCCTGGCCGAGCAGATCGATCACGGTGGTGATGGACCCGTTCGGGTCGCTGGCCTTCGAGATGAGCGGGTCCCCGCCGACCGCGTAGTCGTAGTCGACCGTGCGCGCCGGCTTGTCCCCGAAGGCCGGGAAGACCTTCTGGACCGTCCGACCGCGCGCGTCGTAGCTGGTGCAGCTCCACGGCTCGTCGTCGACGCGCTCGGCGACGAGACGGCCCGCCTCGTCGTAGACCGACTCGCTGGTGAACGCCGGCCCGCTGCCCGGTTTGGCCCCGGTGACCGTCTTGGTCATGCCTGCCTGGTTGGCGGCCGGGGCGTTCGGGTCGCACGGGTTTGCACGGGTCTCGGTGTCGCCGTAGTAGGTGGTGGTGTCACGCCGGTCCGGGTTGGTGATGTCGCCCGCCGGCAGCGCCTCGGCCACCTTGCGCAAGTAACCCGTGCCCGGCCGTTCGAAGGTGGAGCGGGCGGTGAGATTGAGTCCGCCCGGGTCGGCCGTCGCGGACACCTTGAGTCCGTACACCGGGTCGATGCCCGCGGCCGGGTCGGCGTAGCCGCTCGCACCACGCCTGGACGGTGCCCGCTCCTGGTCGCCCCCGGAGGTGTCGTCGGTCGTCGTGCCCGTCGCCCAGCCGTAGCGGGGCGCGAGGTTCGTGCCGGGCACCGGGGCCGGGGCGCCGGCGCCGGGCGGGGTCCAGGTGAAGGCCAGTGCCCCCGTCGTGCCGGAGCGGTTGTAGTAGTCGACGCGGACGCGGTGCCAACTCCCGGCCGTGGTGTTGGCGTACGTGCCGGTGACCGCGGTGGCGGGTTTGTCGCCCCAGCTGTCGACGGTCAGGACGTCGTCGACCCAGAGCCGGACTCCGTCGACCGCGGTGAACCCGAGGCCGTACTGCCCGGCGGCCGGGAACTGCAGCTCGCCGGTGAAGCGTCCGGACCAGCCACCGGTGTTCGGCACCGGTGGACTCGTTCCCCACGACCGTGACAGTGCCCCGTCGGCGGCGCCGACCCCGGTGGAGAACACCGTCGGGACGCCCGCCAGTTCCGGGTTGTCGTAGAAGGCGGCGGACAGCCCCACCAAGCCCTCGTCATAGCTGGTGTGGGTGTGCGGCATCGTCGCCGCGCACGCGGGTGTCGGGGTCTGGCCGGTGAAGCAGGACGCCGGCGCGGGCCCGTACTTGTCGACCGGGCGGTCGGCGTGGTCGTAGACCGTGGTGGAGCGTCGGCCGGCGCTGTCGACGGCCGCGGTGGCCTGGTCCTTGGTGTTCCACTCCGCGGCGATGCTCGCCCCGGTGAAGTCGGTGGTGACCAGGGTGCGGCCGGCGTCGTCGTAGGTGACGGTGCGGGAGCGGGTGGAGTCGTACACCCCGGCCAGGGCCACGGTGGCCTGCTTGCGCTCCAGGTAGTACTGGTAGAAGTGCTCGGCGCGCTTGTCGCCGGAGCGGCCGTCCGGGGCCGGTGCCAGCACCTGGACCGCGCGCAGGGCGGGCGGTTCCTGGGGCTGTTCGGTCACGGAGTCGTAGCCGATCACCGTGCAGGCGGCGGCGGTGTCACCGGTGTTGGTGCACCCGTTCGCCGCGGTCGGGGCCTGGCGCGCCACCCAGTCGTAGGCCAGGCTGTCCCGGATGGTGGCCAGCGGCCCGATGCTGTCCAGGGCCTTCTGCTTCTCCTCCTCGTTGTCCCCGGCCTCGTCGTAGCGCTGCTTGGCCGAGGCCCGGCCCAGGTAGTCGAAGTCCTGCATGACCGCGCCGGGGCTCTCGACCCGGGCCAGGGTGCCCATCTGGTACCAGAGTCTGGTCTCGCTGCCGTCCCAGTACCGGACGCGGCACAGCATCTGCGGCGGGGCCGGGTCGGAGCCCGGCGGGCGGGACGTTCCGCCGTAACAGCCGTCGCTGCCGTCGGTGTTGTAGAAGAGCTGGTGCGACCGGCCGGAGACCGGGTCCTTGATCTGCGTCAGCCGTGGTGGCGTCCCGCTGTAGACGTACTGCAGTGCGGCCGGCTTCTTGCCGTCCAGGACCGACTCGACCGCGGCCAGGGTGCCGTCGGGGTTGAACAGCGACACGGTGTCGCCCTCGGTGAGCGTGATCCGGCCGGAGGTGTCGAAGGCGAGCACGCCGTCCTCGCCGACCGGCGGCGCGTAGCCGCCCGTGGAGGCCTTGGCCCAGGTGTGCTTGCCGCCGGCTCCGTCGGTGAGCACCACCGAGCCGTCCAGCATCTCGGCGCGGCTGTAGCCGCTGGACTGCGCCGACAGCGTCCAACCCGCCGGGAGCGCCTGCGAATCCGCGGAGAACAGCCACTCCGTCGGCACGATCCTCGGATCCAGGTTGTGGGCGCGGTGGTCGTCGGTGCCGGTGCTGCTCTTGGCCCACAGCACCATGCGCGGGCGCTGGTCGGAGTGGTGGTACAACTCGACGCGGATCGGCACCAGTTGGCCGGCCTTCAACGCCACTTCGCTGGTCTGGCGCGGGCCGGGCAGCAGGAAGTCGTCGCCGGGCTCGGCGGGCCCGGGGTTGTCGTAGACGAGCTTGTCGCCCAGCCAGATCCGGGCGCCGTCGGTGTGGGCGCCGGCGAACCGGAAGTCCCCGGTGACCGGGGCCTTGAACTGGCCCTCCCAGCGCACGACGAACCAGTTCTTGTCCAGGGCGGGCGGCATCGGGTTGTCACGCCACGGCAGGTTGTCCGGGTTGCCGGTCCACGGGATGCCCCAGTCCAGGTTGACCTGTGACTCGCCGCGCACCATCACGGGGATCGCGTCCGGGGTGCCCGCGTGCCGGGTGTCGTTGAAGTACGACGTGCGGACACCGTGCGGGGCGCCCTCCCGCGAGTTGTAGGCGAGGTTCACCCCTGCTGATCCGCCGACGGTCTGGAACGCCGGCCCGGCGGCCTCGACGTGCGCGTTGCCGTTGAACAGGTTCACCGTCACCGGGCCCAGGTGGTCGGTCGGTGCGGGCCCCGGGTCGCCGACCCGCTGGTTGACCGTGAAGTGCCCGACCCACTGCGGCGGCGTCGCGGTGGTCCCGCCGGACACCGCGGTGGCCGCCGTCCAGGTGTAACGGCCGCCGTCGTGCAGCACGTGCTTGGGGACCGTCCACTGCGGCTGGTCGAGGCACCCGGAGTCCACCACGCTGCCCGAACGACCGTCGAACCCGGTGGAGATCTTGAAGCAGTAGAGGACACCGTCCCCGGCCGCGGCCACCTGCAGCGCGGGCGTCTCCGTACCCACCACGGCACCGTCGACCGGGGACACCAGGCTGGTCTGGGGCGCCGCCGGGGCTGCGGCGCGCGCGGCTCCGCGCGCGCCGGACGGCGGATGTCCGCCGCTCGCCAGGGGCGCGAAGTCGGCCTTCGGCTGCCTCACCTCGGCCTGCGGCTTCTGCTCGGCCGCTGCCGGGACGGACAGGACCGGCAGGTCCCGCGGCACCGTCCTCGACACGGCGGGCTCGGGCACGGATGCGGGCGCGGGCGGCGCGGGCGCGGACGCCTGCGCCGATGGCAGGCCTCCCGCCTGGGCCAGCGAAGCCACCAACACCGTCGCCACCACGAATACGACCCACCGGAACCACGAGCGCGCGGACGACCGCGCCATACCGGCACCTCTGGACAAGGCCCCTCCAACGCCGTCGACGCCCGCCGGAATCCGCGACGCATCAGGGCGCGGGCCGACGCTCTTCCACTCCCGACCGGGAGGCATACGCAACGACTGGCATCCTCCGCGACCGGCGGGCCCCGGGGAACGGGTGTCGTGCACCTTGGCCGGAACCACCGGACCGCCGGGCCGCCAAACGGAACACCCGCCGCAGGGCCCGGTCGCCACCGCCACCTCTCCCTGTCAGGGACATGATGACGTTCATGCCCACGGGTATCCCTAAGCGGAGTCGTGGAGCCGCCCGGCGCCCGGGCCCCAATTGGCCGGAACCGTACGGCCCGTCGAGCGCACCGGCGACGGCGCGTGACGGTCGGTCGGGCCCGGGTGCGCTCACGCGCAGCGACGCCACCCGGCCCGGACAGCGGGCCGGGGCCAGGAATTGAGCCGCATCCGAACCGGGAATAGCCTGGAACCACCGCCAGTTGGTGGGCACCCGGTGCTCCGTACGCCGCCCCCGCCGATCGGCACCGCATCCCTCGCGGTATCCCTGCGCGGTATCCCTGCGCGGTATCCATCCGCTGCGTCCATCTGCTGGGGGCGCTTGATGCACACCCACCCGGCACGGGCCCTGGCCGTCTGCTCGCCAGGGCACGGCAGACTTCATCTCTTCGTCGGCGCGGACGACGGCACCGTACGGCACCGGGCCTTCGACGGCGGCTGGCACCCTTGGCGCACCCTGGACGGCCCCTGGCCCACAACCGGCGCCCCCGGCGCCCCCGGCGCCCCCGGCGCCCCCTGTACCCCCAGCTCCACCGCCGCCCCCGGGTTCAACTGGCTGAGCGCGACGGCCGTCGAGGGCCGCCCGGTCGAGCTGTTCGCCCTCGGCACCGACGGCGAGCTGCGGTGCCTGCGCCCGGGCGCCGGGGAGCGCCCGCACTGGACGTCGCTCGGCACCCCGGCCCGGGGCGGCGGCCCGGTGACCGGCTTCACGGTCGTGCCGGGCCGGGCCGGTGAGGTCCGCCTCGTCCTGGACACCCTCCGGGACACCGGCACCCACGGTTGGGAATTCCTGCACGCCCACCCCAGCAAGGGGCCAATTGTGCTCCGTACGGGCGAGCGACCACCCGGCCACCTCGCGGCCGCGGCCGCCGCACCCGGCCGGGTCGACCTGCTCCTCGCCGACCCCCACGAACACCTGCTGCTCCACGCCCGCCTGGAGAGCGACACCCCGCCGACCCACCGGCCACCGCCCTGGGAGGCGCTCGGTCCGCTCCCCGACGGCGACGAACGCTCCCTCACCTGCCTCGCCGCGACGGAGCGTGACGTCTTCCTCGGTGGCGACCGCGGCCTCCACCACTCCGCCCTGACCCCCTGGCTCGGCTGGGAGCAGCTCGGCGGCGACCTCACCGCCGGGGCCCCGACCAGCACACGAGGCCCGACCGACGCCCGGCTGGCCGCCGTCGCCTCCGGCGGTGGCCGCCTCGACGTCTTCGCCGTCTGGTCCGGCACCGCCCTGATGCACCGCCGCTTCGACCACGGCTGGCAGGACTGGCAGCTCCTCGACCTGCCGGCCGCGCCCACGGACAGCTACCCCGTGCTGCGCCCCGAGGACCTGGTCACCCTGACGGTCCGGAGCCAGGGCCTGCACCAGCGGACCCTGCCCGACGGCACGGTGCAACTGATCGCCGACCCCGGCGGCGGGCACCTGCTGGTGGACGTCCCCCCGCAGCACCTGGCCGAGACGGTGGTGGAGTCGGGGCAGCCGCCCCAGGGCTTCCTGGCCGGGCCGTCGACCCTGTGCTTCGCCGTCGGCCCGGACCCGGTCACCCTCACCGTGGCCGGTCTGCTCGACGCGATGAACCGCCTGCCGCTGCTCGTCACGACCGCCACCACCGCCGACCTGCTGGCCCGGCTCGAAGTCCCCTGGAACCTGCTGCTCACCCTCCAGCCGGACGCCCGCTGCACCCACCGCACCCTGCCCGCCACCGGCGCGGCCGGCGGCACCGAACTGTGGCACAGCCGGATCGCCGGCCCGGACGGGCACCTGACGGCGCACCCCGTGCGGTCCCTGGCCGACGGCGCCGACCACGGCACCCCGCTGGACACCTGGTACGGCAAGATCGTCTCGGCCGCCGCCGAGGACCCGGCCGTCCCCCTCGCCGTCGACCGGCTGATCCTCAGCGCCTTCGGTGCCCGGTTCTGCGCCGCCGCCCACTGGCCCCGGCTGGAGTGGGCCCACGACGCCGCGCTCGGGCGGGACGTCCACGTCGAGGTGTCCGTCACCGGCGCCCTGTTCCCGTTCGGCCACCGGGCCGCCTACGTCGAGGTCTCCGACCGCCGGTTCGACGGCACGGACCCGGCGGTGGCCGCCCTGCATCGCAAGGCCTTCCTGATCGTCACCGAACCCGTCCGCGACGACTACGGCATCGGCGCGGGCGGCCCGCACGAGCGCCGGTTCCCGTTCCAGCGCGTCTGGATCGATCCCGGCCAGACCGGCGACCTCGACGACGCCTCCTGGATCCCGGTGGACTCCTCGGCCACCCCGCCGAGGTGCTTCTGGCCGACCAGGGGCGGCGCCCCGGTGGTGTTCACCCTCCAGGCCACGGCCGGGCAGCAGTACGTGGAGCTGCACCTGCCGCTGCTGTTCGTCGAGGACGCCGCCACCGGCGCCGACCACGGCGTGGCGCTCGACGGAATCTACGGGACCGGCCCGCACACCGGACCCTTCGCGAACCTCGGCCGCCCGCTCTCCGACATCGGCGTCCGCGTCCCGCTCGCCATGGCGTCGGCGACCCGGGCCGTGGACGGCGCCGTGCAGGAGGTCCAGTCGATGACCTTCGGCGGGACCGGGGCCGGGCTCTCCCCCAGCGGAGTCGGCTTCTACCCGCAGGTCACCCAACTCACCGTCGGCCTGCCGGCCGTCCGCCGGCTCCTCGGCCCGCTCCCGGCGCTCCCCGCCACCCTCGCGAAGGCGCTCGTCGACACGCCCTGGGGC
Organism: Kitasatospora sp. NPDC040550; assembly: GCF_055594965.1. Classification (NCBI taxonomy): domain Bacteria; kingdom Bacillati; phylum Actinomycetota; class Actinomycetes; order Kitasatosporales; family Streptomycetaceae; genus Kitasatospora; species Kitasatospora sp. NPDC040550. The sequence goes on along the minus strand of NZ_JBVIWC010000017.1, from coordinate 84,669 downwards.
AGCCCGACCCCCGACGCGCTGCTCGAACTCGTGACGCCCCTGCCGCTCGACTTCGGGGCCGCCGGGGCCCGGGTCGGCGGGCTGTCGGCGCCCAACATGACCGTGTCACAGGTCTCCCGCACGCTCGGGCCGGCCGTCAGCGACGCCTTCCAGACCGTGCCCGCCAAGCTGTTCGCCCCGGACGCCACCCTGTTCGGCGTCGTCCCGCTGAGCAGCCTCATCAAGGCCGTCTCCGGCCCGCCGACGCTCCTCTGGACCGGGGAGGACACGCCCACCCCGTCCGCGGAGCTGACCTGGCACCAGGGGCTGGCGCAGGACGCCGGCCCGTTCCACCACGGCAACGACTGCTCGTTGAGCATCGATGTGAAATCCCGACTGGTCGACGGCAGAGCGGAGATGCACGCCACCGGGGTGATCACCGACTTCCGGCTGATCGTCCCCGACCCGAACGCCCCCGCGTACGTCACTCTCACCTTCCCGTCGGTGACCTTCACCGCCGACCCCGGCAAACGGCTGGACCTCAAGGTCCGGCTCTCGGACGTCACGCTCGGCGGGGACCTCGGCTTCCTCGCCACCCTGGAGCAGTACCTCTCGTTCGGGGAGGACGGCCCGAGGATCGACACCTCGGCCACCGGCATCACCGCCTCGTACACCGTGGCCGTGCCCAGCATCGGCTTCCTGGTGTTCAGCCTGCAGAACCTGACCATCCAGATCGGCGTCACGCTCTCCCTGACCGACCAGCCCCTCCTGATGGACTTCGCGTTCGGCACCCGGGAGCGGCCGTTCCTGGTCACGGTGTCCGGCTTCGGCGGCGGCGGGTACCTGGAACTCGGCCTGAGCGCCGGCGGGACCGACAGCGGCCTGCAACGCTTCACCGGCGGGATCGAGTTCGGCGCGGCCATCGTGATGGACTTCGTCATCGTGTCCGCGGAGGTGCACGTCTTCGGTGGCGTCGTGTTCGCCAAGAACGGGACAGACACCGAGGTCACCGGGTACCTGCGGATCGGCGGCAGCGTCTCCCTGCTGGGGCTGATCAGCGTCTCGATCGAGCTGACCCTCGCCCTGACGTACGACGCCCCCAGCGGCTCACTGAGCGGCTCGGCCCGGCTCGTGGTCACCGTGGACCTCACCTTCTTCTCCAAGTCCTTCACGCTGGAGTGCCACAAGTGCTTCGGCAACTGCCCGCCCTCCGCCGGACAACGCGCCGCCCTCCCCGGCGCCTCGACCACCGCGGACCCCTCGGTCCGGGCCGCGCTCGGACCGCAGGGGCAGTCCTTCCCATGGCAGACCTACTGCCGGGCCTTCGCAGGGGAGTGAGCCATGTCATCGACCGGCCCGCACAACGGACCCGGCCCGCACGACTCGGCCGGCCCACACGACTCGGCCGGCCTGGAGCGGCAGTTCGTCTGGACGGTCATCCCGGCGGGCCGGGTGACAGCCGTCCCCGGGCAGTCCGAACCGATGGCCCTGCTGTCGGTGCTGCTGACACCGCGCCTGATCGGCCCGGCCGGAACGGCGCTCACCGTCACGGACTTCGGGCTGCAGGACTGGCCGCGGTGGCTCGCCGGCACGGGCTTCGAGGTCCGCCGCGCCGGACAGCCGCTGCGGTCCGTACGCGTCCCGTACACCGCCCTCGACGGAAGCACCGTCCAGTTCCCGCCGGACCGGCAACTCGCCGTCTGGCAGGCCCTGATCACCGCCACGATGCCGGTGGAGCCGTACCGGCCGAGCAGCTTCGACAGCCGCGACACCCAGGCCTTCCCGGCCGGCCGGGCCGGTACCGACGTCAAGGGCATCTACACCGCCACCGCCCAGGCCCACGCCGCACACCGCGGCGCGGCGCCGGAGAGCCACCCCGGGCTCCGGGCCGCGCTGCGCGCGATCGCCGACCAATGGCAGCCGGGCCTGCTGGCGCCCGTCGGCGCCCCGGCCGACGCCAACCCGACCGACGCCCCGACCGGTGCCACGCCGGCGCTCGCCCAGGCCTACGCCTTCTACCGGCGCGGCACCCCCGCCACCACTGCGCCACCAGACCGGATCGGCCCCGACGCCGCGCCCGTGCCCGAGTTCCACCAGACCGTCACACACCTGGTCGACCACCCCGTCGTCCTGCGAGCGCTCGGACTGCTGCTCGACCTCGCCGTCCCGGCCTCCGCGCTCACCCCGGTGGACCAGGCCCACCCGGCGGAGCTGAGCGTGGTGCCGCTGTGGCCCGGCCCGGGCCCGCACCCGCTGCCCGGCTGGAGCGCGGCGACCCAGACCGACCTCTCCCCCGCCACCGCCTACACCCTGACCGGCACCCGCTTCGTGCCCTCCTCCGTCGACGGACCGACCTCCACCGGGTTCAGCGACGGCCTGCTTCCGCTGACCGGCGCCGGTCTCGCACCCTCCGCGAACCCCCGCTTCGAGCTGCTGCCCTTCGACGTGGACGGTGCGGCCCTGCGGCTGGTCAGCACGGCCCGGTCGGACGCCGCGTCGGCCCCGCCCGAGGGGAGCTCCCCGGTTCCGGTCGGGGCGCTGCCCGCGCTGCACTCGACGGGCTTCGCCCTGGTGGACCGGGCGCGGCAGGAGGAACACGGCAAGCAGCTCCAGCGGGCGCGGCAGCGCGGCACCCCGGCCGGTCTGATGGCCTCGGCCCTGCTCGCGGACTCCCTCCTCGGCGGCTACCGGATGGACGTGTTCGACGACAAGCACCGGACCTGGCACTCGCTGTGCCGACGCCGGGTGCACTACACCGTCGGCGGCGTGCCGCTGCTGCCGGACGGCCTGCTGGACGAGGGCTACCTGCGCCCCGGCGCGGTGGTCACCGGCTTCGGCGACGCCGACACGCTGTACCTGCACGAGATCGTGGCCCGCTGGGACGGCTGGAGCCAGGTGGCCCAGCGGCCCGAACGGGTCACCGGTACCGGGGACACCGTGCCCGCCCCGGTGGCCACGGCCCTCGACACCACCGTGGAGTGCGACCCCGGTTCCCTGCCGCGGCTGCGGTTCGGCCGCACGTACCGGGTCCGGGTCCGGATCGCCGACCTCGCCGGCGGCGGGCCGCGCGCCGAGGAGGTCGGCCCCGCCGAGGCCCGGTCGGACCCGATCACCTACTACCGCTTCGAGCCGCTGCCGCCCCCGGAACTGGTGCCCACGAGGGAGTGGGACGACGGCGACGGCCACGACCGGATGGTGATCCGCAGCGACCGCGGCAGCTCCGCGGCCGACTACGCAACCCTCCACGGCTACCGCTCCTACGACCTGCGGCACCTGCTGCCGCCGAAATGCTCGCTCGCCCTGGCGATGCAGTACGACGGCGCCTTCGACGCCGCGCTGGGCCCCGCCGTGCCCGACACCGCGGTTGCCGGGCTCTTCGACGTCGCCACCCGGGCCGATCGCGAGGTCACCGACATCCCGGGCGCGCGTACCGTCCCCGCCGGACCGGCCGTGCCGTCCCCGTACGTCATCGTGCCCGAGACCGACGCGGCACTGCCCTGGCTGGCCGACCGGAGCGGCGTCTGCGCCGCCCTGAACGCCCGGCCCCGGCCGATCGACCCCGGCACCGGCCGGCCCGGGGCGATCGTCCCGCCCGACAAGGCCGTGATCGCCATCTGGCAGGGCGCCTGGCCAGACCTGCAGACCGCGTCCGTCCGGCTGGAGGCGGCCGCGAACGGCTGCACGGTGAGCCGGGCCGACCCACGGCACGTCACGGTCGCGCTCGGCCCGGCCGAGCAGGTGACCTTCGACATCCCGTCCTGCCCGACATACGGCGACGTCGCCCTGTTCGGCATCGCGCTCTGGCAGGGCGTCGACCCGAACGTGCCGCACCAGCCGGCCTTCCAGGACATCGTCGCCGGCCGGAACCGCCTGATCACGCCACCCCGCACGGTCACCCTGGTGCACGCGGTGCAACGCCCCCTCACCGACCCGGGCGGGCAGCTGACGGCCCGGCGGGGGCCCGGCGACCGGGACACCGTCCTCGCCCCGGACAACCTGCTGATCGACATCCCGAGCACCGGGCGGATCGACCTGCACGCCGAATGGACCGACCCGGACGACAACCCGCCCGCCGCACCGACCACCACCCGGCGGACGGCGCACGTCGGCTCGTACGAGGTCCAGCACCTGCCGCGCCTGGAGGCGCTCCCGGTGATCCGCCAGGAGTTCGGCGACACCCGCCACCACCACGTCAGCTACGCCGTGACGGCCGTGTCCCGCTTCGAGGACTGCTTCGCGCGCGTCCTCGCCTCCGACCCCGGCGCCTGTACCGCCACCGGGCAGCTCGCCGACCTCGACGTGCCGAGCACCGTGCGCCCGCCCGTGCCCCGACTGCTGCGCTGCGTACCGTCGTTCGGCTGGACCCGGATCACCGACGGGCAGCAGTCGCTCACCCGGCTGCGCCACGGCGGCGGCCTGCGGGTCCTGCTCGACCGGCCCTGGTACGTCTCGGGCGACGGCGAGGCCCTGGTGGTGCTCACCCTCCCGCCCGGACCGGTGCCCGCCGACGCCCTGCGCTTCGTCGCGGTCGCGGGGCGCGACCCGATCCGGGACACCGGCGCGCCGCCCGCCGTCATCACCGCCGCCCAGGTCAACGCGGCGCAGCGGGCCCAGGTCACCCTCCCCGAACTGCACCGCCAACTGGACGCCGCGCTGTACCAGGTCGAGTTCGACGCCGAGGGCGACTGCTGGTTCGCCGACCTGGACCTGGCACCGGTGGTCGCCGCCTCGTACTTCCCGTTCGTCCGGCTCGCCCTGGCCCGCTACCAGCCGCACACCCTGACCGGCATCCCCGACGTCTCGCCGGTGGTGCTGACCGAGCCGGTCCAACTCGCCCCGCAGCGGCGGCTGACGGTCACCCGGAGCGCCGGACGGGCGGGCGTCGTGCTGGAGGGCCTCGGGCCGGGCGGGGCCGGGAACACCGTCCGGACCGAACTCCAGGTCCAGGACCCCGGGGTGACGGCGCCGGACGGCGTCACCGGCTGGTCCACCGTGCTGACGGCCTCCGCCGTCCTCGGGCAGAGCAACATGATCAGCCTTCCGGACACCGGGCAGCGGGCCCAGCGCCTGGTGGTCCGGGAGTTCGAGACCCGACCGGCACCCTCCGGCGGCAACGCCCCGGGACGGCCGGTCTTCGTCGACGTCGTACCGCTCGGAGCCTGGTGACGGACGGTCACCGCGCCTCCGCGACAGGAGAAGCGATCATGGCAGACATCTTCCCCGACACCGGCCAGATCCGGCTCGCCAACCTCGCCACCACCGGGGTGCTCCCCTTCGTCGTCGACCAGTCGGCGTCGGCCTGGGCGCTGCTGGTGGTGGCCCTCGGACCGAACTGCGCACCCCTGGGCGGAAAGGCACCGGACATCGAACTCCGGGCGGGGACCGGGCCGCTCACCAGCATCCCGAAGGCGCCCGCCACCGCCTCGCTCGTCGACGCGACGGGGGCGGCGGTCGGAACCGCGTCCTGGACCAGGGACGCCTTCGACGTCTTCACGGTGCGGATCGACATCACCAACCCGGACGACCGCCCCTGGAGCCTGCGGATCACCAACGTCGACCCGCAGGAACTCGGCTTCGTCTGGTCCACCGCGGCGAGCCCGGACAAGGCCCTGCAGCCCCGGATCGTCATGGACACCACCCCGCTCCGGACGACCGTGGCCGTGGGCGAGGCCCTGCCGAAGATCTCGATCCCGATCTCCAACATCGGCACCGGTCCGCTGACCATCAACTCCCGGGCCGACCAGGCCATGGGCGCGGGCTACCTGCTGAGCGATGTCCCACCGAGTATCCCGCCCAACGGCTGCGACCACCTCGGGATCACGGTCACCCCCGCGTCCATACCGCCCGCCGCCGCCACGGTGACCACCACCTTCGTCCTGGACTGCGACGATCCGGTCGCCCGGGAGGTCACCCTGCAACTGTCCCGCGACGAGAAGAACAAGGACGTCAAGGACCACAAGGACGTCACCAAGGAGAACAAGGAGGACAAGGACGGCAAGGACCGCAAGGACGACAAGGAGAACAAGGACGCGATCAAGGAACACCCCGCCGAGCTCCTCGAGCCGGCCGCCGGAGCCAGCCCCCCGCCCGAGCACTTCATCCCGCCGACCCAGCGCCCCGACCTCGCCGACAGCGCCCTCCGGGACGAACCCCCCGAGCCGGGGCGGACGGAAGGGTAGGCGCCGGATGTGGCTGGTGCTCTGCGACCCGGCCGACCGCGCCGCCGTGTGGGCGTACGAAGGACTGCGCGCACGCGGGCTGGCACCGCTGGAACTGCTCTCCCCGCAGACCCTGCTCGGCTCCACGAGAACGACCCATCGCGTCGACCGCCTCGGCGCGCGCTTCGAACTCACCCTGCCCGACGGCCGCGTCCTGGACAGCCGCGACGTCGACGGCGTGCTCAACCGGGTGGCCTCCGCACCCTTCGGGATCCTGCCGTTCAGCACGCACACCGATGCCGTGTACGCCGCGCAGGAGCTGAGCGCGCTCCTGCTCAGCCTGCTCACCTGCCTGGCCCCCGTCTCGGTCAACCGCCCCTGCGGCTACGGGCTGTGCGGGGCCTGGCGCTCGACCGCGGAGTGGACCGCGCTCGCGATCCGGGCGGGGCTGCCGGTGCCGCCGGCCCGGATCTCCAGTGACCCGGACGTCGAACCGCCCACGGCCCCGCCCGGGCGCGGCGACGTCCTGGTGCTCGGCGAGCACGTGTTCGGCGTGCCCGTGGCCGAGGACGAGGAGCCGTACGTCCGGCTCGCCCGGCTCGCCGAGGCCGACCTCCTCGGCATCGACCTGCACCGCGACAACGGGAAGGACGACGACGGAAAGGGCGTTGACGGGAAGGGCGTTGACGGGAAGGGCGTTGACGGGAAGGGCGACGGGCCGCCGGCGGTCTTCGCGGGAGCGAGCCCGCTGCCCGACCTCCGCCCGGGCGGCGACGCGTTCCTCGACCGCCTGCTCAAGCACCTCACCGCGCTCTCGCCGGGTGCGCCGTGATCGTCGTCTGCGGCATCGCCAGCGAGTCGCCGGTCGCCCGGGTCACCGCCGAACTCGACGCGCTCGGCCTGCCGTTCGCCGTGCTCCACCAACGGCGTTTCCAGGAGCTGCCGTTGGAGCTGGAGGCCACCGGCACCGCCGTCCGGGGCCGGATCCGGTACGACGGCGGGACCGTCGACTGCGCCGACGTCACCGGCGTCTACCTCCGGCTGATGGACTGGCGCAGGCTCCCCGAGGTCCGCGGGGCGGACGAGTCCACGGTGCGCGGCTGCGCGTCCTGGCACGCGGCCGTGAGCACCTGGCTGGAGCTCGCCCCGGGCTGCGTGATGAACCGGGAGAGCGCGATGGCGTCCAACATGTCCAAGCCCCACCAGGCCCAGCTGATCCAGCGGTCCGGGTTCCTGGTCCCGGAGACCCTGGTGACCAACGACCCGGAGCTCGTCCAGGAGTTCAGGGAGCAGCACGGCGAACTGGTCTACAAGTCGATCAGCGGGGTGCGCTCGATCGTCCGGACCCTCGACCGGCAGGCGCTGGACCGGCTGCCGCTCATCCGCTACTGCCCGGTGCAGTTCCAGCGCCGCCTCACCGGCACGAACGTCCGGGTGCACACGGTCGGGGACGAGGTCCTCGCCACCCGGATCGAGACCGACCGGGTCGACTACCGCTACGCCCACAGCGAGGGCGGCCGCGCCGAGCTCTCCGCCTGGCAGCCTCCCGACGACCTCGCCGAGCGCTGTCTGCACCTCGCGGACCGGCTCGGGCTCGCCCTCGCCGGCATCGACCTGATGCTGGCCGACGACGGCGAGGTCTACTGCTTCGAGGTCAACCCCTGCCCGGCCTTCACCTACTACGAGGCCCACACCGGCCAGCCGATCGCCCGCGCCGTCGCCCTCGCACTCGCCGGGGGCTGACGGGGAGCGGGAACCCCGGGGCGCTACGACTCGGCGAGGCGGGCCGCCAGGGCGTCCAGGCCGAGCGAGCCCTGGGCGAGGACGGTACCGTGCCAGGCCCGGAGGTCGAAGGCGGCGCCCTGGCGGCGGCGGGCCTCCTCGCGGCCGCGCAGCCACACCCGTTCGCCCAGCTTGTAGCCGATGGCCTGGCCGGGCCAGCCCAGGTAGCGGTCGATCTCGCTGCTGCGGCGCGGGAGTTCGCTGCCGTGGTGGGCGGCCATGAACGCGGTGGCGAGCTCCGGGGTCCAGCGTTCGCCGGGGTGGAAGCCGCTGTCGGCGGGCACGGCGAGCTCCAGGTGCATGCCCAGGTCCACGATCACGCGGATGATCCGGAGCATCTGCTTGTCCAGGTAGCCGAGCCGCCGGGCGGGGTCGGTGAGGAAGCCCAGTTCGTCCATCAGGCGCTCGGCGTACAGCGCCCAGCCCTCCTTGTCGGCGCTGACCGCGCCGAGGGTGATCTGGTACGTGCTCAGCCGGTCGGCGGAGGCGGTCCAGCGGGCGGTCTGGAGGTGGTGGCCGGGGACGCCCTCGTGGTACCAGGTGCTGACGAGCTGCCAGGTCGGGAAGGACCGCCGGCCGAGGGTGGGCAGGTAGGTGCGGCCGGGGCGGCTGAAATCCAGGCTGGGGCCGTTGTAGTAGGGCGCGCCCGAGCTGCCGGGCGGTGCGATCCTGGTCTCGACCCGGCGCAGCGGGCCGGAGATGTCGAAGTGGGTGCCGTCGAGGGCGTCGATCGCCTCGTCGACGACCTGCTGGAGCCAGGCGCGGACGTTCTCCTCGCCGTCGACGGCGTGGCCGTGCCGGTTGAGGTGGTCCATGGCGGCCCGGGGGCCGGCGCCGGGGAGGATGCGGTCCGCCTCGGTGCGCATCTCGGCGACCGTGCGGTGGAACTCCTCCCAGGCCCAGCCGTACGCCTCGGCCGGGTCGAGGTCGGCGCCGTTGGCCCAGCGGGCGGAGCGCAGGTAGCGCTCGCGGCCGACGGCGTCCGGGGTGCCGTCGGCGGCGGGCAGGTAGGTGTCGTGCAGCCAGTCGCGGAAGGCCGCGGTGGCGGAGGTGGCGCGGTCGGCGGCGGCGTCCAGTTCGGGGCGCAGCCGGGCGGGGCCGGCCGCGGTGAAGCCGTTGAACCAGCTCCCGCCGCCGGAGCGGCCGGTCCAGGCGTCCAGTTGGGCGATGGTCGCGCGGGCCTGCCGGGGTGCGCTCAGCAGTCCCCGGGCGATGCCCTCGGTCAGGGTGGCGCGGTAGCCGTCCAGCGCTCCGGGCACGTTGCGCAGCCGGCCGGCGACGGCCGCCCACTGCTCCTCGGTCTCGGTGGGCATCATCGTGAGGACGCCGCGCACCTTGTGCAGCGGGGAGTTGACGTTGCGCAGCTGACGGAGGTGGTCCCCGGCCTCGTGCACGGCGAGTTCGGCGGTCAGCCGTTCCCGCAGCAACAAGGCGCAGTCCCGATCGGCACGGCCCCGGTCGGCACGGTCCCGATCGGCAGGGTCCCGGTCGGCGGCTCCGTCCGGGGGCGCGGCGGCGTCGAGGGCGGCCAGCGTCCGCCGCCCCAGTTCAGCGAGCGCCTCGAAGCCCTCCGGGGACAGGTCCGGCTGCCGGTCGTCCTCCGGGTGCAGGCCGAGTCTGGTCGAGGTCGCCGGGTCGAGTGCCGCGACCTGGGCGACGTACCGGTCGGCGATGCTGCGGGCGGACTCCGGCGTCTCGGGCATGTGCCCCATGCTGGCGCAGCGGCCGACCCGCCGTCCAGGGCACCTCGGCTCCGGACGGCGGGTCGGCGGGGCACTGCGGGCTCAGCCCTGGCAGAGGCCGCGGCTGTAGTCGAAGGTGGCGGCGGCCTGCGAGTACTGCCACTGCGGGGCCAGCAGCTGCTGGTCCAGCTGCGCGGCGGCGGTGCGGTTCTCCACGACGTAGCCGAAGTCCTGGAGCCAGGCCGGGTAGAGGTTCTTGGAGCCGATGAAGAAGGCGGAGCCGTCGACCGAGACCAGCTTGTGGTGCAGCGCGTACGGGTGGCCGTCGGCCCAGGTGGGGGCGGACGAGGCCCGGAACGGGGCGAGTTGGAGGTTGCGGCACATCGCGGTCCGGGCCTGCGCCGGGTCGCCGAGGCGGGCGGTGAGCCGGGCCGCGAGGGTGTCGCTGATCTCGTTCAGGGACTTGATCTGCGAGTAGCCGCCGCTGCCGACCGCGCCGCGGTTGCCGGGGTCGCTGACCACGATGCGGACCTTCACCCCGTCGGCGAGCTTGCCCGCGAGCAGGTCGAAGAGCCGGGCGTCGTAGCGGGGCATCGGCGGGCAGGTGCCGGTCACGTCCTGCTGGGAGATGTCGATCCGGCTGGCGGCGCCGGCGACCAGGGCGCGCAGCGCGTTCTCCTCGGGGTTGACCGTCTCGTAGTCGCGGTCGTCGTTGGTGCGGTCGGGCAGGCCGATCGGGCCGCACTTGACGTCGGTCGGGCGCGCCGTCCGGTCCGGGCGGTAGTCGGAGTCGGGGTCCGCGTCGGTGATCCCGACTCCGAGGCCGCCGATCGCGATCACCGGGACGTCGCCGGTGGCGGGCACCTGCCCGGCCGCCGGGTTGCGGCGCTTCTCCAGGTCGGGGGTGCACCTCGCGCCGTTCGTGGAGGCGAACCAGGCGGCGGAGAGCACTCCGGTGTTGCGGCAGGTCCAGTCCCAGAGGGTGTCCAGGTACGCACCGGCGGAGGCGGCGGCCGGGCCGCTGAGCGCGAGGTCGACGTCGGTGACCGGGTGGGCGGTGTCGAGGTAGTCGCCCTTCCAGTTGTTGATGCCGCCGGTGATGACGCTCTGCCCGTCCACCACCAGCAGCTTGGAGTGGTTCCAGGAGAACGCGGTCTTCGCGGTGGTCATCGAGGCCACCTCGATGGTGACGCGGCCGGCGGCGTCACCGAGTCGGGCCACCAGGTCGTCCCGGTACTTGGACGGCAGCGCGGTGATGTTGAGCAGCGGCGCGGCCCCGGCGAGGACCCGCACGTGCGGGGTGTTCCCGGCGGCCACCGAGGCCTTGAGGCCGTCGGCGATGGCGTCCTGGAACGCACCGTCCGGGAAGGGGGCGAGGGTTGATATGTCGACGGTCCGGGTGGCCCGCCCGATGTTCTCCCGCATCCGGTCGAGCAGCTGCTTCGTGCCGGTCCGCTCGGTGCAGGAGGCGTCGCCCCAGCAGCCCGGCGTCTGCAGCAACCACCCGCCCGGGTTCCCGGCCGGCGCGTCGAGCCGGTTGCCGGCGGTCCGCTGCCAGACCGTCCCCTCCAGCCCGGGCGACACCCGACGCAGCGTCCGCTCCACCGCGTCCAGGTACGGCGCGGCCTCGGCGGGCACGGTCGACGCCGGCGCGGCCGACACCGGCGCGGTCGGCGTCGGCGCGGGAGCCGAATCGGCGAAGGCGGGAGCAACGGGCAGCGCACCGACGGCGGCGGCGAGGGCCAGCGCGGTACCGGCCAGACGGCGGCCGGAGCGGCGGGAGTGAGGAGAGAGCACGTACGAGTCCTTCATGCGAGGCCGGGGACGTTCACCCGGACGACACCCTTAAATTACCCTAAAGTAACCAAATCTGCTGTCAGGGTCTCATCAAGAGCACCAACTCGACCGCACACCAACCGACTTCACGCCACATCACCCTGATGGCCACTCAGTCGCCGGAACGAGGAAGCCTCCGCACCGATCCGGTGCGGAGGCTTTTCTGCCAAGGCCAGGTCAACTCCAGAGCTGGGCGTCCTTGTTGTAGGTGTAGTCGAGCACGTCGGAGTAGCCCGCCCGGTAGTAGTCCCAGGTCCCGTCGTCCGCGACCACGGCCACCGTCTGCCCGGTGTTGTTGACCAGCGAGGCGGCGTTGTCCGCCACGGTCTGCCCCCAGCCGGCGCCGTTGTTCCCCCAGTGGCCGAAGTGGGCGTTGCGCAGATCGACGGTCTGCCCGACCGACCAGTTCTCCCACGCGCCCCAGCCGTACTGCGGCGAGTGGAAGTAGAGGCACACGTTCCCGCTCGGGCAGGCCTCCGCCCCGGTCGGCTGGGACGCGGCCGACGCGCCCCCGGTCGCCATGCCCGTCGCTCCGAGCGCCAGCGCCACCACGGCGGCGACCTCGGCCGTACGGCGTCCGACCCTGATCCGCATTGCGTCCCCCTGGAAGTCCACGGTGCCCGACGAACCGGCGGCCGACGGCCATGAGCAGCCCCCGGCCGAACCCGCGCAAGGCTCGCACGATCGGGCCCGCCCCACCAGAAGTGCCGACGCCTCCGCTTGTGTGGACTTCTCGGCGCGGCAGCGTCGCCGGACGCAGAAAAGAGCCGGGGCCGACGCACCAAGTGCGCCGACCCCGGCTCCTACTGAGTAGCGGGGACAGGATTTGAACCTGCGACCTCTGGGTTATGAGCCCAGCGAGCTACCGAGCTGCTCCACCCCGCGTCGATGTCCCAACCATAGGCCACGCCCGGGCGAAAACGGAAATCGGTTTCCCGGCGGGCTCCCCCGCCCTCCCGTCCAGGCGCCCCGGCCCTCCCGTCCAGGCTCCCCGGCCCTCCCGTCTCCGGGGTTCGCCCCGCCGGTACCGGGAACCGGCGGGGCGAGCCCGCCCGGCCTAGAGCACGCCGGGTTCGGGCTTGTCGAGGCAGCCGGTCATGGTCCTCCCAGGACTCGAAGGGGCTCGTAGGAGCCCGAAGGGATTCGGTGCCCACAGCTGATCAGCCGCCGGTGGACGGGTGATCAACGCCGTCAGCAGATCCGCGGCAGCTGCTCGCCCATCGGCAGGTCCACGACCCGGGTGCCGCCGAAGCCGGTACGGGCGACGACCATCCCCGGGTGGTCCTCGACGCACTCGCCGATCACCACCGCCTCCGCGCCCAGCGGGTGGGCCCGCATGGCGGCGAGCACGGCGTCCGCCTCGACGCGCGGGACGAAGGCCACCAGCTTGCCCTCGTTGGCGATGTACATCGGGTCCAGGCCCAGGACGGCGCAGGCGTTGGCCACCGGGTCCGGCACGGGGACGGCGCGTTCGCTCAGCACCACGCCCACCCCGGCCGCCGCCGCGATCTCGTTGAGCGCCGCCGCCAGCCCGCCCCGGGTGGGGTCCCGGAGCACGTGCAGGTCACGGGTCGCCCCGAGCATGGCTTCGACCAGTCCGCCGAGCGCCGCGCAGTCGCTGCGCACCTCGACCCCGAACTCCAGCCCCTCCCGGACGCTCATGATCGCCACCCCGTGCAGCCCGATCGGCCCGCTGACGATCACCACGTCGCCCGGGCGGGCCCGCTGCGGCCGGATGTCGACCCCGGCCGGGACGAGCCCGATGCCGGCGGTGTTCAGGTAGACGCCGTCGCCGTGCCCGGCCTCGACCACCTTGGTGTCGCCGGTGACCACCTCGACCCCGGCGGTGCGGGCGGCGGCGCCGAGCGCCCGGGCCACCCGGTCCACCACGGCCAGCTCCACCCCCTCCTCCAGGATGAAGCCGCAGGACAGGTAGGCCGCCCGGGCCCCGCTCATGGCCAGGTCGTTGACGGTGCCGTTGACGGCGAGGTCGCCGATGCAGCCGCCGGGGAAGAACAGCGGCCGCACCACGTAGGAGTCGGTGGAGAAGGCCAGCCGCGCGCCGCCCAGGTCGAGCACCGCGGAGTCGCCGAGACCGGCCAGCGCCCGGCTGCCGTAGGCGGGCGCGAAGATGTTCTCCACCAGCTCGGCGGACATCGCCCCGCCGCCGCCGTGCCCCATCACCACCCGGGGGTGGTCGCGCAGCGGCAGCGGGCAGCTCAAGCCTGCGAAGTCCGGCGCACCGGCCGAGCCGGGCGCACCGGCGCCGTCGGCCTGTTCGGTGAGCAGTTCGGTGTCAGCCAACGGGGCTCGCCTCCTGGACGGGGCTCGGCGTGCTCGACCCGGTCGGCGTGCTCAGCCGCCGGTAGAGGTAGTACGCGGCGCAGGCCCCCTCGCTGGAGACCATGGTGGCGCCGAGCGGGGTGCGCGGGGTGCAGACGGTGCCGAAGGCCTCGCACTGGTGGGGCTTGAGCAGCCCCTGGAGCACCTCGCCGGCCCGGCACTGGGCGGGTTCGCTGGTCCGGATGCCCCCGACGTCGAAGCGGTGCTCGGCGTCGTGGTCCCGGTAGCGCGGGGAGAGCCGCCAGCCGCTCTGCGGGATGACCCCGATGCCGCGCCAGGCCCGGTCGGTCACCTCGAAGACGTCCTCCAGCATGGCGCGGGCGGCCGGGTTGCCCTCGGGGCGGACGGCCCGCGGGTAGGCGTTGTCGACGGTGTGCTCGCCGCGCTCCAACTGCCGTACGGTGCGCCGGATCCCCTCCAGGATGTCGAGCGGCTCGAAGCCGGTGACGACGATCGGGACGCGGTGGCGTTCGGCGAGCGCGGGGTACTCGGCGGTGCCCATCACGCTGCACACGTGCCCGGCGGCCAGGAAGGCCTGGACCCGGCAGTCCGGCGATTCCATGATCGCATCGATCGCCGGGGGCACCCGGACGTGCGAGACCAGCATGCTGAAATTGCCCAGGCGCTGCTTGCGGGCCAGGTGGACGGCCATCGCGTTCGGCGGGGCGGTGGTCTCGAAGCCGATGCCGAAGAAGACCACCTCCCGGTCCGGGTTCTCCCGGGCGATCCGCAGCGCGTCGAGCGGTGAGTACACCACCCGGACGTCACCGCCCTCGGCCCGGACCCGGAACAGGTCGCGGTCGGTGCCGGGCACCCGCAGCATGTCGCCGAAGGAGCAGAAGATGACCCCCGGGCGGGCGGCGATGGCGAGCGCCCGGTCGATCACCTCCAGCGGGGTGACGCACACCGGGCACCCCGGACCGTGGATCAACTCGACCTCCTCCGGCAGGAGTTGGTCGATGGCATGCCGGATGATGCTGTGCGTCTGGCCGCCGCACACCTCCATCAGCGCCCAGGGCCGGGTGACCGTCGCCCTGATGTCGGCGAGCAGCCCCTCGGCCAGCTCGGGGTTGCGGAACTCCTCCAGGTACTTCACCGCCCCGCCTCCTCGACCGCCGCGGGCTGCCCCGCCGCCTCCCATGGATCGCCGAACTCCTCCTGCAGCAGCCCGAGTTCCTCGAACAGCTCCAGGGTCCGCCGGGCCGACTCCTCGTCCAGGCGCTGCAACGCGAACCCCACGTGGACGATGGCGTACTCCCCCACCGCCAGGTCGGGCAGGTACTCCAGGCAGACGTCCTTGACCACCCCGCCGAAGTCCATCACCGCCATTCTGGTCCCGTCGCGTTCCTCGATCTCCGTCACCCTGCCGGGCACTGCCAGGCACATCCGCTGTCACTCCTCCCGGGCGGCCGACGACCGGCCGGCCACCATCAGCTGGCCGAGCGCCAGCCCTCCGTCGTTGGGCGGCACCCGGCGGTGCCGCAGCACGGTGAAGCCGTCCTCCCCGAGGCCGCTCGCGCAGGCCGAGGAGAGCAGCGCGTTGGCGAAGACCCCGCCGCTCAGCGCCACCGTCGAAATCCCGTACTCCCGGCGGGCGTTCGCGCAGACCCGCCGGACGGCCCCGGCGACCGCGCCGTGGAAGCGGGCGGCGATCAGCCCGGTCGGCGCACCGGCCGCAAGGTCCGCCACCACCGCGGCCAGCACCGGCCCCGGTTCGACGGTCCAGCCGCCCGCGCGCTCCGCCAGCCCGAAGGCGTAGTAGCCCGCCGCCGGGCCGAACTCCACCGCGGCCGCTTCCAGTTCGATCGCCGCCTGGGCCTCGTACCCGGCCCGGTGGCAGACCCCGGCGAGCGAGGACACCGCGTCGAACAGCCGGCCCATGCTGGAGGTCGGCACGCAGTTCAACCCGCGCTCCAACTGCTGCTCCAGCAAGCGCAGTTCGTCTTCCGGGCAGGTCCGCACCGGCGGCAGCCCGGCCGCCCAGGGCAGCCCGGCGGCGCGCAGGTGGGCGAGCGCCGTCCGGTACGGGCGCTCGACCGCGGCATCGCCGCCCGGCAGCGGCACGTAGCCGAGGTGGGCGACGCGGCGGTACCCGTCGTAGTCGGCCAGCAGCACCTCACCGCCCCAGATCGCGCCGTCCTCGCCGTAGCCGGTGCCGTCGAAAGCGACGCCGAGGACCGGCCGCCCGCCGTCCAGGCCGTGTTCGGCCAGGACGGCGGCGACGTGGGCGTGGTGGTGCTGCACCCGGCGCACCGGACGGCCGGCGGCGGTGCGCTCGGCGTGGTGCAGCGAGCGGTAGCCGGGGTGCCGGTCGGCGACCAGCAGTTCGGGCCGCACCCCGCTGACCAGGCCGAGCTGGTCCACCGCCCGGTCGAAGGCGCGCAGGGTGGCCAGGTCGTCCATGTCACCGATGTGGCCGGACAGCCAGGCGTAGCCGTCGCGGGCGAGCGCGAAGGTGTTCTTGAGGTCGCCGCCGACCGCCAGCACCGGCCGCACGGGCACCGGCAGCGGGAGCGGCAGCGGGGCGTACCCGCGCGAGCGGCGCAGCGGCAGCTGCTCGCCGTCCACCACCCGCACCACCGAGTCCTCGCAGGGCACGTGGATCGGCCGGTCGTGGGTGAGCCAGCCGTCGACCAGCGGGGCGAGCGCTTCGAGCGCGTGCCGGTCGTCGGTGACGATCGGCTCGCCGGAGAGGTTGGCGCTGGTCATCACCAGCAGGTCGGGCCCGGGCGCGGCGAGCAGCAGGTGGTGCAGCGGGGTGTACGGGAGCATCACCCCGAGGTCGGGGCTGCCCGGGGCGACGGCCGGGAGGTCCGCGGCGAAGCCCCCGGGGCGGCGCAGCAGGACGATGGGCCGGACGGCGCCGGTGAGCAGTTCCCGTTCGACCGGCCCGACCGGGACGAGCGCCTCGACGGTGGCGAGGTCGCGGGCCATCACGGCGAAGGGCTTGTCGCCGCGCCGCTTGCGCCGCCGCAGCAGGGCGACGGCCGCGGCGTCGCGCGCGTCGCAGGCCAGGTGGTAGCCGCCGATGCCCTTGACGGCGAGCACCGCCCCGTCGGCGAGCAGCCGCCGGGCCTGCGCCAGGGCCTCCTCGCCGCCGAGCCCACCGAGGCCGCCGAGCCCACCGGGTTCACCGAGCCCACCGGGTTCGGCGCGTCCGCGCAGCGTGAGGGCGAGCCGCGGCCCGCAGGCGTGACAGGCCACGGGCTGGGCGTGGAAGCGGCGGTCGGCCGGGTCGGTGTACTCCCGGGCGCAGTCCGCGCACATCGGGAAGCCCGCCATGGTGGTGTTGGCCCGGTCGTAGGGCAGGCCGGTGACGATGGTGTGCCGGGGGCCGCAGTTGGTGCAGCTGATGAACGGGTGGCGGTGGCGCCGGTCGGCCGGGTCGGTGAGTTCGGCCAGGCAGTCGGCGCAGACGGCGACGTCGGGCGGGATCAGGGTGGCCCGGGGCCCGTCGGTGCGGGAGGGGGTGATGGCGAACCCGGTGGCGCCGGTGGCGGCGAGCGGCGCGTGCTCGACGGAGGCGACCTGGGCGAGCGGCGGCGCGTCGGCGGCCACCCGGCGGCAGAACGCGTCCAGGGCGGCCGGGCTGCCCTCGACCTCGGCGAGGACGCCCTCCCCGGTGTTGGTGACGCTGCCGGCCAGCCCGAGCTCCCCGGCCAGTGCGAAGACGAAGGGCCGGAAGCCGACGCCCTGCACCAGCCCCCGGACGGCGACCCGCCGCCGTTCACGGTCGAGCGCCGTCACGGCGTCCCCGGCACCGCGTGCGAGTGCTCCGCGTCCGAGTGCCCCGGCTGCCCGACGTGCGCGTGCCCCCCGTGCGCGTGACCGCCGTGCGCGTGCTCGCCCTGCCCGGCCGCCATCACCGGCCGGTGCGGCGCCGCGCCGTCCAGCACCGCGAGCGCCCGGTCCAGCAGCACCCCCACGCCGTCCCCGGTCCGGGCCGAGGTGGGCACCACCTCCACCCCGGGGTTGACCCGCTGGACGTTCGCCAGGAACGCCGCCTCGTCGAACTCGGCCGCCGCCGCGAGGTCCGCCTTGGTCACCAGCACCAGGTTGGCCAGCCCGAACGCGGTCGGGTACTTGAGCGGCTTGTCCTCGCCCTCGGTGACCGAGGCGAGCACGACCCGCAGCGATTCGCCGAGGTCGTAGGAGGCCGGGCAGACCAGGTTGCCGACGTTCTCCACGAACAGCAGCCGACAGTCCTGCGGCAGCCAGCCGTCCAGGTGCCCGGCGAGCATCCGCGCCTCCAGGTGGCAGAGCCCGTCGGTGAGCACCTGCTTCACCGGTGCGCCCGAACGGGCGAGCCGCAGCGCGTCGTTCTCGGTGGCGAGGTCGGCGGTGAGCGCGGCGACCGGGATCCCGCGCCGCCGGGCCAGCCCCAACTCGGCTTCCAGCAGGGCGGTCTTGCCGCTGCCGGGGCTGGAGAGCAGGTTGACGGCGACCGTCCCGCGGGCGGTCAGCGCGGCCCGCAGCTCGTGGGCGCTGTCGTCGTTGCGGGCGAGCACCGCCCGGCGGAGGTCGACCGTGTGGCCCGACTGGCACATCGGTTTCAGCCTTTCTGTTCGGCCGGGACGCCGGGGCCCGCGGCCCACTCGACGTCGAGGATCTGGAGCTCGCGCCCGGCGAGCAGCTCGACGCCCACGCCGGAGCGGCAGTCCGGGCAGCCGAGGTCCGGCGGCATGCCGACGGCCCACTCGACGGCGCAGGGCGAGCAGCGGGCGCGTGCCGCGACGGACTCGGTGTCCAGCACCGCGCCCTCCACCAGCGTTCCGGCGCAGGCGAGTTCGAAGCAGAAGTCGAGGGCCTCCGGCACCACGCCCGCCAACTCGCCGACCTGCAGCCGGACCCGGGCCACGCCGGGGGCCCGGTGTTCGCGCGCGGCCGTGTCCACCTGCTCGACGACGGCGGCGGCGATCGACATCTCGTGCATCGGTCCCTTCCCACGGCGGGCGGCAACGCGCCCCATTACAGGGGTCGGTGGCGGCCACGGCTCGAAGCCGCGCCGCCACCCGGTCCGGGGCTGCACCGTTCGCAGCAATCCGCGGCTCACATCCGCGAGATCCTCAGGTACCGCTTGAGGTCCGGCAGGCTCTGCCAGACCAGCGCGCCGATCCCCGCCAGCAGGGCGGCGCAGAACAGTTTCCTCAGCATGGTGTTGTCCTCCTCTCGGGCTCCGCACTCGACCGCTCGGGCCCCGTACTCGACGCACCCGACGCACTCGACGCACTCGACGCCACCGGGCGCACCGCCTCCTCGACGGCCTCCAGCACCATCCGGACGGCCCCGTCCACGGCGGCGGCCACCGGCTCGCTCAGCCCGATGCCCTCCTCCAGCAAGGCCGGCTCGCACCCGACCACCAGCACCCGCCCGGGCGGTTCGGCCCCGGTGCCGGCGGCCAGCGTGGCGAGCAGGCCGAGCACGGCGTCCGGTCCCATCCGGTGGCCGTCCAGGGCGGGCACCTCCAGCGGCTCGGCGGCCGCCTCGATGAGGTAGAGGGTGCCGGGCGGGCCGCCCCGGCAGGTGGCGTCCACCAGCACCGCCGTCCGGTAGCCGTCGAGCAGCCGGTACGCGAGGTCGACGCCGCGCACCCCGACGTCGACCGCCTCGACACCGTCCGGCAGCTCGACGCCGGCCAGCCGACGGACGGTCTCCACCCCGAAGCCGTCGTCGCCGAGGAAGATGTTGCCGACCCCGGCGACCAGCACCGCGCCGCCGGTCACGACTCCTCCAGCGGGGTGACCTCGTCCGGCTGGAAGTAGCGGAAGCGCCCCTGGGCCCGCCACAGGTCGGCGCCCGGGTCGTCCTCGACCGTGACGGCGAGGTGCACCGAGCCGTCCACGTCGTGCAGCACGGCCTCGACGACGGCGGCGCGCCCGTCCAGGAAGAGGTCCTGGGCATCGGTGCGCCGCCGCCCGGGCCGCAGCAGCACCCGGCTGCCCGCGCCGACCGGCCGGCCGTCGACCAGCACCTTGTCCCGCTCGGGGTCGACCTCCGGGTCACTGCCCGGGTCCCACCAGGGCTGCTCGGAGTCCGTCCCGGAGCCGGTGATCTCGCGCAGGCCGCGGACGGCGCCGTGCAGCCGCTCCAGCACCTCGGGCGGCATGGACTCGGCGAGGTCGATCACCGCCCCGGCCCGGTCGTCGGTGCCCCTGGCCTCGCGCTTCTCCTCCTCGGTCAGCGCCGCCGTGCGCAGGGCCAGGATCTCGTCGATCTCGGTGGCGTCGTAGAGGGTGCCGAGGCTCTCCGGGGCGATCCGCGGGTGGTCCTCCAGGATGATCGGCGAGGACAGCATCACCTGGTACCCGCCGTCCGGTCCGGCCAGCACCGGCCAGGTGCGGTCGTTGCGGCAGCGTTCGACGGCCGGGCGGGCCCACTCGGGCGGGTCGGTGACCGAGACGAAGCGGCCGTGCTCCAGCCCGAGCAGCAGGTGGGCGGAGACCAGCGAGCGCGCCAGCGCCTCCTCGCGCCCGGCCTTGCGGCGCGGTGTCCAGCCGGAGACGTTCTCCACCTCGGCGGTCAGCCGCTGCGCCCGGTACGGGCCGGGCAGTTCCTCGATCCGCAACCGGACCAGCCCGTCGACCTGTTCGCGCCGCCGCACCAGCCGGCCGACGGCGCTGCCGTGCTCGTGCACCAGCTCGGTGGAGCCGACGCCCGGCAGCCGGAAGTCGCGCTGCACCCCGGCACCGGCCAACTCCTCGACGGGCACGAGCAGTTCGATCCGCTCCTCGACGCCCTCGTCCCACTCGACCAGCACCCGGTCGGCCAGCTCCAGCCGTTCCACCGGCTCGAACCCGCCGCCCGCGGTGGCCCGTTCGACGGTGCGCCGCTGGACCCGCAGGAAGCGCAGCTCGACCGCGAGCCGGTCGCCCTGCCGCGCCTCCGTGACGCACTCGGTGCGCTGGTGCGAGTGCTCGCCGCCCTGCCGGGTGTACTCGGGCGGCACCAGCACGCCGAACTGCCAGCGCAGTTGGTTCTTGGCGGCCGACGCGCGGTACGGGTAGAGCACGTAGCCCTCCAGCAGCACCGCGTCGGCGATCTGCCGGGCGGCCGCGAAGCCGCGCTCGATCCCCTCGGGGAGTTCGACCGTGAGCCCGCTCACCGGACCCCCTCCCCCACCGCCGCGGTGGCGAGCAGGTCGCGCACCGTCGCCTCCCAGGAGGGCAGCGCCCGCCGGGAGCGGTGCGCCAGCAGCTGGTCCATCAGGTCCTCCGGCAGCCGCAGCCAGCCGCAGCCGGGGAAGTGCTGGTCGACGGCCTCGCGCCAGACCCGGACCGGCATCCGCACCCGGGCCTCCTGGTTCCAGGGCACCGGGGTGACCTGGAACCCGCCGGGGCCGGCGAAGGCGGTGCCGGAGAAGAGCAGCAGCAGCGGCACCTCGCCGCCCTCCAGGGCCCGGAAGTACCGGGCGCAGGCCACCTCCAGGTCGTAGCTGCACGGCACCACGAGG
This sequence comes from Kitasatospora sp. NPDC040550, assembly GCF_055594965.1. NCBI lineage: Bacteria > Bacillati > Actinomycetota > Actinomycetes > Kitasatosporales > Streptomycetaceae > Kitasatospora > Kitasatospora sp. NPDC040550. Next base: position 63,439 of record NZ_JBVIWC010000017.1, on the reverse strand, counting down.
TCGGCCTCGGTCTCGCCGGTGAAGCCGGGCACCAGCAGCGGCACGGTGGCGAACTGGATCGGGTTGAGCGTGCTCCCCCAGCGCTCCCGCTCCCCGAACAGGTCACCCAGCCGCTCCCCCTCGGCCTCGCCGTACGGCCGGCGGGCGGGTTCGATCCGCAGCTGGCACTGGAGGGCGAGGGCGTGCACCCGGGTGTCGGCGGGCCCGGTGATCCGCAGCCGGAACACCAGGGTGGGCCCGGCCGCGTACGGGTCGGAGCGCACCCCGGTGCAGGCGAAGCCGAGCGTCGTCATGCCGTCACCGCCGCGGGGAGCGGGCGGGCCCGGAGGGCCAACCGGCCGAAGAAGGCGTCGAGTTCGGCCCGGGCCTCGGCGCCGCCGTCGAAGCCGTGCCAGCACCGGCGGAGCCGGCCGACCAGCTCGTAGCAGACGTCGATCGGCACCAGGTAGCAGGCGACCCGGCCCTCGGTGCGGCGCAGCAGCAGCGCCTCCACCTCCGGTTCCAGGGCGGCGGCCAGTCGGCTGGTGCCGAGGGCGCGCTGCCAGGCCTCCTCGTCCACCTCGCTCTCGGTGGCGCCGGCCGGGCCGGGGTAGAAGGCGAGCAGCCGGTCCAGCACGGCGTTGCGGAACAGGAAGACGGTGCCGACCGGGACGCCGAGCACCGACCAGACCCGCTCGTCCGGCGCGCCGTCCGGGTCGACCAGGAAGCGGTCGGGCACCGTGCGGTAGCGGCCGCCGGCCGCACCCTCCTGCTGGAACAGCAGGCCGCAGGCGGTGCAGGTGCAGGCCAGGGCGCGTTCCTCGACGTCCACCAGGTGGCGGTGGCCGGGCGGCAGGTCGCGGCCGCAGAGGCCGCACTGCTCGGGCCGCGGGGGTGCCGGCTCGCGCAGCCGGCGCAACAGGGCGGTCCCGTCCCGGGAGACCCTCCGGGTGTTCATCGCGCCTCCGCGGGCTGGGGCGGGCGGGTGCCGATCTGGAGCAGCTGCGGGGCGCGCTCCAGTTCCAGGGCCGTCACCTCGGGGGCGTGGCAGGCGAGGGCGGCCTCCACCTCCGGCTCGCCGCAGCCGCAGCCGGAGGCGGTCCGGCGCAGCCGCAGGGCGCCGGTCTCCGGGGTGAAGCCGAGCACCTCGATCCGCTCGGGCAGGTTGGCGAGCGCCCGGTCGATCCGGGCGGTGACGTCCTCGGGGTGGAGGTCGTGCAGGAGTAGCAGTCCGGCCACCGCCGGGTCGTCCAGCATCCGTTCCAGGGCGGGCGGGGGCAGCGCGGGGACCAACCGGGCCAGGCCCTCGCCGTAGAACTCCATGAGCTCGCGGACGAGTTGCTCGCCGGCCTGCTCGGCGCCGCTGCCGGCCAGGGCGTCCAGGGCCTGCTGGATCCGCTGCCCGGTCTGCTCGGCCGTCATGCGGTGAGCCCGCTCAGGCCGGTGGGCACGTGCATGGTCTTGAGGGTGCGGCCGTTGCCGACGTACATGTGCACGCCGCAGGGCAGACAGGGGTCGAAGCTGCGCACGGCGCGCATGATGTCGATGCCCTTGAAGTTCTCCGGGGAGTTCTCCTCGAAGATCGGCGTGTTCTGCACCGCGTCCTCGTACGGGCCGGGGGTACCGTAGCTGTCGCGCACGCTGGCGTTCCACGGGGTGGGCGGGTACGGGTGGTAGTTGGCGATCTTGCCGTCGCGGATCACCATGTGGTGCGAGAGCACGCCGCGGACGGCCTCGGTGAAGCCGCAGCCGATCGACTCGTCCGGCACCTCGAAGCGCTCCCAGGTCTGGCTGCGCCCGGCGCGGACCTCCTCGAGCGCCTTCTCGGCGAAGTGCAGGGCGGCGGCGGCCGCGTAGGCCTGGAAGTAGGTGCGGGCGCGGTTGCGCTCGATGGCGTTGCTCCACTGCGGGATCTTCCACTCGAAGGTGACCTCGGGCTTGGTCATCGAGCGGGGCAGGTTGATCCGTACGCTGTGGCCGGTGGCCTTGATGTAGCCGATGTCGACCAGGCCGGACAGCGCGGTGGACCACAGCCGGGCGATCGGGCCGCCGCCGGTGTCGAGGGCGAGGTGCTCCTTGCCGTCGAACCAGCGCGGGGACATCACCCAGCTGTACTTGTCGTCGAAGTTGCGCTTCTGCGGCTGCGGGATGGTGTGCTGGTTCCACGGGTGCCGGGGGTCGACGGGGTTGCCCAGCGGGTCGTGGGTGACGAACAGTTCCTTGCCCTGCCAGTCCTCGTAGTAGGAGCTGCCGAGCAGGATCCGGATGCCGAGGTTGATCTCGGTGAGGTCGTTGGTGACGAGCTTGCCGTCGACCACGACGCCGGGGGTGACGAACATCCGCCGCCCCCAGTCCGTCATGTTCCGGTACGTGAAGTCGCAGTGGTCCGGGTCGTTGAGGCTGCCCCAGCAGCCGAGCAGGACGCGGCGCCGACCGACCTCCTCGTAGCCGGGCAGGGCCTGGTAGAAGAAGTCGAAGAGGTCGTCGTGCAGCGGCACGACCTTCTTCATGAACTCGACGTAGCGCATCAGCCGGGTCAGGTAGTCGGTGAACAGCTGCACGGTGGCGACGGTGCCGACGCCGCCCGGGTAGAGCGTGGAGGGGTGCACGTGGCGGCCCTCCATCAGGCAGAACATCTCCCGGGTGTAGCGGCTGACCTGGAGCGCCTCGCGGTAGAACTCGCCCTCGATCGGGTTGAGCGAGCGCATGATGTCGGCGATGGTCTTGTAGCCGTGGTCGCCGGCGTGCGGGGCCTCGGTGCGTTCGGCCAGTTCCAGGACGCCGGGGTTGGTCTCGCGGACCATCTTCTCGCAGTAGTCGACCCCGACCAGGTTCTCCTGGAAGATGTTGTGGTCGAACATGTACTCGGCCGCCTCGCCGAGGTTGATGATCCACTCCCCCAGGTGCGGGGGCTTCACGCCGTACGCCATGTTCTGGGCGTAGACCGAGCAGGTGGCGTGGTTGTCGCCGCAGATCCCGCAGATCCGGCTGGTGATGAAGTGGGCGTCCCGCGGGTCCTTGCCCCGCATGAAGACGCTGTAGCCGCGGAAGACCGACGAGGTGCTGTAGCACTCCGCGACCCGCTTCTGCTTGAAGTCGATCTTCGTGTGGATGCCCAGGCTGCCCACGATCCGGGTGATCGGGTCCCACGACATCTCGGTCAGGCCGCTGCCGTCGCCGGCCGCCCTGGTCATCGGTGTTGCCATCGTCTCTGGGTGTCCTTGTCTACGGGGTCTACGGGTTCGGCGGGTTCGACGGGCCGGGCGGTGGCCGACGCGGGCCGCACACCGGGAGGTGTGCGGCCCTCCCCGGTCACCAGGGCGGGCGGTAGCCCGTGGTCAGCTGGCGCCCGGTGCGGCGCCACTTCGGTTCCTTGTCGACGGTCTTCTGGGTGATCGCGCGCAGCCGGCGGATCAGCGAGCCGTACGCGGCGCTGGCACCGGTCGAGATGTGCGAGCCGGGCGGCGGGTCCATGAAGGGCATGAACTTGTCCGGGAAGCCCGGCATGGTGCAGGCGATGCAGATGCCGCCCACGTTCGGACAACCGCCGACGCCGTTGATCCAGCCGCGCTTGGCGACGTTGCACTTGACGACGGGTCCCCAGCAGCCCAGCCGAACCAGGCACTCGGGGGTGCCGTAGTCGGTGGCGAACTGGCCCTGCTCGTAGTACCCGCCGCGGTCGCAGCCCTCGTGCACGGTGGCACCGAACAGCCAGGCGGGCCGCAGCTTGTCGTCCAGCGGGATCATCGGCGCCGAGCCCGCCAGTTGGTACAGCAGGTAGGTGAGCGTCTCGGCGAAGTTGTCGGGCTGGATCGGGCAGCCCGGCACGCAGACGATCGGCAGTCCGGCCTTGGACTTCCAGTCCCAGCCGAGGTAGTCCGGCACGCCCATCGCGCCGGTCGGGTTGCCGGCCATCGCGTGGATGCCGCCGTACGTGGCGCAGGTCCCGATCGCCACCACGGCGGTCGCCTTGGAGGCGAGCCGGTCCAGCCACTCACTGGTGGTGATCGGCTGGCCGGTGGCCGGGTCGTCACCGAAGCCGCACCAGTAGCCCTCCTTCTTGATCTTCTCGTTGGGAATCGACCCCTCGACGACCAGCACGAAGGGTTCGAGCTCGCCGCGGTCGGCCTTGAAGAACCACTCGACGAAGTTGTCGGCGCCCTGGACCGGTCCGCACTCGAAGTCGATCAGCGGCCAGTGCACCGCGATCTTCGGCAGACCGGGCAGCGCGCCGGTGACGATCTCCTCGATGCTCGGCTGCATCGCGGCGGTCAGCGAGACGGAGTCCCCGTCGCAGCTGAGGCCGGCGTTGATCCAGAGAATGTGCACCACGTCGGTGTCGGTTGTTGCAGCACCCATGAGGATGCCTCCTCGGGGATGGGAGCCGGACGAAAATGGCTCGGACCAGTCATAGCAACGCTTCGGGCCTTCCGCCGGTCCACCGGCCCGGCGGGACCGCCCGGCGCGCGCAAGCCGGACCGGCCGTTCGGGTCACGGCGCGGCGCGGAGCCCGGCGGGCACCGGCTGCTTGCGCACGAACGCGGACCGCAGCGCGTGGTACGGCGATTCGGGTGTGAAGAACTGCCGGCGCATCACCGCGAGCTCCTCCGCCCGGTACGCCTCCAGCGGCTTCGCCCGCTCGTCGGCCTCGCGCGCCGCCTTCTTCGCCACGATCCGCCGGTGGAGGGACGGCGAGGCGGCCAGCAGCCCCGCCAGCCGGGCCGTGTGCGCCCCGAACTCCTCCGGTCCGGCGCCGATCACCCGGTCGACCAGGCCGATCCGCTCGGCGGCCGCCGCGGACACCGGCAGGGCCCGCTCGGTCAGCCGCTCCGCCTGCGCCGCGCCCACCCGGCGCGGCAGGGTGTACGTCCAGTACTCCGAGCCGTGCAGTCCCATCAGCCGGTAGTGCGGGTTGAGCACCGAACCGGCCCGGCACCACACCTCGTCGGCGGCCAGCGCCAGCATCACCCCGCCGGCCGCGGCGTTCCCGCCGACGGCGGCGACCACCAGCCGGTCGGTGGTGGTGAGCACCTCGGCGACCAGGTCGTCCATCGCGGTGATGTTCGCCCAGGACTCGGCGGCCGGATCCGGCGCGGCCTCGATCACGTTGAGGTGGATGCCGTTGGAGAAGAAGTCCCGGCCGCCGCCGAGCACCAGCACCGAGGTCGGGCGGCCGAGCGCGAAGCGGTACGCGGCCAGCAGCCGGCGGCAGTGCCCGGCGGACATCGCCCCGCCGGGGAAGGAGAACCGCAGGAAGCCCACCGGGCCGTCCTCGCGGTAGCCCAGGTCCGACCAGCCCGGGTGCTCGCCCTCGTCCGCCGTCAGCGGTGCCGGGTGCTCCGGCAGGGGCGGCAGCAGGGCGCCGAGCGCGGTCACCGCCGGGAGCTTGACCGTCGCGGGCCCGCCCGGCGTGCGGCGGCGGCGCAGTTCGGGGAGCCACACTGCGCCGTCCGGGGTGGCCCGGCACACCGCGCCGGCCCGGGTGGCGAGCAGCTCGCCCGGGCGTCCGCGCAGCAGCGGCTCCCGGTGGCCGCCGTGCAGGTACCACTCGGCGCCGCACAACGCGTCCAGCACTCCGGGCCGGGAATCCGCGGCGCGGAGCCGGCGCAGCACCTCCTCGGTGGGGTCGGCCGTCCAGTCGATCCGGCGCTCCTCCTGGCGCAGCGACGGCCGGGTGCACACCGTCCCGTGCCAGCCGGGGCCGTGCTGCGGCTGCGGGGTGTACGTGCCGGAGGCGAAGCGCTCCACGGCGAGCAGCGCGGCCGTGACGGCCGCGTCGGAGACCTCGTTGCGGTAGAGGTCGCTCTTGCCGCGCTCCGGCAAGCGGCAGGGCGCCCAGGCCCAGACCGGTCCGGCGTCCATCTCCGCCTCGGCCTGGAGCACCGTGACGCCCCATTCGGTGCGGCCCTCCTGGACCGCCCGGTCCAGCGAGGACGGGCCGCGGTCGCCCGGCGGGCCGGGGTGGACGACCAGGCAGGTGAGCGCGGCCCAGAGCGTGCGCGGGATCGCGCTGCGAAGCATCGGCGCGAGCACCAGCTCCGGTCGCAGCCGGTCCACCGTCGCCAGCAACTCCTCGTCATCACCCGCCAGTTGGACATCGACACGGTGACCGCGGTCGCGCAGTTCGGCGTGCAGCCGCTGGCTCAGGCTGTTGAACGCGCTGGCGAGGAGCAGGATCCGCATGTCCGCCTCCGACGGTGAGGGCCCGGGGAACCCGGCGATCATCGCCTCCGCCCCATCCGCCACCGGGCCCGTCGCCCCCGCCGCGCCGCCCGTTCACCCGAGCGGCGGGGACCGGCCCGGGCGCGCCCACCGCGAGCACCCGTTCGAGCGGTCCCTCCGCTCAGGCGGGTTCCTCGGGTTCCCTGCGTCGGCGGCGGAGGCCGAGCAGCAGCAGGACGGTGAGCGCCACCGTGGCGATGCCCTCGGCCCAGGCGGCCAGGGTCTTGTCGGTGAACCAGATCGGCTCGTACATGTTCGGCAGCGGTCCGAGCGTGCCGACGTCGACGTAGCGGTAGAGCAGCAGGGCGCCGAGGCCGGAGGCGGCGACCAGCCAGCCGAAGAGGACGGCGGAGCGGCGGCGCCCGAGCAGCAGGAGCAGCGCGGCGAGGCTGGCGGCGGCGGCCTCGGCCCGGAACAGCGTGCCCTGGCTGATGCTGTCGCCGATGGCGTCGTACCGGTCGGCGAGCCGGGCGTGGACGGCCGCGTCCACGGCGAGCCCGGCGACGGCCAGCAGGCGCAGGAGCAGTTCGGCGGGCCGCCGCCGGTCGCGGGGGCGGGCGTGGGTGCGGGGGGCCACGGGTCAGCCGACGGTGAGGGTGCCGTGCATGAACGGGTGGATGGTGCAGATGTACGGGTGGTCGCCGGTCTGCTGCGGGGCGGTGAAGGTGGCGCTGGCGCCGGGCTGGATCGTCCCGGTGTCGAAGGACTTGTCCGAGGCCGTCAGGGTGTGGGCGGTGGAGTCCTGGTTCATCACGGTGACGGTCTGGCCGACCTTCACCGTCAGGGTCGCGGGGGCGAAGGCGAAGTTCTTGATGACGACCTGGAGGGCGCCGGTGCTGCTCTGCGCGGGGCCGGTCGCGGCGCTGCTGCTCTGCGCGGGGCTGGTGGCGACGCCGCCGCCCTGCACGGGGCTGGTGACCGCGCCCGAGGGCGCACCGTTCGAGGTGGTGCCGTTGGACGGGGTGCCGGAGCTGGAGCAGGCCGCGAGGGCGGCGGAGAGCAGCAGCGCGGCGGCTGCCTGGAGGGGCCGGTGGCTGGTCACGGACGGGCTCCGTTCGGGAGGGGTGCGGCGGCGGGAGCGGCGCGCTTCCCAGCCTCCGCCGCCACGGGCCGGTCGCGGCTACGCCGAGGACGCCGGACAGCCCACCGTTTCATCCGTGTGAGTGAATGCGACGGCCCGTACCGGCGCCCGACGACCCGACGACCGACCCGCGACGCCCGACGCACGACGCCCCGGCGATGCGGGGGAATTGTGCAGATTCCTCCCCCGCCCGCTGCCGGTCGGCACACCGGGTAGGCGCCCCGGGTACGGCGGGCCGCACCGGTCCGGCGGGTCGCGATCGCAGGAGGCCGAACCGATGCAGTTGTCCACCGTCCGCCCGGTGCCCGTCACCTTCCCCGACGGCCCGGCGCCCGACGTCCCGGTCGCGGCGGAACTCCGCTTCGACGCCGGCCTCCCGTACGCGGCCTGCCTGGCGTTCCCGCTGACCCCGTGCCGGTGCACCGGCGAGGCCGCCCGGGTGTGCTGGTACTTCAGCCGCGAACTGCTCAACGAGGGCCGGCTCGGCCCGGTCGGCAGCGGGGACGTGCGGATCCGCCCGGGCGCCGCGGGCGAGGTGCTGATCACCCTCCGGGGGCCGGTCGGCCGGGCCGTGGTGAGCGCCCCGGAGGACCTCGTCACGGCGTTCCTCTCGGACTCCTTCGCGCTGGTGCCCGCCGGGGCGGAGTCCGACCACCTGGACGTCGACACGGCCCTCGCCCGGCTGCTCACCGCTGACTGAGGGGCGCCCGGTGATCCTGGTGATCCTCCGTAGAATCCACGGGCCGAACCCCCCACCGCCGCTCGCCCGCAGGAGGCCGCGTTGACGTCCCACCCCGGACCAGGTGTGCTCACCCACTTGGAGTCCCTGCTGCACCGGGCCCCCGCCGACCGCAGCGGGGCGCTGTGGCGGCTGGAGGAGGAGGGCCGCCAGCTCGACGCCAACATCGTCCGCCTGCCGGCGAACGCCGAGGTCGCGGCCCATGTGGAGCCGGACCTCGACGTGCTGGTCCAGGTGCTCGACGGCAGCGGCCACCTGGAGACGGCCAACGGCCGGCAGCTGCTCTCCCCCGGCTGCACCGCCTGGCTGCCGCACGGCGCGCGGCGGGCGGTCGGCGCGGGCGAGGACGGCCTGGTCTACCTCACCGTCCACCGCCGCCGGCCGGGCCTCACCGTGCGCCCCGCGCCGGCCGGGTAGCCGCTCCCGGCCCCCAGCCCCCGGCCCCCGGCCCCCAACCCCGGCTCAGCGGGCCGGCAGCGGGAGCCGGCTGGCGGAGGTGCCGAGGCCGGTCGGGCCCGACAGCTCGCGGCCGTGGTGGCGGCGCAGTTCGGCCTCCGTGAAGCGGCCGCTGCGCCCGTGCCAGTCCAGGTTGCCGGCCAGGAAGGCCCGCAGGTGGCGGACGTGCTCGTCGACGGCCTGCCGGGCGGCCGCACCGAGCCGGAAGTCCGCGCAGAGGACGGGCAGTTCGGCGGCCACCAGGTGCTCGAACTGGTCCAGTCTGGCGTCCACGAGGTCGGCGACGACGTGCGCCGCCTCCCGGTACCCGCAGTCGAAGAAGTGCTCCGCGACCAGGGCCGAGTTGTGGAAGTCGCCCTCGAACTCGACCTCCCGCTGGTACGAGTACAGGTCGTTGACCAGGGCGGAGTGGTCGATCACCGCGAGTTCCACGGCCCGCATCGTGCCGCTGGCCCGGACCTCGGGCGGAAGCGCCTCGCCGCGCAGCAGGCCGGGGACCGTGGTGAAGAACTCCCCGCCGACGGTCTGCCGGCGCACCTCCAGGAAGTCGACCGGGTCGGGGATGCGGTGGTGGGCCAGGTTGGCGACCTCCGTCACCCAGCCCTCCAGCAGGTCCGTCAGGACGCGCCGGACGGTGTCCTGTGCGGTGGACGGCAGTTGGGCGGCGAGCTGGGACCAGAGGTCGGCGAGACCGCGCTCCAGCGCGTCCGCAGGGGCGACGGGTGCGGCCGGGTCCGGTGCGGTGAGCGCCAGCAGGCGGGCGGCGGCCAGCTTGGCCCCGGCCAGGTCGCGCGACTGCCCGTAGGCGGCGTCGAAGTAGTCGTCGCCGTAGCAGCCCCAGGTGATGAAGCTGACGGCGGCGGCCAGCTGCTCCGCGCCGAGGTCCGGCAGGGTGACGGCACCCAGCAGGCCGAAGTCGGAGCGGGCGAGGGTCCGTTCGCTCCACACCGGTCGGCCGCCGGCGCGCGGTTCGGGGGCGAGCATGCCCATCCGTTCGGCCCACCCCATCGACCCCTGCCGGGCCTGCGCCAGGTGCGGGCTGACCCGCACCTCGCCCGGGGACCGGAGTGCGGGCACCAGGGACGGCCCGGTGCGCCGGTGCGGGACGAAGGAGAAGTTCCGTACCCGCTGCGCGCCGGTCGCGGCGCCCAGCCGCTCGAGGTCCATCGCCGAGGTGCCGAGGCCGCCCAGCGGGAGACCCGAACTCCCCTTCGGGCCGCCGCCGTTCACGCCACCGCCGTTCATGTAGCGGCTCGACCGCAGGTGCCACTCGTGCCCGCCCGACTGCCAGTCCTGCAGCCCCTTGACGTACGCGAGCACCCGGGCCGCCTCGTCCGGGCCGAGGCCGTGGTCGGCGAACAGCGGGGGCAGTTCGGTCAGCGCGGTGTCCTCGAACTGCTGGAGCCGGGAGGTCAGCAGGTCGTTGACCCGGTCGGCCGCCTCCTGGGTGGTGACGCCGAGGAAGGTCTCCAGCACCAGGACGCCGTTGCTCAGTTCACCCTCCTCCTCGGTCTCGCGCTGGTAGGAGAACAGGTCGTTGCGCAGGTGCACCGCGTCCGAGAAGGCGTCCCGGAGCACCCGCAGCGGCCGGGTGCCGGCGACCGCCGCCGGGACCTCGGCGCCCGCCGCGTGCTCCACCAGCCCGGCGGACCAGGGCGCGCCCCCCACCTTGCGGCGCATCTCGATGTACTCGACCGGGTTGGGGATCCGGCCGATGCCGATGTTCGACAGCTCCCAGATCGACTCCTCGAGCAGGTGCCCGGTGCTCAGCGCGAAGCGTTCGCGCCACTGCCGCGAGGTGCCGGGGACGGTGCGCAGCCAGAGGTCGGCGAGGCCCGCCTCGACCGGGTTCTGCGGCTCGGGCATCGAGAAGGGGAGGTTCAGCGGCATGAAGGCGGGCAGCCGGTCCAGGTACGCCTTCCCGCCGGCCCGGTCCTGGGTGCGCTTGAAGGTCTCCAGGAAGTGGTCGTCGAAGAAGAACACCCAGACGTACCAGTCGGTGATCAGCGAGAGCTCGGGACCGTCGCAGTCCGGGTGGGTGTAGGCGCACAGCAGCGGGTAGTCGTGGGCGTCGAGGTCCCGCTGCTCCCAGATGCCCGAGCCCTCCAGCATGCCCATCCGCCGGGCCCACTGCCGGGAGTGCTCGCGCGCCTCCGCCAGCCGGGGGTTGAGGCGGGCGGGGTACGGCAGGTAGAAGGCGGGGAGTTCGAAGGGCTGGGGCACGTGGCTGCACGCTTTCTCGCGGGGAGGTCCGGCGCCCTGCTCAACGACCCCCGCCGGGGCCGGTCACCGCGGCGGCCCGGACCTGCGGGGCCTGCGCAGAGTTACTTGACAGGCTCAACCTTTCAGGCCTAGCGTCGTGGCGATTGTTTCAGCTGATGAAAAATTGAGGGCGCAAGCCATCGGGCGCGATCCGGCCCGGGCCGCCACGAGCCTCGCAGGCACTCGTCGGCACCCTCGCACGCACCCTCGTAAGCACTGGAGACAGCCCTCATGACCCCGCTGGACCACGGCGCCGCCGTCACCGCCGAGACCGCCCGCTTCGTCACCGCCGTCCAGGACGCCGACCCGGCCCTCCCGGTGCCCGGCTGCCCCGGCTGGACGCTCGCCGACCTCGTCCGCCACACCGGCAGCGTGCACCGCTGGTTCACCGTCCTGCTCCGGCAGCGGATCCAGCAGCCGCCGCGCAGCCGGGACGTCGACCTGCGGCTGCCCGAGGGCGCCGAGCAGTACCCGGCCTGGCTGGCCGAGTCCGCCCGGGAGGCCGCCGCCGCGTTCGCCGAGGGCGACCTCGACGAGCCGATGTGGGCCTGGGGCGCCGACCAGCACGCCAGGTTCTGGGTGCGCCGGATGCTCTTCGAGACCCTGGTCCACCGCGTCGACGCCGAGACCGCGCTCGGCCTGGAGCCGGAGATCGACCCGGCCCTCGCCGCCGACGGCGTGGCCGAGTTCCTGACCAACCTGCCCTTCGCCACCCTCTTCGCCCCCGGGACGGCCGAGCTGCGCGCCGACCACCGGACCATCCGCTTCACCCGCACCGACGGCGAGGGCGACTGGCTCGTCCGGCTGCGCCCCGACGGCTTCGGCCTGGAGGCATCCGACCTCGACGGCTCCGACGCGGCCGCCGACGCCACCGTCCGGGCGGGCGCCGCCGAGCTGCTGCTGCTCCTGTACGGGCGCCTGGACCGCACCGCGGCCGGGGTCGAGCTCGCCGGGGACGAGGAGCTGCTGGCGCACTGGTTCGCCCACTCGGCGTTCTGACCCGCGCCGGGCACTCGTCCGGACACGTCACCGGCCGGGCCCGTCGCGGGCCCGGCCGGTCGTCGTTCCGCCCCACGAGCGGGCCGCCGGCCCGTCCGTCCGGGCGCGTGGGCTCAGGCGGTCGCGGCCAGGGTGCCGTCGAAGGTGGCGGCCGCCAGGCCGAAGGAGAGGGTCATGCCGACGCCCGAGGTGACGGATATCGCCCGTACCCCCGGGGCCAGGTCGCGCACCAGCAGCTGGCCGCGCGCACTGCTGGCGTAGACGCCCTGCCAGCGCTCCAGGATCCGCAGGTCCGGCACGCCCAGCACCCGGGCGACGGCGGCGATCAGCAGCTCGTGGGTGCGCTCGTCGACGAACGGCGGGGTGGTGGCGTCGTAGTGGTGCGAGTCGCCGACCAGCACGGTGCCGTCCGGCAGCCGGGTGAACATCACATTGGCGCCGATCCCCAGCAGCTCCGCGCTGTGGCCGAGCACCTCGGCGCGCAGCGGAGCGGCCGACGGCTGGGTGGTGAAGGCGTCGTAGCGCAGCATCGAGGTGGCGGTCAGCACCGCCGCGTTGGTGCGGAACCCGGCCGGGGCCTCGGCCCGGGCCATGCTCAGGCGGCAGCGCTCGATCTCGTGGTCCTCGGCGATGTCGGGGAACAGGTAGTCGAGGTCGTGGCCGACGCAGACCAGGATCCGGTCGCCGTGCACCGGGCCCCGGGTGGTGTGCACGGCGCCGGACTCGACGCCGGTGACGGCGGTGCCCCACAGCACCCGGCCGCGCGGGTGCTCGGCGACCCAGCGGGCCAGCGCGGGCGCGGCCTCGCGCGGGTTGACCCGCAGGTCGGCGGGCAGCAGCGCGCCGCCGACCAGGTCCCCGGCCTCGCCGCCCGCGCGGCCGAGCGCCTCGGCCGTCTGCCCGGCGGTGCGCAGCCGTACGGCGTCCGCGCCGCGCTCGGCGTGCAGTTCGGCCAGCACGGCCGCCTCGGTCTCCGACCGGGCCACCACCAGCGCGCCGGCCTCCTCGGCCCAGAAGCCGGCCGCCGCGGCGGCGCGCAGCCAGCCGGAGCGGGAGCGCCGGGCCAGGCCGAGCAGTTCGCCGTCCTGGGCGGTGATGCAGCAGTGGCCGAAGTTGCGGATCGAGGCGCCGACCGGCCGCCGGTCGCGCTCCACCACGGTGACGGACAGTCCGTTGCCGAGGGCCTCGAAGGCGTGGGCCAGGCCGACGATGCCGGCGCCGACGATCACCACGTCGCTGCGGCCGGGCGCGCCGGCGGTGTCGCGCGAGGGGGAGACGGCGGGGGTGGTTGCGGATGCGCTGCTGCTGCTCATGGGACCCAGCCAAGCGGCCGGCGCGCACCGGAGTCAAGAGATGTATGTACAAGTCACCCCTTGTTCACCCGCCGGACGATCTTCGGGAGAACCTGGATGAACAGAAGAATCTGCAGGTGGACCGGCCTTGAGAAGTTCCGGCCCCGGGTGTCATAGTCGACTTGTGAAGACAAGTGAGGACCTCCCCCTCCACCAACGGCTCGGCGCGGAGTTCCTGCGCCGCATCGAGTCCGGCGAGTGGCCCGAGGGTGAGCCGGTGCCCAGCGAGTCGCAGCTCTGCGCCGAGTTCGGCACCTCCCGCGGCCCGGTCCGCCAGGCCCTGGCCATGCTGCGGACCGCGGGCAACCTGGTCGGCGGACGCGGCAAACCGCCCGTCGCCCGCCGCACCACGCCCTCCCAGCCCTTCGGCACCTTCCTGTCCTTCACCCAGTGGGCCCGCAGCATCGGCCGCGAGCCCGGGCAGCACACCCTGGAGGTGGCCCGCCGCCGGGCCGCCCCGGAGGCGGCCGCCCGGCTCGGCCTCGCCGAGGGCGAGCCGGTGGTCGAGCTCGTCCGCCTGCGGCTGCTGGACGGCGTCCCGGCCATGCTCGAACGCTCCACCTTCGTCCACGAGGTCGGCCGCGTCCTGTTCGACTTCGACCCGGACACCGGCTCGGTCTACCAGGAGCTGCTGCGCCGCGAGGTCGACCTGCACCACGCCCGGCACACCATCGACGCCGTCGCCGCCGGGCCGCGCGACGCCGAGCTCCTGCGGATCGCCCCCGGGGACCCGCTGCTGCGGGTGCGCCGGCTCACCACCTCCGGCCGGGGCGTGCCGCTGGAGGACGCCGACGACCGCTACCTGCCCGCGATGGCAACCTTCACCATCGAGAACACCGTCGAAGGCCGAACCGTGATCGGCCGCTACCGCACCGAAGAGGACTGAACACCGTGATCGAGCTCGCCGCCCTGGACATGGCCGGTACCACCATCAACGAGTCCGGCGCCGTCTACCGCGCGCTGCGCACCGCCGTCGAACGCAACGGGGTGGCCGTCGCCGAGGCCGACCTCCAGACCTGGATGGGCACCGACAAGCGCGAGGCCATCGCCGCCCTGGTCCGCATCGGCGGCGGCACCCCCACCCCGGAGCTGGTCGAGGAGAGCTACGCGGCCTTCGCGGAGTTCCTGCGCGAGGCCTACCGCGCCAACCCCCCGCAGGCCATCGAGGGCGTCGAGGAGGCGCTGGCCGAGCTGCGCCGCCGCGGCATCAAGGTCGCGCTCACCACCGGGTTCAGCGACGACGTCGCCTACCCGCTGCTGGAGTCGCTCGGCTGGTCCACCGGCGAGGGCGGCAACCTGGACGCCGTCGTCACCTCGGACGAGGTGCCGCGCGGCCGCCCGGCCCCGCACATGATCCACCGGGCGATGGAGAAGACCGGGGTGATCGACACCCGCCGGGTGCTGACCGCCGGGGACACCGTGGTCGACGTCGAGGCCGGCCGCAACGCCGGGGCCGGCGTGGTCGTCGGGGTGCTGACCGGGGAGCTCGACCGGGCCGACTTCGACGGGCACCCGCAGACCCACGTGCTGGCCGGCGTCACCGAGATCCCCGCCCTCCCCGAGGCCACCCCCACCGCCTGACCGCCCGGCCTGCCCCCGCCGCTCCCGCCGCCGGATCGCGCACCGGCGGCGGGAGCGTCCGTCGAGGCGTCCGTCGAGGCGTCTGTCAAGGCGTCTTGTCAAGGCGACGAGAGGATCTCGTCAGGGTCCGCCGCCCCCGCCCCCGGAATGCCGCACCCCCAGCGCCGAGGCGCTAACGTGGACGGCTTCCGTACCCCCGGTCCACCGAGGAGCAAAGCGCCGTGTCCGACAGCTTCGCGCACCTGCACGTCCACACCGAGTACTCGATGCTGGACGGGGCGGCGAAGAACGGAAAGCTGTTCGCCGAGGCGGAGAGACAGGGCATGCCCGCCATCGCGATGAGCGACCACGGCAACATGTTCGGCGCCTACGAGTTCTTCCACGCCGCCGCCAAGACCGGGGTGAAGCCGATCATCGGCATCGAGGCGTACGTCGCCCCGGCCTCCCGCTTCCTCAAGAAGCAGGTGTTCTGGTCGCCCGGCGGCCAGCGCCCCACCGGCGCCGACGGCGAGGGCGGCAAGGACGTCTCCGGCGGCGGCCGCTACACCCACATGACCATGTGGGCGCAGAACGCCACCGGCCTGCGGAACCTCTTCAAGCTCTCCTCGCTCGCGTCGATGGAGGGCTACTACATGAAGCCCCGGATGGACCGCGAGCTGATCGCCGCCAACGCGACCGGCATCATCGCCACCACCGGCTGCCCCTCCGGCGAGGTGCAGACCCGGCTGCGGCTCGGCCAGTACGACGAGGCGGTCAAGGCAGCCGGCGCCTACCAGGACATCTTCGGCAAGGAGAACTACTTCCTGGAGCTGATGGACCACGGCCTCTCCATCGAGAAGGACGTCCGCGAGGACCTGCTGCGCCTGGCCAAGGACCTGAACATCCCGCTGCTGGCCACCAACGACTCGCACTACGTGACCGCCGACCAGGCGGACGCCCACGACAGCCTGCTCTGCGTCGGCGTGGGCAAGAACAAGGACGACCCGAACCGGTTCAAGTTCCAGGGCACCGGCTACTACGTGAAGACCGCCGAGGAGATGCGCGAGCTCTTCCGCGAGCTGCCGGAGGCCTGTGACAACACCCTCGCGATCGCCGAGCGGATCGAGTCGTACGACGAGGTCTTCACCTACGTCGACCGGATGCCCCAGTTCGACGTGCCCGAGGGCGAGACCCAGGCCTCCTACCTGCGCAAGAAGATCGAGATCGGGCTCCAGCACCGGTACGGCGACAGCCCGAGCCAGGAGGTGCTGGACCGGATCGAGCTGGAGATGGGCGTCATCACCCCGATGGGGTTCGACGCCTACTTCCTCGTGGTCGCCGACATCTGCCAGTACGGCCGGGACAACGGCATCCCGGTCGGCCCCGGCCGTGGCTCGGCGGCCGGCTCGATGGTCGCCTACCTCACCGGCATCACCCAGCTGGACCCGCTGGAGCACGACCTGCTGTTCGAGCGCTTCCTCAACCCCGAGCGCATCAACCCCCCGGACGTCGACATCGACTTCGACGACCGCCAGCGCGACCAGATGGTCCGCTACGTGACCGAGAAGTACGGCGCCGCGTACACGGCCCAGGTGAACACCTTCGGCACCATCAAGGCCAAGGCGGCCGTGAAGGACGCCAACCGCATCCTCGGCTACCCGTTCGCGATGGGCGACCGGATCACCAAGGCGATGCCGCCGGACGTCATGGGCAAGGGCGTGCCGCTGGCCGACCTGTTCGACGAGAAGCACTCCCGGTACAACGAGGGCACCGAGATCCGGGCGCTGTACCAGAACGAGCCCGACGTCAAGAAGATCATCGACACCGGGCGCGGCATCGAGGGCCTGATCCGCGGCACCGGCGTGCACGCCGCGGCCGTCATCCTCTCTTCGACCCCGCTGCTCGACCTGATCCCGCTGCACATGCGGGACAAGGACGGCGTGATCATCACCGGCTTCGACTACCCGTCGTGCGAAGCCATGGGCCTGATCAAGATGGACTTCCTGGGTCTGCGGAACCTGGGCATCATCGACCACTGCATCAAGATCGTGAAGGCCAACCGGGGCGTCGACGTCGACATCGAGAAGATCCCGATCGACGACCCCACCACATACCAGCTGCTCGCCCGCGGCGACACCCTGGGCGTGTTCCAGCTCGACGGCGGCCCCATGCGCGCCCTGCTCAAGCTGATGAAGCCCACCGAGTTCGCCGACATCTCCGCCGTCTCCGCGCTGTACCGGCCCGGCCCGATGGGCATGAACTCGCACACCAACTACGCGCTGCGCAAGAACGCCCAGCAGGAGATCATCCCGATCCACCCCGAGCTGGAGGAACCGCTCAAGGACGTCCTCGGCCCCACCTACGGCCTGATCGTCTACCAGGAGCAGGTGCAGCGAGCCGCCCAGGTGCTGGCCGGCTACTCGCTCGGACAGGCAGACCTGCTGCGCCGCGCGATGGGCAAGAAGAAGAAGGAGGTGCTGGAGAAGGAGTTCGTGCCCTTCCACGCGGGCTGCAAGGAACGCGGCTACTCCGACGAGGCGATCCAGGCGGTGTGGGACGTGCTGGTCCCGTTCGCCGGCTACGCGTTCAACAAATCGCACTCCGCCGCGTACGGCCTGGTCTCGTACCAGACCGCCTACCTCAAGGCCAACTACCCGGCCGAGTACATGGCGGCGCTGCTCACCTCGGTCGCCGACGACAAGGACAAGATGGCCGTCTACCTGGCCGAGTGCCGGCAGATGGGCATCAAGATCCTCTCCCCCGACGTCAACGAGTCGGTGGTCGACTTCACCGCCGTCGGCAGCGACGTCCGCTTCGGCCTCAAGGCCGTGCGCAACGTGGGCGTGCCGGTGATCGAGTCCCTGGTCGGGACCCGCGACGAGAAGGGCAAGTACACCTCCTTCGCCGACTTCCTGGACAAGGTCGAGCTGGTGGTCTGCAACAAGCGCACCATCGACTCGCTGATCAAGGCCGGCGCCTTCGACTCGCTCGGACACACCCGGCTCTCGCTCAGCAGCGTCCACGAGAGCGCCATCGACGCCGTCACCGGGGTGAAGAAGCAGCAGGCCATCGGACAGGACGACCTGTTCGGCGCCCTGGACAGCGGCGACGGGGCACCCGCCATCGGGCTGGACTTCCAGCTCACCGAGAACGAGTGGCCCCGACGCCAACTCCTCGCCCTGGAACGGGAGATGCTCGGCCTGTACGTCTCCAGCCACCCGCTGGACGGCGCCGAGCACATCCTCTCCCAGAACCGCGACACCTCGATCGCCGAACTCCTCGGCTCCGGCCGCTCCGAGGGCGAGGTCCGGCTCTCCGGGCTGATCACCGGCGTGGACCGGCGGATCAACAAGGCGGGCAACGCCTGGGCGATCATCACGCTCTCCGACCGCGACGGCTCGGTCGAGGTGCTGTTCTTCCCGGCCACCTACAACCTGATGGCCGAGCAGATGATCGAGGACAACGTCATCTCGGTCCGCGGCCGCCTCAACGAGCGCGACGGCTCGCTGAGCATCTTCGGCCAGGAGATCGCCACCCTGGACGTCTCCTCCGCCGAGCTCGGCACCAAGCCGCCGGTCCAGATCACCGTCCCGGCCTCCCGGATCACGCCCGAGGTGGTCGCCGAGCTCAAGCTCGCGCTCCAGGCCCACCCCGGGGACGTCCCGATCCGGCTGCTCACCACCAACTGGGACAAGAACACCCTGTACGAGCTGGGCTTCCGGGTGAACCCCGACAACGGGCTCGCCTCCGACGTCAAGACCCTGCTCGGCAACCGCGCCTGGGCCGGCGCGGCCGTGCGCGCCGTCGCGGACCAGTCCGCCGGGCGGTAGGCGACCGGAACCGGGGCGGGGCGGGCACTGCTGCGCCCGCCCCGGCCCGGTCTGCTCGGCCCGCCCCGCTCGGTCCGGGCGTTTCATGGGTACCCGTGGTCGCACGAGCCTCAGATGAAAACGGATATCATTACGGTGCAGGCAGTGGATCGCACCGGCCGGTTCCGTTGCCAATCCCTATGGACATGACACACATTGGCAATCGAACGGGGAGCTCGAATGCGCACGGACACAGCGGGAGTCGGCATGCCGGTGGACGCGACCCTGGCCGGGGCCTGGCTGGAACGCTGGGAGCGCCAGCAGGAGCGGTACGCGGTGGGGCGCGAGGAGCGGTTCACCGTCATGGTGGACGTGGTGGAGCAGGTCGTCGGCCACCGCGCCCGGCCGCTGATCGCGGACCTCGGCAGCGGTCCCGGCTCGCTGTCCGCGCGGGTCGCCGACCGGCTGCCGCACGCCGAGGTCATCGCCGTCGACATCGACCCGCTGCTGCTCGCGCTCGGCCGGGCCGGACACCCCCGGGTGACCCGCTGGGTGGAGACCCTGATCGGGCGGCCCGGCTGGATCGAGGACCTCGGGCTCGACCGTCCGCTGGACGCCGTGCTCTCCTCCACCGCCCTGCACTACCCGCCGCCGGAGGCACTGCTCCGGATCTACCGGGACCTCGCGGGCGCACTGCGGCCCGGCGCCGTCCTGGTCAACGGCGACCACCTGATCCCCGAGGAGCCCTCCCTCGCCGAGCTCGCGCTGGCGATCGGCCGGCGCCGCTCCCAGCGCCGGGGCGTGGGCGGCGCCGAGGACTGGTCGCAGTGGTGGGACGCCGCCCGGCGGATCCCCGAGTTCGCCGACCTGCTGGCGGCCCGCGAGCGGCAGCTGCCGCCCAGCGAGGGCGACGGCAACGGCCTGTCCGCCGCCCAGCACGCCGGACTGCTGCGACTGGCGGGCTTCCGCCAGGCCGGGTCCGTCTGGCAGTACGGCGCCAGCTCCGTCCTGGTGGCGCTGCGCTGACCGGAATTGACCCCGGGCCCAACTCCCTTTTGTCACAAACGGATTGAGTGCGTTCGTATTGGCACAGTCTTTGCTATGGCGTGACAGAAATCGCTGTTGATTCAAACTGAAAACAGTTACCGTTTCCCTCGGTCGTCGACCGGCCGGGGCAGCCCGTCGGCGTGCCGTGTGCCCCTCACCCCGGACCACCGACGGGAAGCTGAACGCCATGCGGCCCTCACCGCTGTACCTGGAACCACGGCTGGAGCCCCGGCTCCGATCCCTCCTGGACACCACCGACCTCCTGCACACCCTGGTCGACGCGCTCGGGTCACCACTCAACTTGCTGCTGCCCGAACAACTCGCCGACAACCTGGCCCGCTTCCGGTCCGTCTACCGCAAGCACCGCCTCACCGGGCGGATCTACTTCGCCCACAAGGCCAACCGCTCCAGCGCCCTGGTCCGGCGGCTCGCCGCCACCGACACCGGGCCGGGCGCCGGACTCGACGCCGGGCTCGACGCCGCCTCCCTCGGCGAGCTCCAACACGCCCTCGGCGCCGGCCTCGCCCCCGAGCGGATCACGGCCACCGGCCCGAAGAACCGCGAGTTCCTCTGGCTGGCCGCCCGCACCGGCGCCACCGTCCACCTGGACTCCCTGGCCGAACTCGACGAACTGGCCGACCTGGTGCGCAAGCACGCCCTCCCCCGGGTGCCCGTGATGCCCCGGCTCTCCGGCTTCCGCTCGCCCGGCGTCACCGTCCTCACCCGGCCGAGCCGCTTCGGCGTCCCGACCGACCAGCTCGACGAACTGCTGGACACCCTCGAACGCCACCGCGACACCGTCGAACTCACCGGTGTCGCCTACCACTTGGACACCACCGGCATCACCGAGAAGGCCGTCGCCCTGGAAGCCTGCATCCGGATCATGGACGACTGCCACCGCCGCGGCCTGCACCCCCGCACCATCGACATCGGCGGCGGCTTCGGCGTCAACTACCTGGCCGACGCCGCCCAGTGGGAGCGGTACACCACCGAACTGACCGACGCCGTCCTGGGCCGGCGGCCCGCGCTCACCTGGCAGGGGCACGGCTACGGGCTGCGCAACGAGTCCGGCACCCTGCGCGGCGCGCTGGGCCTGTACCCGGCGCACCGCCCGGTCGCCGCCGAGGCCTACCTGGACGAGCTGCTCTCCCACCCCGCGCCCACCCTCGGCCGACCGCTGGCCACCCTGCTGCTGGAGAACATGTACGACCTGGCCGTCGAACCCGGCCGGGCCCTGGTCGACCAGTGCGGGGCCACCCTCGCCCGCGTCCTGGAGGTGCGGCGGGGGCCGGACGGCCCGGACGGCCCCCGGCTGGTACGGCTGGAACTGAACGCCCGGGACGCCGGGTTGGAGGACCACGGGGTGCTGATGGACCCGGTGCTGATCCCCCGCGCCGGCGGGCCCGTTCCGTCGGACGGCTCGGACGGCTCGGACGGCTCGGACGGCTCGGACGGCCCGGACGGCCCGGACGGCCCGGTGGGCGTCCACCTGCTCGGCAACCTCTGCCTGGAGGCGGACCTGATCACCCGTCGGGTGGTCCACCTCCCCCGCCTCCCCGCCCCCGGCGACCTGCTCGCCTTCGCCAACACCGCGGGCTACCTGATGGACTTCAACGCCGGCGGGCCCATCCGGCAGCCCGTCGCGCGCAAGGTCGCCGCCTACCGGCAGGACGGCGCCTGGCACTGGCGCCTCGACGAGCAGTACTGGCCCCTCGACGCCGCGGGGGCCGCGACACCCCAGGGGGACGCACGCGGATGAGGTACGACAGCATCACCGACGCGATCGGCGACACCCCGCTGGTCCGGATCGACCCGGCGGTGACCGGCCTGCGCTCCATCGACCTGTACGCCAAGCTCGAACTGCTCAACCCCTTCGGCTCGGTCAAGGACCGCGCCGCCTGGAACATGATCCGCGAGGCGCTCCCCGCGGCCGTCGCCTGCGGCGACACCGTCGTGGAACTCTCCAGCGGCAACACCGCCAAGGCGCTCGCGCTGATCGCCGGCATGCACGGACTGCCGTTCAAGAGCGTCACCAACCGGATGAAGGTCCCCGAGATCAAGGACCTCCTGCTGCTGCTCGGCGCCGAGATCGAGGAACTGCCCGGCCGCGCCGAGTGCCTCGACCCCACCGACACCGACGACCCGCTCACCCGCATCCACCGGATGCTCTCCACGGCCGGATCCGGCCACCTGCACACCGACCAGTACTTCAACCCGCTCAACGTCGACGCCCACCTCACCGGCACCGGGCCGGAGATCGTCCGCGACCTCGACGGCCGCGCCCCGGACGTCTTCGTCGCCTGCGTCGGCACCGCCGGCTCCTCCACCGGCGTGGCGACCGTGCTGCGCGCCCACAACCCGGCGGTCGAGGTGCTCGGACTGGTCGCCCACAAGTCCGACTTCATCCCCCGGCATCCGCACCATCGACGAGGTGCACGAGGTCGGCCTGTTCGACCCCGACACCTACGACAGCATCGCCTCGGTGACGGCGGAGCAGGCCATCGACGGCATGCTCACCCTGATCCGCCGCTGCGGCCTGCTGGCCGGCCCGACCGGCGGCGGCGCCTACTACGGCGCGCTGCGCCACCTCCGCGCCCTGGACGCCGAGTTGGCGGACACCGAGGAGCGCCGGACGGCCGTGTTCATCGTCTGCGACCGGGTCGAGAGCTACCTCGGCTACGTCCGCGACCGCCGGCCCGAACTGTTCGACCGGCCCGCCCGGCCGAACTCGGTCGGCACCCTGACCGAGGCCGAACTGGCCGCCGCCCGGGCCGTCGACGTGGACGCCGCCCGCAAGTGGATCGCCGAGGAGCGCCCGCTGGTGATCGACCTGCGCGGCCCCTTCGCCTACGCCGCGCTGCACATCGAGGGCTCGGTCAACATCGTCGACGAGCTGTTCGACGAACTCCTGCACGGCGGCCTGCCGTTCGGCACCCGCCAGCCCGTCCTGCTGGCCTGTCCGGTCGGCGAGAAGTCGGTCCGGTACGCCGCGCTGCTCACCCGGATGGGGCACCAGGACGCCCGCAGCCTGGCGGGCGGCATCATCGGCTGGCGCGACGCGGGCGCGCCGCTGGTCCGGGACTGAGCGGAGGCCACGCATGAGCACCCTCGACGAACTGGACGGCTGGCACCGGGAGTTGCGGGAGCAGTTCCCGATCATCACCGGCGCCCCCGAACAGGCCTACCTGGACAGCGCGGCCACCGCCCAGAAGCCGCGGGCGGTACTGGACGCCGTCCACCACTACCTCACCACCGCCAACGCCAACGCCGGACGCGGCACCTACACCTGGGCCAACGCCACCACCGCGCTGGTCGAACGCACCCGCACCCGGGTCGCCACCTTCCTCGGCGACCCGGCGCCCGGGCAGCCCTCCGGGGTGCACTTCGTCAGCGGCACCACCGAGGGACTGCGCACAGTGGCAAGGGACTGGCTCCCCCGGCACCTGCGGGACGGCGACGAGATCATCGTGCCCTTCGCCGACCACCAGGCCAACGCCCTGCCCTGGCTGGAGGCGCAGCAGCTGCTCGCCGAACGCGGCGTGCGCGTCCGGGTCCGCGAACTCCCGTACGACCCGGCCTCGCACGACTACGACCACCGGGCGCTGCCCGGACTCGTCACCGAGCGGACGGCGTTCGTCGCCGCCACCCACGTCCACCACGTGTACGGCGCCGACATGAACGTGCACCGGATCCGGGCCGCCGTCGGCCCCGACGTGCCGATCTGCCTGGACGCGGCGCAGAGCGTCGGCCACCTGCCGGTGGACGTCGGCCGCCTCGACGTCGACTTCGTGGTCTTCTCCGGCCACAAGGCGCTCGCCCTGCCCGGCACCGGCGCCGTCTGGGCCCGCAACACCCGCGGCCCGGAGTTCCGCCCCGGCGGCTGGAGCGGCACCCCCAACACCTGCGGGATCGCCGGCCTGGAGGCCGCCCTGGACTGGCTCGACGCCGCCGGCACCGACCGCATCCAGCGCTGGACCACCGCCCTGGCCGGCCGCCTCACCGACGGCCTGCGCGGCTCCGACGCCTACCGGGTCCTCGGCTGCGAACAGAGCCTGGCCGCCGACTCCCCGGTGCAGCGCCGCGAGGCCATCGTCACCTTCCGGCACCGCGCGATCCCCTCCAACGACCTCGGCTTCGTCCTCGCCAGCCACGGCCTGATGGTCCGGGCCGACGGCCACTGCCAGGGCCGCGCCGGCGAGACCGACACCTCGGTCCGGGTCAGCCTGCACGCCTACAACTCCCCCGAGGAGATCGACCGCCTGCTGGCCGCCCTGCCCGACCGCTGACCATCGGGGATGGTCAGCGCCGCCAGCGGTGGTAGGTGTTCCAGTCCTTGGTGATCCAGGTGCCGTCACCGAGCGGGAACACCTCGTCGACCTCGGGCATCGGGTACTCGACGCGGCCGTGCAGGGTGCCGGTGGCGGGGTCGGCGAGCCAGTGGCTGTGCTCGCGCCACCGCTCCTCGCCGAAGAGCAGCACCGCGCCCTCCTGGTAGCTGTTGTGCAGCGTCACCAGCGCGGTGGAGTCGTCCACGAAACCGCACCAGGAGGAGATGTACGGATCGTTGTGAACCGAGCAGTCACCGGTGCCGGGGGCCGGGAAGTCGCTCAGCCGCAGCGTGGCGGTGACCTCGTAGGAGGGCACGGCGTGCCAGCTGACGTCCCGGCCCCTCGGGTCGACGGTCATGCAGCGGGTGTTGCCGGAGTCCGCGTCCAGGTAGTCGCGGCCCGCCGGGAGCCCGGGGCCCCCGTCCTGCGACAGCGGCTCGCCCAGGACGAGGACGCCGGACTCCCGGCGCACCCGGTAGCGGGCGTTCGGCCCGGAGCCGCCGGACACGCTCACCCCGGTGACCTCGCCGTGCTCGTCCAGGAGCAGGCTCACGAACCGCTCGTAGCCGCCGCACGGGAGCACGCTGCGGGCCAGCTCCCGACCCTCGGCGTCCAGGGTCAGGAAGACGGTGGCGTCGGGCAGCCCGGACGGCAGCCGCAGCCAGGTCCGGAGCTCCCGGCCGGGCCCGGTCCCCGTGAACGCGACGTACCCCCAGCGGTCCACCCGCCAGCTGCCGTACGGCTGCCGCCAGAGCTCCGTGCCGTCCCGGCCGACCGCGACGTACCCGGCCCCGGTGCCGAAGACGGCGGAGGAGAGGTCGGGAGCCGTCCACACCGGAGCCCACCATTCGGGGGCCGGGGCCGGGAACTCGGCCGTCAGTTCCGCCTGCTCCCGCAGGTCGTAGAGGCGCAGCGAGGTGCCGTCGAGGACCTCCAGGCGGGGGACGGGACCGGTCGGGTCGACGGAGGCCCTGGCGTTGCTCCCGTTCGGGATCGGGTAGCTGGCCACCGGCGTGGGTGTGATCGTCATGTCGCCATCCTCTCCCGGCGGGCCGACGGCACCTGGCGGGATCTTGGCGATGCCAGGCGTTCACGCCACTCGTGGGGACGGCACCCGGGGCCGGAGGATGGAGCCGTGCCCGACCGGGAGAGCCGCGACGGCACACCGGAACCCCGTCCGACCAGCAGGAACCCGAGGAACCCATGTCCGCCAGTGCCGTCCTGACCGTGCCCGCCGCCACCCCGGCCGAGGCCGCCGCCCACTACGCCGCCCGGCTCGCCTTCGAGGCGGACGTCTCCGACGTCCACGCCGACCTGGCCTCCGGAGTGTCCGGCGTGGTGGTGGTCGACACCCGCAGCGAGGCCGCCTGGAACCAGGGCCACATCCCCGGTGCCGTGCACATCCCCACCGCGCGGATCGCCGAACTGGCACCGCAGTTGATCGACCCGGCCACCCAGACCGTGGTCACCTACTGCTGGGGCCCCGGCTGCAACGGCGCCACCCGGGCGGCCCTGGCCTTCGCCCGCCTCGGCCACCCCGTCAAGGAGATGCTCGGCGGCTTCGAGTACTGGGTCCGCGAGGGCTTCGGGTACGACACCGCCGCCGGCCCCGAGAGCCGCCCCGTCGACGACCTGACCGCCCCGCGCTCGGGCATCTCCTGCGCATGCTGAGCGCCACCGCGCGGCCGGGCGGCACCATCCGCCCGGCCACCCCGGCCGACCTGCCCGCGCTCGCCCGCCTGTGCGCCGACCACGCCGCGTACGAGGAGGCCGAGCCGGTACCCGCCGACCTCGCCGCCCGGCTGGAGCCCGCACTGTTCGCCGCACCGCCGAGGGCCTGGTGCCTGGTGGTCGACCACGGCGGTGAGCTGACCGGCTACGCGAGCTACTCCCGGGAGTTCTCCACCTGGCAGGCCGCCGACTACGTCCACCTGGACTGCCTGTTCGTCACCGAGGCACACCGGGGCGGAGGGTAGGGGCGCGCCCTGCTCGACGCCGTACGGGAAGCGGCCGCAGAGCTGGGCACCGCGCAGGTGCAGTGGCAGACGCCCGACTGGAACACCGACGCCATCCGCTTCTACCACCGGGCCGGGGCCCTGGGCCGCCCCAAGGTCAGGTTCTCCCTCGCCGGCCGCCC
Source organism: Kitasatospora sp. NPDC040550 (assembly GCF_055594965.1). NCBI lineage: Bacteria > Bacillati > Actinomycetota > Actinomycetes > Kitasatosporales > Streptomycetaceae > Kitasatospora > Kitasatospora sp. NPDC040550. The sequence goes on along the minus strand of NZ_JBVIWC010000017.1, from coordinate 37,468 downwards.
GACGGATCAGCCGCCCAACTCGCACCGGACGTAGTCCGGATGGGCCGCGCCGACCTCCAGGTGGTTCTCGTCCAGCCCGTTGACGATCCGCAGGACGTCGCCGCCGAAGTCGAACTCCACCGCCACCGTCCCGTACGCCACATCGGGCCCCGCCGGCCGCCACTCCAGCAGCCGGACCTCGCGCAGTTCCCGCCCCACGAACGGCTCCAGGACCTCGTCGTCACGGGACCACTCGGGCGAGAACTCGAACCACTCCCAGTTGACGATGTGGGCCCCGGTGTCGATCGTGCCCCAGCCGATGGACAGTCCGTCGAGGTACCGGTGGCAGACCTCCACCCGGACACCGTCGAAGTCCAGCACCACCGGGCAGTCGGCGAACCACTCTCCGTCCTCGGCGAAGCGCACGACGGCGAAGCCCGTCAGTCGCCTGCCCGCGAGCGCGGCGAGGCGCGGGCCGTGCGCCTGCCGCACCGCCTCGATCCCGATCAGGAAGGACGGCTCGAAACCGGAGATCCCCATGTCCACGGTCCGGAGTCTCCCCCGCCGGGGCCCGGCCCGACAACGCCTTTTCCGCCCTCTCCACCTGGGCCCGCCGCCGCGGGGTCCCGCTTCGCTAGTCTCGGGGGAGTTGATGTCCCGTCAGTTCGGGGAGGCGACCATGACCGTGCACGTGACCGTGTGGGACGACCGCGATCCGGCCCCGGCGGCCCCTGGCGCCGCCCCCGCCGTGTTCGTCCACAGCATCTTCACCTGGGGCAGCGACCCCGAGTACGGGTTCGCCGGGCAGCGGCCCCTCGCGGACGACCGCCGGCTGCTGCTGCTGGACCGCCGGGGCTACGGCGACAGCCCCGACACCGCGCGCAGCGACTTCGAGGCCGACGCCGCGGACGTCGTGGCGGTCCTCGACGCCGAGGCTGCCGGCCCAGGGCCTGGCGGCGCCCACCTGGTGGCGCACGGCAACGGCGCCGTCGCCGCGCTGCTCGCCGCCGCGCACCGTCCCGACCTGGTCCGCTCGCTCGGCCTGATCCAGCCCTCCGCCTTCACCGCCGCCGCGCACCACCCGGTCGTCGCCGAACTCCTCGACCGGGTGCGCGACGGCGCCCCGGGCATCCCGGCGGGCATCACGCCCGAGCAGTACCTGCGGGCCTCCACCGCAGGAATGGGGCTGGCCGTGCCGGAGCCCACCCCACGCCGCCTGCGCGCCGTCGCCACCTCCATGCGGGAACGGCCCGTCTGGGAGGCGGAGATCCCCGTCGCGGCGGTCCGCGCCGCCGCCGTGCCGATCCTGGTGATCTGCGGCACCTGGGAGGACGCCCCGCCCGCGTACCGCCGACACGTCGGGCTCCCCCTCATCGCCGTGGCCGAGGCCCTCACCGAATCCCTCGGCAGCCGCCTCCTCCGGGTGCCCGGCTACTACCCCCACACCCAGCAGCCCGAGGCCGTCAACACCGCCCTCCGGGAACTCTGGGCCTGACGGCCGCCCCGGGGAACGTCCCGTGGACGGTGGAGCCGGTGGGACCGGCCGGCCGAGCGGCTGGCGCGGGCGAGTCCGGTCGCGGTGACGGCGCGGACGTGGTCGGCCGGGTCGGCGGCGGCCGGGCTGCGGTGCGGGTGGGGCGTGCCGTCCTGCCGGGAGATGCGCGGGGTGGTGGAGGCGTCGGCATGGAGTGAGGTCCCGCCACTCCCCGTCGGAGGGCGAGCTCGGGCACTGCATCGGCGACGGCGAGCTGGTCAGGAGCCTGCCCGCCGGCCGTCGGCCACCGGACTGCGGGGACCAGCGCGGGTCACGCGGCCCAGGCGGCCTCGACCATCGCGAAGACCTCGTCCACCGTGGCCGCCGGGTCGGCCGCGTCCCGGGCCAGGGAGAAGGCGTCGATCACGAAGCGGGCGACGGCCCGGCAGGCGGTCGGGGTGCGGGGCTGGTCGGGCAGGGCGGTGATGGCCGCGGCGAGGGCTTCGGCGTGGCGCAGCCGCATCGACTCCTCGTAGGCGCGCAGGGCGGGCGAGGAGTCGATCAGGCGCCAGATGGGAGCGGCGCCGTCGGCGGTGCAGTGCCGCACCATGGCGTGGATCTCGTGGCGCAGTGCGGGGATCAGCGGTTCCTCGGGGGTCCGGTCGGTGGCGGCCCGGACGAGGCGCTGTTCGAAGTCCTCGTCCTGTTCGAAGACCAGGGCCTCCTTGGCGGCGAAGTGGGAGAAGACCGTGGTGACGGCGACGTCGGCCTCGGCGGCCACCTCGCGGATGCCCACCGCGTCGTAGCCGTGCTCCAGGAAGAGCCGCAGGGCGGTGTCGGCGATCTTCCGGCGGGTCGCGGCCTTCTTCCGCTCGCGGCGGCCGGTCGGCTCGGTCGTCGCGGTGGTTCTGGTGGCCCCGGTGGTGACGGTGGTTCCGGTCGGCTCGGTCATGTCCGTGATGCTATCAGCTATGAAAACGGAACAGCATCAAAACACTAACCGATAGTGCTACGGTCGGCCGCATGGAGACCATGCAGAAGGTGAGCTACACCGAGTTCGGCGGCCCGGAGGTCCTGCGCCTCGTGGACGCCCCACGGCCGCAGGCAGGCCCCGGCCGGATCCGGATCGCCGTACGGGCGGCGGGCGTGAACCCCGTCGACTGGCGGCTCCGGGAGGGCCAGGTGCTGGGGGCCCATCCGGTCGAACTGCCCGCCGGGGTCGGGCTGGACGCCGCCGGGGTGGTGGACCAGGTCGGGGCCGGGGTCGAGGGGGTCGAGGTCGGTGACCACGTGTTCGGCGAAGGGGCCGACACCTACGCCGAGTTCGCCGTGCTGTCCGCCTGGGCGACGATGCCGGAGGGGCTGGGCTTCGAGGAGGCGGCGGGGTACCCCTCCGTGGTGGAGACCGCGCTGCGCGTCCTGCGCGAGGTCGGGGTGCGACCGGGGCAGACGCTGCTGGTCAGCGGTGCGTCCGGGGGCGTCGGTTCGGCGGTGCTCCAGATCGCCCGTGACCGCGGCATCACGGTGATCGGCACCGGCGGGGCGGCGAACCTGGACTACCTGCGCGGCCTGGGCGCGCTGGCCACCACGTACGGCGAGGGCTGGGTGGAGCGGGTGCGCGGGCTCGGCCGGGTCGACGCCGCCCTGGACCTGGCCGGCAACGGTGTGATCCGCGAGCTCGTCGAACTGACCGGGGATCCGGGGACGGTGGTCTCCATCGCCGATCTCGCCGCGCCCGGGCTCGGGGTCCGGTTCTCCGGCACGGCGGGGAGCGTCCCGGCGGCACTCGCCGAGGCCGCCGAGCTGATCGCCCGGGGCCGGCTGCACATCCCCGTCGACACCGCCTACCCGCTCACCCGGGCCGGCGCCGCCGCCGCGCACGCCGACAGCCACGCCGGACACACCCGCGGGCGCCGGGTCATCGTCGTGTAGCCACGCCAGGGCGGGCCCCGGGCCGGCGGTGAGGCCGGGCCGGGGCCCGCTCAGGGGCGTCGGCCGAGGGCGTCAGCCGTCGTTCTCCGCAGCGGGGAGGTAGGCGCCGGGGACGTCGTTCGGGGCGTGGATCGCGTCCTCGCCCGGGTACGGGGTCCGCCAGTTGTGCGTCTGGTACCAGGTCAGGTGGTTCATCTGGGCCGGGTTGGACCGGTCCGGCGCCGCGTTCGGGCCGGTCAGCTGCTGCTTGGACTTCCAGTCCTCCCACTGGGCCGCGACCTGCCGCTCGGCCGCCGGCGGGGCGACGGTCACCGGCGCCGCCGCCGCGCTCGCGTCCGGGGCACCCGGCACGTCGACGCCGCAGGACGGCGGGGTCTTGAGGCCGTCGGTCAGCGAGGTGCGGTTGGGCACCGCGTCGAACGGGGTGAGGTCCGGCTTGTCGGTGAACGCGGTGGTCATCGGGCTGGCCGCGCTGTCCTTCTGGTTCATCGGGTGGATCCCGAGGATCTGCTCGATGGTGCGGACCATGGTGATCTGCGAGTAGTAGCGGCTGTCGACGGTGCCGTGCTGCGCCCAGGGGCTGATGATCTGGATCGGGGCGCGGTGGCCGTCGACGTGGTCGAGGCCGGCCTGGGAGTCGTCCTCGACCACGAAGATCGCGGTGTCCTTCCAGTACTCGCTGTGCGAGATCTCCTGGACGATCCTGCCGACCGCGAGGTCGTTGTCGGCGACCTGCGCGGCCGGGCTGGCCGGACCGCCGGTGTGGTCGCTGGACAGCCACAGCATGTTGAGGGCCGCCGGGCCGTTCTGCTCGAAGTCCTGCTTCCAGATCTGGTAGCGGTAGACGTCCGGGACGTCGGTGTCGAACCTCGGGAAGCCGGGCACCGACACGTCGTTGAGCGAGGGGATCGGCGAGGAGGAGTTGAGCGGGTAGGCGGTGTCGTCGCCCGTCGCGGCCATGTTCCTGGAGTCGCAGTACAGGTTCTGCCAGGTCGCGCCGTCGGGCTTGGTGAGGAACTGGTGGAACTCGCCGAAGTCGCGCACGTCCTGGCCGGCCGCCTGGGCGCCGGTCCACAGGAAGCCCGAGCGCTGGTGGCCCAGGGCGTCGTCCTCGGTGTCGTAACTGCGCTCGTACTCCCCGGCCGAGGACTCGGTGTACTCCGGATTGTCCGCCTGCATCAGCCAGTTGTGGCCCTCGGCGGAGTTGGTGCCGATGTCGTAGGTGTTGTCGTAGAGCCCGAACTGCTTGGCCAGCGCCTGCTGGTTGGGCGTGACGTTGGCGCCGAACTGGGCCAGCTTCGGGTCGCCGTTGCCCTTGCCGATGTCGCCGAAGACCTGGTCGTAGGTCCGGTTCTCCTTGACGATCAGGAAGACGTGCTTGATCGTCGACGGGTCGCCGATCCGGGCCGGCACGGCGACGGGCTTCGCCCGGTGCCCGTCCGCCGTCCGGACGGCGCCCTTGGTCCAGCCGTTCTGCCGGAAGACCTGGTCCGTCCGGGAGCGGATCTCCTGGTCGGAGGGCAGGGTGAACTGCGTCAGGCTGGAGGTGGTGTCGTGGGTGTTGTGGGCGCCGGTGGAGTTGGGGCGGCGCGCGTCGATGCCGCGGGTGTTGGAGACGACCACCTTGGAGCCGACGGTGGTGACCTCCGCCGGGAAGTAGTCGGTGGGCAGCAGGCCGACGTAGCTCACCGGCTCCTGGGCACTGGTGAAGCGGTAGACGGCCACCGCGTCGGCCCGGCCGAGGGTGACCAGCAGGCGCCCGTCGTCGGTGAGCGCGATCGCGGTGGGCTCGTAGCCCACCGCGGCCTCCGGCCAGGGCTTGGTGGAGATGCGCTGCACCACCTTGCCCCGCGCCGCGTCGATCACGGACACCTGGTCGGAGGAGGTGTCCGCGACGAAGACCGTCCCGCCCTTGGCGTACACGGCGGTCGGGTGCAGGCCGACCTCGATGGACCCGACGGCGGCGGAGGGGTTCGCCAAGTCGATCACGCTGACGGTGCCCGTGGTGGTGGCGCCGGTGTCCGGGTCGGCCGGCACCTGGGTGCCGTAGGAGTTCAGCGTGTCGTCGTCGGCGGTGGCGGCGCGGCCGCCCTCGTTGCTGACGTACAGCTTCCGCTCGACCTGCACGATGCCGCGCGGCGCGTTGCCGGTCGTCCAGCTCCGGCCGAGCGCGCCGGTGGCCGCGTTGATCTCGACCACCCGGTTCTGGCCGTTGACGGCCGCGTACACCGTCGAGCCGTCGGCCGAGAACACCGCGCCGGAGGCCAGCGCGTGCTTGGTGCCGTCGGCCGGGATGGCGATCCGCACCGGGTCGGCCAGCGAGCCGTCGGCCTGCACGGTGAACCTGGTGTAGCCGTCCAGCTGGCCGAGCCACAGCTGCTTGCCGTCCGGCGAGTAGACCGGGGCCTCCTGGCCGACCGAGCCGTCGGTCAGGTGCAGGTCGGCGGTCTTGGCCTTGCCGGCGCGCTGCTGCACCTTGCCGGTCCTGAGGTCCACCACGACCAGCGAGGCGTCGCCGTCGGCCAGCGAGGCGGCCAGGTGGGTGCCGTCCGGGCTGACCCGGGAGCCCATCAGTTTGCCGTTGTCGATGACCAGGCGGTCACCGTACGGGGCGATGTACTGGTCGCTGGAGATCACCTGGCCGTCGGCGGTGACCTGGCCGACCTGGTCGGTGCCGAACTGGTGGGTGGTCGCGAAAGCGGTGCCCGTGGCCACGGCCGCCGCCGTGATGCACGCCGTGGCCAGGGTGGCCCGGCGGCCGACCCGGCGGCCGAGGAGCACCGGGTGCTCCCGCTGGATTCGTCGACGACGCGTTACCTGCATGGCGTCAGCCCTTCGTGGTGAGTGCGCTGCGTTGATTCCGGTCTCTTCGCTGCGGGTGGTGCGGGTGGTGCGGGCGGTACGGGTGCTTCTGGGCGGTACGGGCGCTGCGGGGTGGTGCGGGTGCTGCCGGGCGGTGCGCTCAGTCCGTCGAGGAGTCGAGCAGGTCGATCTGGCCGTCGAACTGCCAGAGCGGGTTCGGCGCGTCCCCGGTGCCGGTGTGGACCAGGAAGTAGCCGTTGACCTCCTTCGGTCCGTCGCCGTCGGCCATCACCCGGCCGTCCGAGGCGACGTCCAGCTGGTAGATCGCGGTGCCGGGGGCCTCGGTGCCGGGCAGGTGCCAGGTGACCACGCAGCGCCAGTCGTTGCCGGGGCCCTCCGGCTCGACCTGGCCGTCGCCCCGGTTGCAGTCCGCGGCCACCCGCAGGTCGGCCTCGGTGACGGCGGGGCGGTGCAGCTGCTCGGTCTGCAGCCGGTACAGGTGGGCGAACACGGTGGAGACCGTCCGCTGCACCTTCGCCCGGCTGATCCCCGAGCCGGTCGAGGGCGCGGCCGCCGCGACCACCCCGGTGGTCAGCGCGAGCAGCACGGCCAGCGGCAGCACCCCGTGGGTGAGCGCGCGGCGCTTCTCGCCGTCCTCGCTGCCGTTGGTGAAGTCCCGCCGGACGAACAGCCGGTGGGCCGTGGCGGTCGCCACCACGGCCCAGAGCAGGCTGACCGCGACCGCGATCAGCAGCTCCGGCAGCCGGCTCGGATCGGCGAACAGCCCGTTCCAGGAGACGAAGGCGTAGCCGGGCAGGGCCAGCCGCAGCGGCACCGGCAGGGGCAGCGCCTGGGCGAGCTGCATCGCGACCGCGGCCAGGGCGGGGACGAGCAGGCCCATCGGGGAGCGGCCCAGCACGACCGAGCCGAGCAGGCCGAGCGAGGCCAACGCCATCGTCGGCGCCAGCGCGGCGGTCCAGGCCAGCAGGACGCCCGCGGCCGCGTCGGACGGTGCCAGCAGGTGGCCGTCGACGCCGACCAACGGCCGGTCGCCGACCGCCGCGAGCCCGCCCGCCGTGCTGGAGGCCACCAGTCCGGCCACCAGCAGGACGATCACGGTGGCGCTCGCCAGGGTCTTGGCGAGGAAGATCCGGCCCGGCGAACGGACCGCCACCAGCAGGTGCCGCCAGGTGCCGAGCCGGTCCTCGGCGGCGAACACGTCGCCCGCGACCACCGAGGTCAGCAGCGGCAGCGCCCAGGAACCCGCGAAGCCCAGCAGCACCAGCGGGCCGGCCCAGCCCGTGGCGTGCATCCAGCGGCCGAACAGGGTGTCGGAGGGCAGCGTGCCCTGCTGGGCGACGGCGGCCACGAACAGCCCGGGCAGCGCCCAACAGGCCAGCACCAGCAGGCGGATCCGCCACTGCGAGACGAGCTTCACCAGCTCGAAGCGGTACACCCGGCCCACCGGCACCCGGCGCGCCCCGGCCCCCGCGGCCGCACCGGCCGCCGCCTTCCCGGCCGTGACCGTGCTCATCGCCCGTCCTCCTGCTGCTCCTCGGTGAGGGCGAGGTACGCGGCCTCCAGCGGCGACACCACGGGCGCGACCTCGCGCACCCTTACGCCCTCCTGCACCAACCCGTCCACCAGCCGCTCGACGGCGGGCCCGTTCGCCCGCACCACCAGCGCCTCCGTACCGCGCCACGCCCCGGCCCCGTCCAGCACCGCCACCCCGGCCGTCCCGGCGGCCACCCGCCGGGCGGCGCGCAGGTCGGAGGTGAGCAGCCGGTGCTCCAGCGCGCGGGTCCCGGCGGCCAACTCGCCCAGCGGGCCGGAGAACCGGACGCGCCCGGTGGCGAGGATCGTGACCTCGGAGCAGAGCGACTCCAGGTCGTCCATCCGGTGGCTGGACAGCACGACGGTCACGCCGTCCTCGGCGAGCCGGCGCAGCGCCCCGTGGACGTGCTGCTTGCCCGCCGGGTCCAGGCCGTTGGAGGGCTCGTCGAGCACCAGCAGCCGCGGCCGGGTGAGCAGCGCGGCCGCCAGGCCGAGCCGTTGGCGCATGCCCAGGGAGAAGCCGCGCACCCGGTCGTCGGCGACGTCCCGCAGCCCGACCTCGAACAGCACCTCGTCGATCCGCCCGGCGCCGGTGTCCTCCCCGCGCAGGGCCGCCAGCGCGGCGAGGTTCCGCCGCGCGGTCAGCGAGGGGTAGAGGCCGGGGCCGTCGACGAAGCCGGCCACACCGTCGGGTGCCGCGAGCGCCCGGCCGACCGGCCTGCCCAGCACCTCCAGCTCGCCGCCGTCGGCGACGGCCAGCCCGAGCAGCAGCCCGAGCAGGGTGGTCTTCCCCGCGCCGTTCGGCCCGGCGAGCCCGTGGATCCGCCCGGGGAGCAGCTCCAGCCCGACTCCGTCGAGCGCCACGACGTCACCGAAGCACTTCGTCAATCCCCGTGCCCGTACGGCAGGTTGCGTGTCTTCCATGGCTCCTTCTCGCAGTCCCCCAGGGAAGGTAGGGGGTTCACGGGGTGGCGTCAGGAGCACGCGGTTGAACTCCGGGGGAACAGCTGAGGGGCGGCTCCATGGCGGCCGCCGGCCCTCGTCCCGACGACCATGACGCCCGGTCGAGTAACCCGTCGAGCAAGTTACTGAACTGGGGGCGACTCCTGGGTGGCAATCGGCGCTTCTCCACTGAAACCCTGACAGTTTTGAGCCCCTTCCTTGACACCCCCACAGATCGCCACCAATACTCATCACCAGTCAGACCGGTGACGAAGACCGGGACTCACCGAACGAACACTCACCAGGAGGCCGAGCCATGGCAGTCAGCTACACCGGAACGGTCATCGTGACGGGCGAGGGCCGCAACGGCGGGCACGTCGCCTCCAGCGACGGCAAGCTCACCACCTCGCTCGCCATCCCGAAGGAGCTGGGCGGCGCCGGCGGCGCCACCAACCCCGAGCAGCTGTTCGCCGCCGGCTGGGGCGCCTGCTTCCTGGGCGCCGTCCGGCGCGCCGCCGCCGACCGCGAGGTCCGGCTGACCAGCACCTCCATCGCGGTCGAGACCACCCTGACCCACGGGGACGACGGGGAGTTCGGCCTGAGTGCCGTCCTCCACCTCGAACTCGGCGGCGTGGACCAGGAGACGGCCACCGGGCTGGCCCACGCGGCGCACGGGATCTGCCCGTACTCCAAGGCGACCCGCGGCAACATCCCGGTGGCCATCCGGGCGACCGCAGTGACTGCGGTCACCGGCTGACGGCACCCGCGCGGGGCGCGCCCGGCCCCCGACCGGACGCGGAAACGCCGAACCCCCGCCCGATGGCCGCAGCAGCGGCGGGGGCGAGGGGCGGAGGCGGAGGATCGAATCCGGGACCGGCGATCGACCCCGGGGCGGGGCGTCAGCCCTCGGCGCCACCGTGCTGGCGGGCCCGGTAGGACGCGGCCTTGACCCGGTTGCCGCAGGTCCGCATGGCGCACCACTCGCGCCGGTGGCCCCGGGAGCGGTCCAGGTAGACCTGGGTGCACTCCGGCCGGGCGCACTCCCGCAGCAGCGCGGCATCGTCGCCACCGAGGATCTCGACGGCCTCCCGGGCCAGTGCCGCGAGGCCCTGGGAGACGGATCCGCTCCTGGTCGCCCCGGTGGCGTGCAGGCGCAGCGTCACCGGCAGTCCGGCCGCGTGCCGGTTCAGCTCGGCGATCGCCCGGGCCGGCATCGGCTGCCCGTCCAGCCGGGCGGCGACCAGCGCGTAGATCGACTCGCGCAGGTCGACCGCGATGTCGAGGTCGGTCTCGTCGGCGCCCGGGCCGGGGCCGCCGTCGAACATCCCGGACTCCACGAACCAGGCGTCCAGTTGCTCGGGGACGGCCAGCTTCTCCAGCGGCGCGGCGTTGCGCCGGGCGCGCAGCGTGCCGACGAAGTCGAGGGGCAGGGTCCCGCAGGGGAAGGCGTGCATCACGTCACCATACTGACCAGTCACCGGCCGGCACGCAATGCCCGGCACCCTCCCCCGGACTTCCGTGGGACTTCCCAACGGCAACGCGCCGCGTCGCCCGCTCCATCACTGTCCAGACCAGTAACGTTCCGCCCGGGTCCGGTTCCCGTACCGGCCCCGCAGCTTCCGGAAGGCAACTCATGATCGACAGGCGCAGCTTCCACCGGACCGTCGGACTCGGCGCCGGCGCGGCCACCCTCGCGCTGGCCGGCCTGCCGGGCACGGCCGGCGCCGCCCCCGCCCATGGCCGCTCCGGCCCGGCCCCGGTGGTGCCGACGATCACCCCCGGCACCCACACCTCCTTCCCGGTGCTGCGCCAGGTCACCGCCGGCGTGCTCGACGTCGGCTACGCCGAACTCGGCCCCGCCGACGGGCCGGTGGTGCTCTGCCTGCACGGCTGGCCCTACGACATCCACAGCTACCTGGACGTCGCCCCGCTGCTCGCCGACCTCGGCCACCGGGTGATCGTCCCCTACCTTCGCGGCCACGGCAGCACCCGCTTCCGCTCCGCGCGGACCGTCCGCAACGGCCAGCAGTCGGCCATCGCCCGGGACATCGTCGCGCTGCTGGACGCGCTCCGGGTCGACCGCGCCGTGGTCGCGGGCTTCGACTGGGGCGCGCGGACCGCCGACATCCTGGCGGCCCTGTGGCCCGAGCGGGTCAAGGCCCTGGTGTCGGTGACCGGTTACCTGATCACCAACCGCGACGCCCAGCGGAACCCGATCGCGCCGGTCACCGAGCACGCCTTCTGGTACCAGTACTACTTCGCCACCGATCGCGGCGAACGCGCCATGCAGGACCCGAAGCTGCGCCACGACCTCGCCCGGGAGGTCTGGCGGACCGCCTCCCCCACCTGGAACTTCGACGACGCCACCTTCGAACGCACCGCGGCCGCCTTCGAGAACCCCGACTACGCCGCGATCGTGGTCCACAACTACCGCTGGCGGCTGAGCCTGGCCGACGGCGAGCGCCGCTACGACCACGACGAACACCTGCTGGCCCGCAAGCCGACCATCCAGGTGCCGACCATCACCCTCGACCCCGCGCTGGACCCGTTCACCCCCGCCCCCGGCGACGGCTCCTCCTACCGGGCCATGTTCACCGGCCCGTACGAGCACCGGACGCTGGCCGGCATCGGCCACAACCTCCCGCAGGAGGCGCCGACCGCCTTCGCCCAGGCCGTGGTCGACGCCGACCGGCTCTGACACCTGGCCGCTTCGCCCCGCGCCGGAAAATGAACGGCGCGGGCCGGAGCGGGCTGCTACGCTGGCGAACGATCTACCCCCTTCCGAGGAGTGCAGCAGACATGGCGGGTGACGACGACATCTCCGGGTGAGTCCCGGGCTTCTTGACCGTTGCGGGCGCAGGGCGCCCAGTGCAGCGGTCGGAATCGTCGTACCCAGTCCCCCTGTCTCATCCGGGCCGGACTCGTCTCCGCCCGCTCACTTCCAGGTAGTTCTCCATGTCTTCTTCGCCTTCCGCGTCCGTCGTCGCCTCCCAGCTGTCCTTCTCCTGGCCGGACGACACTCCCGTCTTCCGTGACCTCTCCTTCGCCATCGGCACCGGCCGCACCGGCCTGGTCGCGCCCAACGGCTCGGGCAAGAGCACGCTGCTCAAGCTGATCGACGGTCAACTGCGGCCCTCTGGTGGATCGGTGACGATCAGTGGCACCGCCGCCCACCTCCCGCAGGACCTCCCGCTCACGGCCGGCCGCACGGTCGCCGAGGTGCTCGGCGTGGCCGGGGTGATCCGGGCCATCGACGCGGTGGAGTCCGGGGACGTCGCCGAGGAGCACTTCACCACCATCGGCGACGACTGGGACATCGAAGAGCGCTCCCTCGCCCAGCTCGAACGCCTCGGCCTCGGCGCGCTGCCGCTGGACCGCCGACTGGGCACCCTCAGCGGCGGTCAGGTCGTCCAACTGGGCCTCGCCGCCCAGCTGTTGAAGCGACCGGACGTCCTGCTGCTCGACGAGCCCACCAACAACCTCGACCTCGCTGCCCGGCACCGCCTGTACGACGCTCTGGAGGACTTCAACGGCTGCCTGCTGCTGGTCAGCCACGACCGCGCCCTGCTCGACCGGATGCACCGGATCGCCGAGCTCGACTCGCACGAACTACGCCTCTACGGTGGCGACTTCACGGCGTACGAGGAGGCGGTCCAGGCCGAGCGGGAGGTCGCCGAGAAGAACGTCCGCAACGCCGAGCAGGACCTCAAGCGCGAGAAGCGCGAGATGCAGCAGGCCCGGGAACGCGCCGAGCGCCGGGCCGGCAACGCCGCCCGCAACCTCAAGAACGCCGGGCTGCCGCGGATCTTCGCCGGGAACATGAAGCGCGGCGCCCAGGAGTCGGCCGGGCGCTCCGGCCAGGTGCACGCCGCCCGCGTCGACGAGGCCAAGGCCCGGCTGGACGAAGCCGGGCGCGCCGTCCGCGAGGAGCAGCGGCTCACCCTCGACCTCTCCGGCACCAGGGTGCCCAGCGGACGCGACCTCTTCATCGGCGAGCACCTCCAGGTCCGGCGCGACGGCAGCCCGCTGTTCGCCGACGGCGGGATCGACCTGACCGTCCGCGGCCCGGAGCGGATCGCCCTCTTCGGCGCCAACGGCGCCGGGAAGACCACCCTGCTGCGCCTGCTCGTCGGCGACCTCGCCCCGGACGAGGGGCAGGTCAAGCGGGCCGACGGCCGGGTCGCCTACCTCTCCCAGCGGCTGGACCTGCTGGACCAGGACCGCACCGTGGCGGAGAACTTCGCCGCCGCGGCGCCGGAGCGCCCCGAGGCCGAGCGGATGAACATCCTCGCCCGCTTCCTGTTCCGCGGCGCCCGGGCCCACCTGCCGGTGCGGGCGCTGTCCGGGGGCGAGCGGCTGCGGGCCACCCTCGCCTGCGTACTGTGCGCCGAGCCCGCACCGCAGCTGCTGCTGCTCGACGAGCCGACCAACAACCTCGACCTGGTCAGCGTCGGACAGCTGGAGGGCGCCCTCGACTCGTACCAGGGGGCGTTCCTGGTGGTGAGCCACGACGAGCGCTTCCTGGCCGGCATCGGCGTCGACCGCTGGCTGCGGCTGGCGGACGGCACGCTGACCGAGACCGGCGCCCCGACCGGCTGACGCCCGCCCGCCGGCGGCCGGGGGGCCGTGCCGGGCCCCACCGGCCGCCGGGGCACAGCCCTTGCGCTCCGGGGCGCGGGGCACCACCCGGGCAGCCGGGCACGGCTCACCGCCGGGGCAGCCGGGGCACCGGCGCCCCGGCGGAGCGGAGCCTGGCCTCGGTCAGCGCCGTCAGCCGGGCCGAGTTCCGCAGCTCGCCCTCACGGTGCCGGTCGATCAGCCGGTACTGGGTGGCGGCCCTGCTCCAGGCCTCCAGCCCGGCCCGGTCCGCCAGCAGCTCGGGATCGGCGAGGTAGCGCTGGGCCATGGCGTCGGCGAGTTCCTCCAGCCGGGGATCGTCCGGCTCCCAGTCCTCGGCCTCCCAGGCCCGCCGGGCCAGGTCGACGAACCCGGGGTCGTCCAGCTGCCGTTCGAGTTGGCCGAGGAAGGCGTCGAAGCCGACGGGCACCAGCACCCGGGCGAGCACCAGCGCCTCGCGCTGTCCGGCCACGTAGTCCGGGCCGAAGCCGAGTCCGGCCATCCGGTCCAGGACGGCGCAGGCGCGGTCGGGCAGCAGGGCCCGGTCGCCCTCGGCCAGCCGGTGCAGCGTGGCGCGGCGCTCCTCCAGTTCGGCGATCCGTTCGACCAGGCGTCGTTCGACGTCGGCCAGGGCGGCGGTGAACTCCTCGGCCCCGGCGTCGAGCAGCGGCCCGATGTCGGCCAGTGGGACCCCGGCGGTGGCCAGCGTGCGCACCTGCACCAGGCGCAGCAGCTGGTCCGAGCCGTACCGCCGGTAGCCGGAGCCGTCCCGCGGTGGCTCCGCCACCAGCCCGTGCTCGTGGTAGTGCCGCACCGTCTTCACCGAGACGCCCAGGAAGGCCGCCGCCTGACCGATCGTGACTCCGCTCATCATCCGCCCAGCTTCTCGTGCGAACGGGCCCGGCGGCCAGCCGGTCAGCCCGCCGACCCGGACGGCCCGGCCTGCTCGCCGCTGAACACCAGGCCCACCAGCAGCTGTTGGGCCCTCTGGAAACCCACGGCGACGGTCATCTCAGGGTCGTCGACGTAGTTCAGACCGGCGGTCAGGATCCGGCGGCCGTCGGCGGAGCCGTACATCAGCGCCGCCGAGCCGATGGTGGCACCGTTGTGGTGGTAGATCGTGCCGCCGGCCGGGCCGAGGTCCTGGGCGAACAGCCCGAGGCCGTAGCCGACCCGCTCCTCCGGGGTGCGCATCTCGGCCAGCAGCCCGGCGGGCAGCAGTCGGCCGCCCATCAGTGCGGCGAAGTAGGTGTGCAGGTCCTGGGTGGTCGAGATCATGTCGCCGCCGGCCGCGACCCAGCTGGGGTCGTGCCGGGTGACGTCGAGCGTCCGCTCCTGCCCGCCGTCCCGGTAGCGGTAGTAGCCGTGGTGGTGGGGTTCGGGGAGCTCGGGCGAGCTGCCCGGCGCCACGGTGCCGGTCAGCCCCAGCGGGGCCAGGACCAGCCGCCGCAGCTCCTCGGCGAAGGGCCGGCCGGTGGCTCGCTCGATCACCAGCCGGGCCAGCACGTAGTTGGTGTTGGAGTAGCTCCAGCCCTCCCCCGGCGCGAACCGCGGCGCCCGGGACAGCGCCAGCCGGACCAGCTCCTCGGGGCGGTAGGTGTGGAAGCGCAGGTCCACCCACTCCGTGCCCCGCCAGGGGATTCCGGGCTCGACCGTGCCGTCCGCCAGCAGCTCGCCGGTGTGGCTGAACACGCCGCTGGTGTGCTGGAGCAGCATCCGTACGGTGATCCGGTGGTCCAGCCCGAACTCGGGCAGGTAGTGGTCGGCGGGGGTGTCCAGGCCGATCCGGCCCTCGGCGACCAGCAGCAGCACCGTGGTGGCGACGAAGCTCTTGGTGCTGCTGCCGATCCGGAAGTGCCCGTCGGTCAGCGGCGCGGCGTCGCCGCCCAGTTCGCGTGCGCCGGCGCTGCCGGCCCAGCTGCCCCGTTCGTCGCTCACCCGCAGCTGCACGCCGAGGAAGCCGGAGCCGGTCAGCTCCTCGATCGCCCGCCGCAGCTCCGGTCGGTCCTGGCTCCGGCCGGAGTCGGCGGATCGGTCGGCGTGGCGGGACTGGACGGTGGTCATGGGTGCTCCCCGGTGTTCGTCGTGTTGCCCGGACCGTTGTCCGGCTGCTGCGACGAATCTCCACCCTGCCCCAGGGGCGGCCTCAACTGTGATCCGGCTCACAGCGGCGCGGCGCGCCGTGCCGGAGGACTCAGCCGGCGACCTCGACGGTCACGTCGTAACCGCGCTGGTTCGGCGTGCAGTTGAGGGCTTCGCCGCAGACGGTGCGGGAGGCGGTGAGGTGGGCCGTCCCCGCCGTGCGGGCAATGAAGGAGGTGGTGACGGTGCCGCAGCCACCGCCGGGGCGGCAGGAGGGGGACGGCACGGTGGTCGGGGCGCCGGTCGGGGCGAGCACGTCGGGCGCGGAGCTGGTGGCGCCGGACCAGTACGTCCCCTGGAGTGCGACCGAGACGGTGGCCCCGACGGCCACCTTCACCGTGGTGTGGTTGGCCTTCTCGTCGGCGGTCACGGCGGTCGGCGTGACCGCGACCAGGGCCGTGGGGGACGCCTGGGCGGATGTGCCGGTGGAGGCGCAGCCGGCCAGGGCCAGCAGGGCGGCGCAGCCGAGGACGAGGACGGCCGGTCTGATGGGATTCACGGTGGTTCCTTCGGGACGGGGTTGGAAGCGGTACCGGTTCGACGCGCGGGACGCCGGATCGGATCCCCCCGAATGCGGAAATACCGCACCGGGGCGGGCGCGAGGCCCACCCCGGTGCGTCGAGCCGAGGCGATCGTCAGGAAACGGTCACGTCGTCGTAGTAGGTGTAGGTCGGGTCACCCGGGTAGTTGTCGTCGTGGTTGCTCAGGGTGAGCGTGTACGAGTGCCCCGGGGTGACGGCGGCCGTCTTGTTGGTCCAGCTGCCGGTGGTGGTGCAGGTCTTGGCGAGGACCGTGGTGGTCGTGCCGGTGGTGTTGTCCTTCAACGTGGCGGTGGCCCAGTCGTAGGTCACCGTGTCGTCGCAGGTGTTGCTGTACCAGAAGGACAGCTTGCTGGAGCCGGTCGGCGCGGTGAAGGTCTGGGCGACGGAGGAGTCCCCGGTCGGGTTGGTGGAGCCGACCATCGCGCCGTAGCTGCCGCTGTGCGCCGCGCCCGTGGTGGCGGAGGTGGTGCCGGCGGCGGTCCAGCCGCTCAGGCTGCCGGTCTCGAAGCCGCCGTTGGTGACGGCGTTGCCGCCGCCGGAGCCGCCGGACTCGGTCCAGCTGAACGTGGTGCTGCCCGCGGCGCCGGTGGTGTCGGTCGCGGTGACCGTCACGCTGGAGGTGCCGGCGGCGGTCGGGGTGCCGGAGATCAGGCCGGTCGAGGAGTTGATCGACAGGCCGGCGGGCAGGCCGGTGGCCGAGTAGGTGAGGGTCTGGCCGGAGGCGGAGTCACTCGCGCCGATCTGCAGGCTGGCCGCGGTGCCGACGGTGCCGGACTGGTTGCCCGGGTTGGTGACGGTGACCGTGTTGGTGTTGCCGTGGTTCAGGATGGCGTGCGAGATGGCGCAGGAGTTGGTGTCGTTCGACCAGCTGGCCTGCTCGGCGAAGGTGCCGTAGGAGCCGAAGGAGACGTTGGCGGCGCCGCCGGTCGAGCCGGGCTGGATCCAGGCGCACTCGTCCGAGTTCTCCTGGCCGTTGTACGAGCTGCCGGACACGTGGTTGGTCCAGCCGCCGGCCGGGTTCTGGTCGGACATCATCTCGTGCCACTCGTGGCCGAGGGTCATCGTGAAGCCGTCCAGCGTGCCGGGCGAGTTGACGAAGCCGACGCCGCAGCTGGCGCCCTGGTCGATGTTGTACGGCTGGTTGGAGAAGGCGATGTCGCCGTAGGGCGAGTTGGCCGCACCGCCGTTGAGGGTGGTGTCACCGTTCCAGTCGTGCCACGCGCAGTACCCGGTGGTGGGGTTCTGGTAGTCGTCCGGGTTGGTGCCGTGCGGCGACAGGATGATGTAGTACGCGTCGCGGTTGGCGGCGGCCGTGGTGTTGCCGAAGTGGCCGGCGGCCTTGACGGCCTCCTGGGCCAGCTGGTTGCCGCTGGCCGAGGCGGGCGAGGCGGCCGCGTTGTCGTACCAGACGCCGGAGAGCACGCCGCCGCTCTGGTACGGGATGAAGTTGGCGTTCGACGGGCAGCTGACCGCGCCGGAGGCGACGTTGGGGCCGTCGCACCACTGGGTCAGGTCGGCCGACCAGGTCTCGCCGTTGGTGCCGATGCCCTTGAACATCTGCTGGGTGGCACCGGCCGCGCCGGCCGAGTCGCCGGAGAACTTGGCGTTGCCGTTGGCGTCGGTGGTCTGGGTGCCCCACTGGGTGCCGTAGAAGACCAGGTAGACCTTGGAGTGACCGCTCTGCACGCCGATGCCGTCGACGCCGCCGCCGTAGGAGAGCGTCTCCTGGCCGGTGGCCGCGGCCTGGGTGTGGGCGGCCATCCACTCCTTGTACTTCTTCTGCTGCTGCTTGCCCATCACCGCGCCGTGGCGGTACGGGTGGCCGTTCTGGGGGCTCCAGGGGTTGAACTCGTTGTTGACGCTGCCCGAGGAGCTGGAGATGTCCTGGGCGGCGGCCGGTCCGGCCGCGCCGGCGAGACCGGCGGCGGCGAGCGCTATGGACGCCAGGCCGGTGAGCGCCGCGTTCTTCGCGCGCCGCATTCTGGGGGAGTGACCCATGGGGTGAGGGTGCCTCTCTGCTTGCCGATCGCCCATTGCGGCCGGGGGGCCGCGAACGATCCCTTTGTGGGGAAGGAGCAGCGGGCGGAATCCACCGGTCGCCGAATCCGGTTCTATCTTCCGGACAGCCGGAATTGACGGTCTCTCGGTGGGGCCAGCTGCTTGGGCATGAAGGAAAGCAGAGTTGATGAACGGTGGTCAACGGCTGCGGGTAAGGAAACATTAAGAACGGCGTTCGGGCAGGTGAAGAGCGTGAGAGGAGGTCAATTCGAGGGCCTTCACATTCACTGAATATCGCTCGGAAGACTGTTTCGATATTCGGTGAAACGTCGCCGTTTCAACATTGCAGCTTTTCCGGAACCAGCGGTCACGACCACCTGTCATGACCACCTGTCACAACCACGTGCGACGACCACCTGTGACGACCACCCGTCACAACCGCCCGCCGACACTGTCCGCGGACCACCGCTGGGCCAGGTACACCGGGACGACGGAGAGCAGCACCAGCACCGCCGCCACCACGTTCACCACCGGGGCCTGGTTGGGGCGCGCCAGGTTGGCGTAGATCCAGACCGGCAGGGTCTGGACGGCCGGCCCGGCCGTGAAGGTGGTCACCACGATCTCGTCGAAGGACAGCGCGAAGGCCAGCAGGCCGCCCGCGAGCAGGGCCGAGCGCACGGCCGGGAAGGTGACGTACCGGAAGGTCTGGAAGGTGTGGGCGCCGAGGTCCGCCGAGGCCTCCTCGGCCGAGGGGGCCAGCCGGCGCAGCCGGGCGAGGACGTTGTTGAAGACCACCACCACGCAGAAGGTGGCGTGCCCGATCACCACGGTGAGCAGGCCGAAGCCGATGCCGGCCGGGCCGAGCACGGTGCGGAACGCGGCATTGAGCGCGATGCCGGTGACGATGCCGGGCAGCGCGATCGGCAGGATCACCAGGAAGGACACCGCCTGGCGGCCGAAGAACCGGTACCGCTGGACGGCGAAGGCGGTCATGGTGCCCAGCACCAGCGCCACCAGGGTGGCCCCCGCCCCGGCCTGGAGCGAGGAGACCAGGGCGCTGCGGGCGCCCTCGGACTGCCAGGACCGGACCCACCACTCGGTGGTGAGCCCGGTCGGCGGCCAGGCGAAGGAGCGGTCCCGGTTCAGCGAGTTGACCAGCACCAGCAGCAGCGGCAGGTAGACGACGGCGAGGCCGAGGAAGGTGGCCGCGCGCAGCGCGATCCGGGTGCGGCGGGAGAGGATCACGGGGGTACGCCTCCGAGGGGTGTCCTACAGCGAGTCCAGGGCGCCGGTGCGGCGCACGGCGAGCAGGTAGCCGACGATCATCACCACCGGGACGCAGGACAGCGCCGCGGCCAGCGGCAGGTTGAGCGTCACGTTGTCGGCGATCGCGGTGCCCAGCACCTGGGTCCTGCCGCCGACGATCCGTACGGTGATGTAGTCGCCCAGGCTGAGCGAGAAGGTGAACACCGACCCGGCGAACACCGAGGGCAGGACCAGCGGGAGGACCACCGAGCGGAAGGTCCGCCAGGCGGAGGCGCCCAGGTCGGCGGAGGCGTCGAGCAGGGTGCCGGGCAGGTGCTCCAGCCCGGCGAAGACCGGCAGGATCATGTACGGCAGCCACAGGTAGGCGAGGACCAGGATCACCGCCGTCGTGCCGTACCCCGGGCTGGAAAGGCCGAACGGGGCGCCGAGCCGGTCCAGCACGCCGCCCTGGCCGAGGATGACCCGCCAGGCGTAGGCCTTCACCAGGTAGCTGGCCCACAGCGGCGTCAGAACGGCCACCACCAGCAGCCTGCGGGTGCGCGGCCGGGCGATCCGGGCCATGTAGAAGGCCATCGGGAAGGCCACCACGGCGTCGATCACGGTGACGGCGGCGGCGATGCCGAGGGTGCGCAGGGCGATCGTCCGGTAGACCGGCTCGGTGAGGACGGTGTGGAAGTTGGCGGTGTTCCAGACCCGGACGAGGTCGTAGGTGAAGTCGTCGACCGCCCAGAAGGCCGACAGCAGCAGGACGGCCAGCGAGCCCAGGTAGGCGAGCAGCAGCCAGGCCATCGGGGCGGACAGCAGCAGCGCCAGCCGCAGCCCGGCGTGCCGGTGCAGCACGGCGGCGGCCCGCCGCACCCCGCCCCGGCGCAGCTGCGCCGCCGGGGCGGCCGCGGCGGCCGTTCCGGTCGTGTCGGTCGTGCCGGTCGTGTCGGTCGTGCCGGTCGAGCCGGTCGAGCCGGTCCTGTCGGTCGAGCCGGTCGCGGTCATCAGCCCTTGATCTCGGTCCAGGCGGACGTCCAGGCGGCGTAGTCGGTGCAGGCCACCGTGCGGCCGTCCAGGCAGCTCTTCACCGGGGTGGTCCAGTAGTACACGTCCTTCCAGTAGGCCTCGTCGGTGGCGTGGAAGGTGGCGCAGAAGCCCTTGTCGGTGGTCAGGTCGCAGGCCTTGGAGTTGGCCGGCGCCTCGCCGAACCACTGGGCGACCTGGGCGTTGGCGGTCGGCGAGACGATCCAGTTCATCCACTGGTAGGCGCAGTTGGGGTGGGCGGCCTTGGCGGACACCATCCAGGTGTCGGACCAGCCGGTGGCGCCCTCCTTCGGCAGCACGGCCGTGACCGGCGCCTTGTCCGCCTGGGCCAGGTTGGCGATCACCTGCCAGCTGGTGCCGACCACGGTGTCCCCGGTCTTGAAGGAGTTCTCCGACTTCTGGAAGTCGCTCCAGTACTCGCCGATCGCCTTGTGCTGGGCCTTCAACAGCTCGACGGCCGCCTTGAGCTGGGTCGCGTCCAGGGCGTACGGGTTGGTGATGCCGAGCTCCGGCTTGGTCTTCATCAGGTAGAGCGCGGCGTCGGCGATGTAGATCGGGGAGTCGTAGGCGGTGACGTGGCCGGTGTAGGGCGCGGCGCCGTCGAAGACCACGCTCCAGGAGTCGGGGGCCGGGGTGACCTTGTCGGTGCGGTACATCAGCAGGTTGGCGCCGCGGCCGTGCGGGATGCCGTACATCTGGCCGTTGACCGAGTTCCAGGGCTGGTTCTTGAGACCGTCGAAGACGTCCGCGTAGTTCTGCACCAGGGCGGTGTTGACGGGGGCGACGTCGCCGGCCGCGATCAGCCGCAGGGTCGCGTCGCCGGAGGCCGAGACGGCGTCGTACTGGCCGGTCTTCATCAGCGAGACCATCTCGTCGGAGGTCCCGGCGATCTTCGTGTTGACCTTGCAGCCGGTCTGCTGCTCGAAGGGGTGGACCCAGTCGACGCTCTTGTCGTCCGAGCCGTCCTCGGCGTAGCCGGCCCAGGCGACCAGGTTCACCTGGCCCTCCCCGGCGCCCAGGGACTGGAGCATCGGCAGCTTCGGCGGGTTCAGCCCGTGCGAGCCGTTCGCGGTGCCCGTGCCGCCGCTGCTGCCGCACCCTGCGGCGAGCAGGACGGCGGCGGTGGCGGCGGCCGCGGCGCGGGCGATCAGGGGGATGCGCATGGCGGGGTGTTCCGATCTTCGGTGAGGGGGTGGGGGTGGGTCAGGAGCCGACCCGGACGGTGTGCTTGCGCTGCCAGGCCAGGACCACCTCGGCGCCGCGGTGGCGCAGGACGTCGGCGGAGCCCTCGTCGACGTTCTGCCGGACGGCGGTCAGCCGCCCGCCCGCCTCCAGGTCCACCAGGAACCGGGTGTGGCCGCCCGCGTAGACGACCTCGGCGACCCGGCCGGTGGCGGACAGCTCGTCCGGCCCGGCCGGGTCGTCCGGGTGCGCTATCCGGATCTTCTCCGGGCGGACGCTGAACAGCCCGGCCTCGCCCACCACCTGCTCGGCGGCCGGGCCGTCCAGCAGGTTGGAGGTGCCGACGAAGCCGGCCACGAAGGCGGTGGCCGGGTGCTCGTACACCTCGGCGGGCGGGCCGACCTGCTCGATCCGGCCCGCGTTGAACACCGCGACGCGGTCGCTCATCGTCAGGGCCTCGTCCTGGTCGTGGGTGACGAACACGAAGGTGATCCCGACCTCGCGCTGGATCCGCTTGAGCTCGGCCTGCATCTCGTGCCGCAGTTTCAGGTCGAGCGCACCGAGCGGCTCGTCCAGCAGCAGCACCTTCGGGCGGTTCACCAATGCCCTTGCCAGCGCGACGCGTTGGCGCTGACCGCCGGAGAGCTGGGCCGGGCGGCGGCGCTCGAAGCCCGCCAGCCGGACCATGGCGAGCGCCGCCCGCACCCGCTCGGCCCGCTCTGGCTTCGGCACCCGGCGGACCATCAGGCCGTAGCCGACGTTCTGCTCGATCGTCATGTGCGGGAACAGCGCGTAATCCTGGAACACCGTGTTGACGTCCCGGTCGAACGGCGGCAGGCCGGTGACGTCGGCGCCGCTCAGCAGGACCCGGCCGGCGCTCGGGGCCTCGAAGCCCGCGATCATGCGCAGCACGGTGGTCTTCCCGGAGCCGGAGGGCCCGAGCATCGCGAAGAACTCGCCCTCGCCGATGTCCAGGTCGACGCCGTCGACCGCGCGGACCTGGCCGTCGAAGGTCTTGGCCAGCCCTTCGAGCCGGACCGCGCCGGGGGCCGGCTCCGGTCGGGGTGGACGGTCGTGGCTGCTCAACTCCGGTGGCCCTTCTGGCTGGCACGACAAGCGGACGGTACGGGCGGGGTGTCCCGCCGGTTCGCACCGTTCGCACAGTTCGCACGGTTCGCAGGGAACCTGGGAACGGTTCGCACGGAACCCTAGGAAGGGATCACCCCGCCCGGCTATGGACGCCCGCACGGTCTTCCGTCGGCGAGTTGTGCGGCGCTACAGTCCGGCGCATGCCGGTGACACTGCGCGATCTGCTTCGGGAAGAGGGCCTCGGCCTGCGACTGTGCACCGGAACGGCCGGGCTCGACCGGGTCGTGCGCTGGGTCGCGGTGACCGAACTCGCCGACCCGACACAGTGGTTGACGGGCGGCGAGCTGCTCCTCACCACCGGCCTGCGGCAGCGCGGCGCCGCCGCGCAGACCGCCTTCGTCCAGCGGGTGGCGGCCGCCGGAGCCTCGGGGATCGGCTTCGGCACCGGGCTGAGCCACCCCGCCGTCCCGCGGGCCACCGTCGCCGAGGCCGAGCGGCAGGGCCTGGCGGTGCTGGAGGTCCCGTACGAGACGCCGTTCATCGCGGTGAACCGGCTGGTCGCCGAGCGGATCACGGCCGAGGACCACAGCGCGCAGCGGCGGCTGGTCGACCAGCACGACCTGCTGGTCCAGGCGCTGCTCGGCGGCGAGGGCCTGACCGCGCTGCTGCGGGTGCTGCACCGGGCCTGCGGCTCGGAGGTCGCCGTACTGGACCGGCACGGGGTCGTGCTGGCCGCCGCTCCGGAGCGGCCGGAGGCACTGCTCGCGGAGCTGCGGGCGGCCGGGCGGCCCGGTGCTCCGGCTGCCGGGCACCCGGGCGCGGAGGAGCCCGGCGGCGGCGGGCCGCTGCGGCTGCCGGTGCCGGTCGACGGGGTGGTCGCGGCCTTCCTCTGCCTGCGCTCGGCGGGCCCGGCGGCGGACGTCCTCCCGTACGCCGTCCGACTGGTCGGCCTGGAGCTGGCCCGGCGTCAGGCCCACCTGGCCGGGCGGCGGGAGCTGGTCGGCCAGGTCGTCGAGGACATCGTGCGGGACGTGATCGCACCGGCCGCCGCCGAGCGCCGGCTCGCCGCGTTCGGGCTCGACCCCCAGGCCGCCCACCGGGTGGTGCTGGGCCGGCCGGCGCCGGAAGGGGCCGGGCCAGGGGCGGCGGCGGACCGGCGGCTCGCCCGGCTGCCGTGGCTGCCGACGGAGCACCCCGACTCCCCCGAGCCGGTGCTGACCGCCGTCGTCAACCGGTATCTGGTGGCGGTGCTCCCCCGCTCCGCGCCGGTCGACGAGCTGGCCCGGCGCTTCGGCACCGCGCTCACCGGCCTGGACGCCCGCGCCACGGTCGGCATCGGCGGCTGCTACCGGGGCGTCGACGGGCTGCGCTGGAGCTGGTTCGAGGCCCAGGCCGCCCTCGCCAAGGGCCCCGGGGTGCACGGCGGCGACCCGCTCAACCTGCCCCGGCTGCTGCTGTCCAGCCCCGACCTGCCGTTGAAGCAGCTCGCCGCCGAGGTGCTGCGTCCGCTCACCCGCTTCGACGAGGCCAACCGCGCCGACCTGGTCACGACCCTGCACGCCTACCTGGCCGCGGACTGCTCGGTGCAGGCGGTCGCCGACCGGCTGTACGTCCACCGCAACACCGTCCGCTACCGGCTGGACCGGATCGAGCGGCTCACCGGCCGCTCCCTGGCGTCCATGCAGGACCGCTTCCAGCTCTGGCTGGCGCTGCTCGCCGCCTACCCCGAGCGGCAACCGGCCGTACAGCAGCAGGACTGACGCCCCCGCACACCGACGCCCCACGAACCGGCGCCCCACGAACCCGCGCCCCACAAACCGGCGCCCCACAAACGGCGGAGACCCGTCCGGGTGAGACCGGTCCGCCGGTTTCACCCGGACGGGTGACCGCCCGGTGGTGCCGGCCGGGAGCCGGGTGGCAGGGTGGGGGCGCCCGTCCGACGGCGGGCGGCGAGCGATCGGAGCCGACCGTGGGTCCACGGCGAAGCAGCAGTCGCGGCGGAGCGGGCCACGCGCTCGTGCTCGGTGCGGGGATCAGCGGCCTGTGCGCCGCCCGGGCGCTCTCCGGGTTCTTCGAGCGTGTCACCGTCGTCGAGCGGGACACCTTCCCGGAGCCGTCCGACGTCCGGCGCGGGGTCCCGCAGGGGGCACACGTCCATTCGCTCACGCCGGGCGGCGCGCAGGTCCTGGCGGAGCTCTTCCCGGGATTGGTCGAGGAGTTGGCGGCCGACGGCGGCACCCTGGCCGGGGCCCTGGACGAGCTCGACATCGTCTTCTTCGGGTCGCGCCTGCGGCAGGTGCCGCTCGGCCGGGTGCTCCAGGTGAGCCGGCCCTTCCTGGAGGACCGGCTGCGCGAGCGGGTCCGCGCGCTGCCCGGGGTCACCCTGCGGTCGGGGCTGGAGGCCACCGCCCCGATCGTCACCGCCCCGATCGCCGCCGGCCCGGGTCGGGTCGGCGGGGCCCGGGTCGGCGGGGCCCGGCTGGCCCGCCCGGGGGATCCCGACTCCGCCGAGGCCGTCCACGCGGACCTCGTCGTGGACGCGATGGGCCGCGCGGGCCGGGGCGCCACCTGGCTCAGGTCCTTGGGGTACCGGGCGCCCGCCACGGCACGCCTGGTCGTCGACGTCGCCTACGCCAGCCGCCGCTACCGGGTCGCCCCGGGCGCCCTGGGGCGGGCCAAGGGCGTGCTGATCGGAGCCACCACGACCCGCCCCCGCGGCGCGGTCCTCACCCAGCAGGAGCACGACGCCTGGGTGCTGTCGCTCTACGGCTTCGGCAAGGACGACCACCCGTCGGCCGCGCCGGAGCGGTTCCTCGACTTCGCCGCGGACCTGCTCCCCGCCGGGACCCTGACCGCGCTCCGGAGCGCCGAGCCGATCACCGGGGTCTCCTCCTTCGCCTACCCGGCCTCCCTCCGCCGGGACTTCCACCGGCTGCGCCGGCTCCCCGACGGCCTGATCTCCACCGGGGACGCGCTCTGCAGCCTCAACCCGATCTACGGCGCCGGCATGACGGTCGCCGCCCTGGAGGCCAGGGCGCTCCGCCGGTGCCTCGCCGCCGGCCCGGCGGGCCTGCCCCGGCGCTTCTACCGGGAGGCCGCCCGGGCCGTACGGCTCCCCTGGCTTTTCTCCACCATGGCCGACCGGGCCATGCCGCAGGTCCCGGGCACCCACCCCGCCGTCGCCGGCCTGCTGGCGACGGCCTTCCGGGCCACCATGCGTGCCGCGGCCGACGACACCCGGGTCGCCACCGCCGTCTGGAACGCCGTCAGCCTGACCGGCTCACCGGCCGAACTGGCGGCGCCCCGGGTCATGGCCGCCGTACTCCGGCACTGGTCGCCGGGCACCACCCCCCGAACTGCGCCCCCGCGCGGAAAGGACTGATCCCGTGCCGGACTTCGACCCGAGCGAGCGGAAGGCATTCGTCGAACGCTGGGTGACCATGTGGGACTCCCCCACCGCCCCCACCGACGCGATGGAGTACTACACCGAGGACGCCGTGATCGAGGACAAGGCCTTCGACCACACCTACCGGGGCCACCAGGAGCTGCACGAGTACTTCGCCCGGGCCGGCGAGCTCTTCTCCGACATCCGTTCCGTCAGCCAGGGCGTGGTGGTCGGCCCGTCCCACGCGGTGGCCCACGTGCACTACAGCGCCACCGTCCGGGAGCCGTTCCTCTGCCTCCCGGAGTCCAGCCGGGGCAAACGGTTCTCGCTCTCCCTGATGAGCCTGCTCGAGTTCGCCGAGGACGGGCGGATCGCCCGGTCCGTGGACGCCTACGACCGCGCCGGCGTCCTGCAGCAGCTCGGCGTCCTCCCCGACACCGCCTCCGCGCCGACCGCGCCCGGCACGCCCGGCACGCCGTTCACCGGAACCACCCCGTCCGGCTGAGGACTCGGGGCCCGGGTCCGAGGACGGGCCCTCGCCCCCGAGGGAGCGTCAGGGCGGCTCAGGGGCAAGGTCAGGGGAGGCTCCGGAGGCGGCGCCCCCTCGGCCTGAGGGCTGTCCCGTAGGACGTGCTTCGATTGACGGTGGCAGGGCGCCGGCGTACAAGTCGGTGGCGGGCTGAGCAGCGGTAGGGGACGATCACGAGGGCACGGCTCCTCTCGCCGCATGTACCCGAACTCGTTGCGGTGTCCAGCGGTGGGTGCCGTGCTGACGACGGATCGATGCTCGGCCTGGCCCCTCCAAGCCGGGCCGGAAAGGACGCGTGTGTCACTCGCTCTTGAAGATCGCTTGGCCATCACCGAACTGGTCTCGTTGCATGGTCACCTTGTCGACGACGGAAGCCTTGACCGGTTGGAGGAGTTGTTCACCCTTGATGTTGTCTACGACCTCACCGACTTCGGCCAAGAACCGCTGTCCGGGGTGGCTGCCATCCGAGAAGCGGCATGGGCACTGGGTGCCGCCAACCCCGTCGCGCATCACGTCACCAATGTCGTCGTAACGGCCTCGGCAGACGGCCGGGTGCAGGTCCGGTCCAAGGGCCTGGGCATCAAGGCGGACGGCTCCTGCGGTTCCGTCTCCTACGACGACACCGTCGTGCGCACCGCTGATGGCTGGCGGATCAGCCATCGCAAGGTATCGCCACGCCGCACTCCGTTGGGCGGGATGACAAACACCGGCTGACCGGGCACGTTTCGCCTGGTCCTAGTCGGTGCGGGCAAGGTTGTGCAGGTGGGCGAAGACGTGCTCGATACGG
Source organism: Kitasatospora sp. NPDC040550 (assembly GCF_055594965.1). Taxonomy (NCBI): domain Bacteria; kingdom Bacillati; phylum Actinomycetota; class Actinomycetes; order Kitasatosporales; family Streptomycetaceae; genus Kitasatospora; species Kitasatospora sp. NPDC040550. Next base: position 10,219 of record NZ_JBVIWC010000017.1, on the reverse strand, counting down.
GCTCGGACCTTGCGGTGGGAGGCGTTGTGCCCCTCCTTCCGAGCGGGAAGTTCGTCCTGGCCAGGCTGATGGGCTTCGTCTTCCAGTCCTTCGACCTGGTAACGGCGCTGACGGCCCGCCAGCAGATGGAACCGCCGCTGCGGCTCGCCGGGCAGGCGCTGGACCGGGCCGCCGCCGACCGGGTGCCGGCCGCGGTCGGCCTCGCCGGGCGCAGCCGGCACCGGGCCGCCGAGCACCGGCCGTACCACGTCCCGGCGAATCCCGCGACACCATCCCCGGGTTGACCGTCCTCCCCGGGGGGCTCTCCTACGATCGGGCCCACGACGAACGCCGAGGAGGGGTTGCCGGCCATGACCGATGACAGCAGCGGGATCGACCAGTCGAAGCCGAGCATCGCCCGGGTCTACGACTACCTGCTCGGCGGCAAGGACAACTTCCCCGTCGACCGCGAGGTCGGCGACTTCTTCCTCCGCGACCTGCCCGGCTCGGTGGCGATCGCCCTCGCCAACCGCCGGGCCCTGGTGCGGGCCGTGGGCGCGATGGCCGACGACGGCATCCGGCAGTTCATCGACATGGGCAGCGGGCTGCCGACCGCCGACAACGTGCACCAGGTCGCCCGGCGGCACGCCCCCGACGCGCACGTCGTCTACGTGGACAACGACCCGATGGTGCTGGCCCACGGCCGCGCCCTGCTGGCGACCGACGACCGCACCGCGGTGGCCCAGGCGGACCTGCGCGAGCCGGAGACGATCCGGCAGCACCCCGAGGTGCGGCGCCTGATCGACTTCGACCGGCCGGTGGGCGTCCTGTTCAGCGCCGTCCTGCACCACCTCAACGACGACGAGCGGCCCGCCGAGCTGGTGCGCTGGTGGGCGGAGCGGGTGGCCCCGGGCAGCCTGGTGTACGTCTCGCACTTCCGCTCCGGCGCGAACGAGGAGACCCGGCTCGCGGAGCAGAAGCTCCAGGGCAGTTTCGGCCGCGGCCGCTGGCGCACCGACGAGGAGCTGCTCGGCCTGTTCGGCGGGCTCGAACTGCTCGAACCCGGGCTGGAGTTCTGCTCCTCCTGGCGCCCGGAGCCCGGGGGCGGTGACACCGGCGAGCTGACGGTCTGGGAGCGGCTGATCTCCTGCGGCCTGGCCCGCACGTCCTGACGGCCCGCCGACCCGGGCGGGTACGGGCGCGCCGACGGCGCACGGGGCGGGCGCCGTCGCCATCACCACCGTAGTGCCTCCATAGGACCACCGGCTCATCGGTGCGCACCCGCACGCTCTTACCCCCGGGGGTGTCGGGACCCGATCCTGGCTGCGGAACTTCGGTCGCCACCGAACCGTGCTGCCTCCGCAGGCGCGTTCCCCAGGAGAGGAAACCCCGCATGGCCATCGGCATCCGACTGTCGCACGGCTCCGCCGTCCTCGCCGCCGCCCTCCTCGCCGCCACCGCCACTCCGCTCGCCGCGACGCCCGCCCGGGCCGCGAGCCCCATCTGTCTGAGCGGAACGCTCCAGTACGACTACCAGTCGGCCGAAGCCGGCCCGACGAAGCCCACCCGGACCAAGCCCGCCCGGAACGCCGACGCCCAGCTCTGGGGGGCCGAGAAGGTCACCGACACCGCCCACCAACTGACCGCCGACTACCAGCTCACCAACACCACCGACGGCACCTTCAACCTCTGCTACACCCCCACCACCACCACGTCGATGAGCAGCCTGTGGGTGCGGTTCCGCACCGAGAGCGGCCAGTACTGGAAGGTCGCCGACACCACCGGCACGCCGTACACGCTGGACTCCGCCACCCAGAACAACATCGCCGGCAGCACCTCGCTGGGCACCGTCAAGCCCCTCGCCGCCACCTCCCGGGCCTGGCACGCCTTCGACACCGTCAACCTGCTGTACCAGCACCGGAACAACCCCAGCACCGCCTGCTGGTCCTCCCACGAGGCGAACAACGCCTGCACCGAACTCACCGTCCGGTGGACCGCGAACTCGGCCGACGGCCCCTACTACGACCTGGCCGGCACCGTCCACCTGGCCGCCGCCGACCCGGACTCCGAGCACACCGTGCTCCACGAGTCCGGCCACTTCCTGATGCACCGCCTCTACAACGGCGTGTTCCCGGCCGTCACCAACTGCAGCCCGCACTACGTCAACCTGGTCAGCTCGGGCAGCTGCGCCTGGACCGAGGGCTTCGCCGACTCCACGGCCGCCTACCTCCTGGGCGACTACCGCTACGTCTGGCCCGACGGCAGCAGCTACCCCTTCACGTACACCACCGGCTGGAACACCGGGGACCAGGTCCAGGGCAACGTGGACGGCTCGCTGCTCGACCTGTGGAACAACGTCGACGGCGGCTGGAACGGCACCATCGCGATGCTGACCTCGCACGCCCCGTCGACCTTCGCCGACTACTTCAAGAACGACCGCCCGGCGGGCAACCTCTCCACCACCGGCAGCGCGCTCAACTACCTGGCCACCCACACCATCGACTACGGCCCCACCATCGTCGGCGACAACCAGTACCACGGCCTCACCAACGGCGGCGGCCTGGCCCTGGAGCACGCGGGCCAGTGCGCCGGGTCCACCGACGTCGTCGCCGACCTCAACACCTACGACGCCACCCACGCCTCGGAGAAGTGGAAGCTGGACCCGAACGCGGACGGCACCGCGCGGATCTACGACAGCTGCCCGACTCCGCTGACCCTCACCGCGCCCGCCGCAGCAGGCGGTCAGGCCACCCTGCAGCCGTTCAACTCCAGCAGCCAGTACCAGAAGTGGCAGGTCACCCAGAACGGCAGCGGCACCCTGACGATCACCAACCCGGCGACCGGCTACGTGCTCGACAGCGCCTCCGTCAGTACCGGAGCCGCCGTGCTCGTCAACCCGGCCGGCAACGCCAACACCCAGGACTGGGCGACCCTCGGCTGAGGCTCCCGGCGCGCGCCGAGGCCCCCGGGGTCCGCCGTCCTCGCTGCACGGACGGCGGACCCCGGGGGCGGGTGTCGTTCCTACCCGGTCACTGACAGGCCTTGCGGCCGTGGTTCGCCTTCTTCTTCCGCCGGGCCTTCTTCTTGCGGGCGCGCTTGGACATCGTGCTGTTCCTCGTCGTTCGTGGGTGCGGAGTGGGTACTCAGGTGGGTGGGTGGGGTTCAGGCCGCCCGGCCGACCAACTGGTCGGCGAGCTTCACCAGGCGCTTCTGCGAGCGCTCCTCCTGGGCGGCCTGGGCCGTCGGCGCGGCGACGCCGCCGTCGTAGTAGGCGCCGTTGACGATCTCGGCGTCCGGCAGGCAGAGCCGGACCACGGCCGCCGCGCCCTCCGCCGCCGGTGCGCCGACCCGCCCGTACAGCGGCAGCAGCGCGGTGTCGCACAGGCCCGGGTTGAGGCTGACGGCGGTGATGCCGGAGCCGGCCGGCGCCATCTCGGCGGTCGCCATGGTGAGCGCCAGCTGCGACTGGGCGTACGCGGCGACCCGGGAGTACTTCTTCACCCGGTGCGGGTCCGACCAGTTCATCGACGCGGTGCGGTGCAGGGAGGAGGACACGTTGACGATCCGGGCGTCCCCGGCCGCCGAGAGCGGGGCCCGGAGCAGCTTGGCCAGCAGGTGCGCGGCGAGGAAGTTGACCTGGAGCGAGAGCTCGTTGCCGTCGTCGGTCAGGGTGCAGCGCTCGGGCGCCATCACGGCGGCGTTGTTCACCAGCAGGTCCAGCGCCGGGTAGTGCTTCACGACCGTGCCGGCCAGCACCGCGACCTCCGCCAGCTTGGTGAAGTCGGCTGCCAGCTCCACGAGTTGGTCCCGGCGGGCCCCGGCGGCGATCAGCCGGCCCACCGCGTCCTCCGCCTCGGCGGTGGTCCGGGCGTGCACCAGGACGTTCGCGCCCAGTCCGGCGAGCAGCCGGGCGGTCTCCCAGCCGATGCCGGAGGAGGCGCCGGTGACGAGGGCGGTACGGGCGGACAGAACAGTGTCGGACATGACCCATCCAAGGGTGCTGGGCACCGGCGGGGTACGGCGACGGGGCGGCGCGCGGCCGCCCGCGCCGGTGCCGCCGGTGCGAGAAGGGAGGTGGTGCGGGAAGGGAAGGTGGTGCGGGAAACGACCGCCCGCCCCGCCTCGGAGCCGAACGGGGCGGAGGACGGGCGGCGGTGATCGGCACGGGATCGGCGAGACAGCGCCGGGCCCGTACGCGCGGCCGGTGACCGGCGGGAAGGAGCTCGGTACTACCGGACGGCAGTGGCGACCGCGACCGCGACGACGAACCGCGGCCGGCTATGCGGCGGGCGGTCGTGGTGGCGGATCGAGCGGTGCATGCCGTCCATCAAAGCCCGCGCGGGTGCCCGGGGCAAGCTCCGTCACCCGCCCTGACGAACTCCTGACGCTCCCCTGACGCGGGACCACGCGGGACCACGGCGGGACCACTGCGAGACCGCTGCGGGACCACGGCGGGGTTCCGGCTCCCGCCAAAGTTCCGTCAGCAACGGCCCTGCCGCCGCCAGGCTTTCGTCAACGGGCCGGGACCGGCGGCCGCGGCCTGCCGTACTGGACGCATGCCGATCCACCCCGTGCCCGCCCTCGACCGGTCCGCCGTCGAGCGGCCCGGTGCGAGCCTGCTGCCCGCCCACGTCGACCGGAGCGGCCACGGCGGCTGGTGGGCGGACGACCCCGACGCGGTCCGCGCGCTCCTGGTGCACTGCGGGCCGGAACGGCTGCTGCGGGGGGATCCGACGCGCCTGGACCCGGCGGTCCTGTCCCGCTTCGGGCGGGGCCAGTTCCACGCGCCGGACCGCTTCCTGCCCCTGCTCGGCCGGACCTTCACCCACCTCACCCCGTGGGTGCGGGTGCTGCACGTCCACACGGAGCGGCCGCGCCCGGTCTCCCGGCACACCGCGGCCTGGGTCCGCCCACTGGGCGCGGCGGACGAAGTCCGTCTCGACGGCTTCGCCCGGCGCTCGGCCACCCTCGGCCGCCCCGTCGGTCATACGGTCGGTCGATCTGTCGGACACCCCGTCGGCCCGCACTGGATCGCCGAGACCTGGGGCGGCCACCGCGCCCTCGCCGCCGGCGGCTACGCCTGGGGCGCGTTCCTGGGCCCGTACCTGGCCTCGCTGGTGTGCGGCTACCTCGTCGGCCGCGAGCACCTGGACCTCGCGGTGGCCACCGACCCGGCCTTCCGCCGCCTCGACCTGGCCCTCGCCTGCGTCCACGCCGCCACCGCCGCCGCCCGCGCCCGGGGACTCACTCCGACCTGGTCGGCCCCCAGCGGCAACCACGCCAGCCGCGCCCTCGCCGAGGCGGCCGGCTTCCGCCCGGTGCGCCGGGAGCTGGTGCACTGGGCGGGCCCGCCGCGCACCGCCTGACCGCGAGCCCGGCCGGGCGTCCGGCAGGGCCTCCGGCAGGGCGTCCGGACACGGAGCGGCCCGCGCCCCGGGGTGGCGGGGCACGGGCCTTCGGTGGTGGTTCAGCGGTGGTTCAGCAGTGTTCCAGCGGTGGCCGGTCCGGGTTCAACGGCCCTGGAGGGACTTGACGTTGTCGCCGAAGCTCCAGCCCTTCGAGCCGTCCCAGTTGAGCGACCAGGTCATCAGGCCCTTCAACGCGCCGCCGAAGTTGCCCCAGGCCTGACCGACCGAGCCCGGGTCCAGGTAGCCGCCGCCCGCACCCGGCTGGGCCGGGAGACCGGGCACCTGCTTGTCGTACGGGACGGTGACGGTGGTGCCCTGGACGGTGAGGCCGTTGTTCAGGCAGGTGGTCTGGACGGTGAAGCCCTGCACCGTGCCGGCCTGGTAGGAGTCGCCGGAGCAGCCGTACATGCTGCCGTTGTAGTACTGCATGTTCAGCCACCACAGCTGCCCGTTGTCGGCGTACTTCTTGATGATCGGCAGGTAGGCGCCCCAGATGGAGCCGTAGGTGACGCTCCCGCCGGTGACGTACGCGGTCTCGGGGGCCATCGTGAGGCCGAAGCCCTTGGGCATCTGGGCCAGCACGCCGTCGATGATGCGCATCAGGTTGGCCTGGGAGGCGGAGGGCGTCTTGATGTCGCCGCTGCCGGAGAGGCCGGTCTCGATGTCGATGTCGATCCCGTCGAAGTTGTACTTCTTGAGGATCGGGACGACGGTCGCCACGAACCGGTCGGCGACGGTGCTGGAGCTCAGGTCGATGCCGGCAGCGGCGCCGCCGATGGACATCAGGATCGTCGCCCCGGCCGCCTTGGCCTGGCACATCTCGGCGGGAGTGGAGACCTTGACGTTGGCGTCCATGCCGTCCTGCCACAGCACGGTGCCGTCGGAGAGGATCACCGGGAAGGCGGCGTTGATGACGTTGTAGCCGTGCGCGGCGATCCGGCTGTCGGTGATGGGCACCCAGCCCAGGCCCGGGTGGACCCCGTTGGCGGCGCCGTCCCAGTTCTCCCAGTAGCCCTGGAGGACCTTGCCCGAGGGCCGGGGCTTGGTCGGGCAGGTGTCACCGCCCGGCGGGGTGGTCGGCGGCGTCGTGGGAGGCGTGGTGGGAGGCGTGGTGGGCGGGGTCGTCGGCGGCGTGGTCGGCGGGCTGGTGGGGGGCGTGGTCGGTGGCGTCGTGGGTGGAGTCGTGGGCGGCGTGGAGCTGCTGCCGCCGGGGCCGGTGAGCGACACGTCGTCCGCGTAGTACGCGGGTTGCCCGTACCAGCCGTGCAGGTAGACCGTCACCGAGGTGGTGCTGGGCCCGGTGGTGAAGCCGACGCTGAGCTGGCCGTACGAGGCGTTGCCCGGCGCCCAGGTGGACGGGTCGCTGCCCCCGCCGGTGCCGCTCGCGCCCAGGTAGACGTAGCTGCCCTGGACGTAAGCGCTCAACGTGTACTGGGAGTTGGGCTGGACGCTGACGGTCTGAGAGCACTGGGCGGTGTCCTGGCCGGTCGGCGTGGACCGGAGGGCGGCGCTGCCGGAGTGCACCGGGCTGCTGACGGCCGCTGCGGTGCCGGGCGAACAGGTCCAGTTGGAGAGTCCGCTCTCGAAGCCGGGGTTGGCCACCAGGTTGGGGGTCGCGGCCCCGGCGGTGACGGAGCCGGTCACCGCGATGCCGGCGCCGACCAGGGCGGCGGTCCCGACCACGGCGAGCGAGCGGGCCAGCACGGTCGGCCGGTGCCGGCTCCGGGCCCGGTGCGGGCTCGACGCGCGTTCCAGGCCCATCCGGCGCGGTTCGGCGCCGGGACGGCCGCCGTCCGGAGCGGGGTGGAAACCGCCCGACGGGCTTGGGGTTCGCGACCTCCGACGGAACATGCTGTGCTCCCTTCCCGCCGGGGCGCCAGGGACATGACCGACGCGTGGGGGCGTGACGCCCGGCCGTGGGTGAGGTGGGGGACATGTGGGGCTGTGCCGGACCGGATCGTAGGAGGGGAGCCGGAGTTGGTCAATAGGTCTGGACCAATAAGGTCTGGACCGCTGATGGATTGAGCCACCCGGACGGCAGCCGGCCCGCCGCCCCGGGCCGAAACGGCAAGGGCGGCGGGCCGGCGGGGGTCCGCAGTGCGGAGCGGGTGTCAGCCCGTGATCGGCGCCAGCGCGGCGGTCATCGTCCCCGCGATCCCGGAGCCACCGTTGCAGGAGCCGACGGTGGCGTCGTCCAGGGCGTTGACGATGTCGTCCCCGGCCACCTGATTCCCGTTGCCGACGATGACCGCGCCCCCGGTGCGTTCGACCGGGCTGCACTCGATCTGCAGCGCGACCGGCGGCGACCGGCCGTCTCAGAGCAGCACCGCTCCCACCACGGTCGTCGCCACCAGCACCACGATCATCAGCACGTGGTACAGCACACCCCGCTCCGCCGAGCGCCGCCCGGCGGAGGGGTCGAGCGTGAACACGGCCGGGTCGGAGGGATCGTGATGGACCACCAGCTCCCGGCCGTGGGCACCGGCCGGGTTCGGGAGGTCGGTCGGGCAGTACGCCGTGACGGCCGTGCCGTCCCGGGTGGTGAAGGACAGCACCGGGGTGATGGTGGTCGAGGTGTGGCCGTCCTCGTCTACGCTGACGTCCCGGAGCACCGCGACGACCCGGCCGGGCACCGCCTCCAGCGCGGCCAGCCGGCCGAGCCGGGCGGCCTTCTCCCGTACCGCTCCCGGGAGTTGGACGATCCCCGCGACCGCCCACGGGCCGGCCACACCGATCAACGCCCACGGCCACCCCCAGCGGACGGCGGCCAGTGCCACCAGCCCGGCGCAGACCAGGAACAGCGCGAAGGCCGGCCGGCCCAGCCCACGGCCGGGCTGCTCCGGGGCGTCGGAGAACCGGTAGGCGTGCGGGCGGCCCGGCGGGTACCCGATCCCGACCTCCCGGCCCTCCCACGCGGTGGTGATCGTCTCGCCACGTTCCCCGTCGTTGGTGACTGTGACCTCCTCGCCCGAGACCGGGTCCCGGTAGCGGACGACCACCGGGATCCCGCCCTTGCGCGAGCCGCCGTGCCGGGGCTCGGTCACCCGGACGATCCGCCCCGTCAGCCGGACCTTCCGCTGGTCCGCGGTCACCCCGGCCAGCGACCTGCCCAGCCCGACCAGGGCCATCACGGCCCACAGTCCGCACCACACCAGCAGGAACCAGTCCCACCCCATCGCACCCCTCCTCCCGTCCGTACCCCGTCAGCCGCCGTTGCGCCGCAGCACCTGGCCCCGGCCGTCCGCCTCCAGCGTCGCCGAACCGCTCTCGCCGGTCACCGTGATCCTGAGCGTCAGCGCGCCGGTGACCCCGTCCGCGGTCAACTGCCAGCTCTTCGGGGACTGGACGCCGAGGGTGTTCCGGGCCTCCTCCACCAGGCCGGGGACGCGGTCGTACGGGAGGGAGCGCGGATCGAAGGCGGAGGTCTGCGCTCCTCCCGGGGCGAAGACGATCGTCAGCAAGCGGTCCTGCACGACGACGGTGAATGCCCGGCGCTGCTCACCGCCCCGCGTCAACGAGTCGACGGCCTTGCGCAGTTCGCCCTCGTCCAGCATGGACTGCCCCGGGCCGAGGGCGACGGTGCCGGTGGCCGAGGTCACGGTGATCGTGGCGGACGAGGAGGAGGAGGACGTGACGGCCGGTCGGGGCGCGTCGATCCCGTCCTCGACCGTGGCGAGCAGCTCGGTGCGGAACAGCAGGAGCACCGCGCCCGCGCCGAGCAGCAGGCCGAGGACAGCGAGCAGACCGCCCGCACAGCCCGACCCACGCTCCTCCCGCATCGCCGGACCGGGCACCGAGTCCAGTCGGGCTCCGGCCGCGCGCCGCTCCCACTCCGGCGTCGGCCGCTTCACGATCCGCGTCCTCCACGGCCGGTCCGGCGGGTACTCCACCGCCACGACCCCGCGCGGTCGGTAGTCGGCGAGTTCGACCAGGTTGATCTCCTGCTGGATCCCCACTCGGAACGCGGGCGCATCGTCCGGCACCACGCTCAGCTCGAACCGCACCGGAACGTCACTGGTCTCGCCCCCGACCGCCTCCCGCTCCTCGATCACCGCCAGCGCCCGGCTCGGCGCGACGGCCGCCTCCCGGGCCCGGCGCGGCAGCGAGGCGAGGAACACCACCAGGCCGTAGCCGGCCGGCAGCGCGAGCGACAGGACGATCAACGGCGCCCGCCCGAGCACGCAGCCGCTGACGAAGCCGGCCAGCGACGCCCCGATCACCCCGCCGGTCAGGAAGCCGAGGGCGAGGTTGGACGGCGTGTTCTGCGGGGGCGGCCCGCCCGCGGCTGTCGTCATGCGGCCGATTGTGCACATCCGGGGCAGCCGCCGACAGTCCTGCGGATGGCCGGAGCGGTCACAAGCCGATCACAACTCCCGCCCGTTCCTCTCTTCTCGGTGACGGCTGCGCCACCGGACGAAGCCCGGCGGAGCAGCCGTCACCAGCCGTCAGCGGTCAGCGGCGTCAGCGGCCGTCAGCTGTCGGCGCGCAGCCCCGCGTGTGGGCGGAGCCCCGGAGCGGGGAGGGCCGCGGTCGGTGCCGCAAGCGGCTATGCGCTGCTCACAGTTGCTTGTAGTTTGAGATACATGAACAGTTGTGAGCAGTGTGGGAGCCACGCGTGACCGTCATCGATCATCTCGCCCTGTCCCGCGCCCGGCTCGTCCTGCCCGGCGGTGTCGTCGACGGCGGCCGGCTGGCCGTGGAGGGCGACCGGATCGCCGCCCTCACCGACGGCACGAGCGGCGGGGAGCCCCGGCCCGGCGACCTCGACCTGACCGGCCACACCGTCGTCCCCGGCTTCGTGGACCTGCACGTCCACGGCGGCGGCGGCGCCT
>NZ_JBVIWC010000016.1:191846-210967 GCF_055594965.1 Kitasatospora sp. NPDC040550 | reverse complement strand
CCAACCCCAACATCCCCCCCCTCTTCCCCCCCCCCCCCCCCCCCCCCCCCCCCCCCCCCCCCCCCCCCCCCCCCCCCCCCCCCCCCCCCCCCCCCCCCCCCCCCCCCCCGCCGTCGTCGTACCGCTCAGAACGGCCGCAGAGCCGGCTCCTTCCGCCCGCCGCCGAGCAGCCGCTCCAGCGCCCCCTCCACGTCACCGCGCCAGGAGAGCGTGGTGCGCGCCTCCAGCCGCAGCCTCGGGTAGCGCGGGTGCGGCCGTACGGTCTTGAAGCCGACCGCGAGCAGGTGGTCGGCCGGCAGCACGCAGCTGGTGGGCACCCGGCCCGCCGAGCCGAAGGCCTCGATCGCCCGCACCCCGCGCCCCAGCAGGTCCTTGGCGACGGTCTGCACCAGCACCCGGCCCAGCCCCTGGTGCTGGTAGCCCGGCAGCACCCGGCTGACCATCAGCTGAACGGCGTCCGGCGCGACCGGGCTGGTCGGGAAGGACTGCGAGCGGGGGACGTACGCGGGCGGCGCGTAGAGCACGAAGCCGACCGGCTGGTCGTCCACGTAGACGATCCGACCGCAGGACCCCCACTCCAGCAGCACCGCGGAGATCCACCCCTCCTTCTCCAGCTCCGGCTTCCCCGACTCCACCGCCTCCTTCGCGCTGACCGGGTCCAGCTCCCAGAACACGCAGGAACGGCAGCCCGTCGGCAGGTCCGCGAGGTTGTCCAGCGTCAGCGGAGCGATCCGGCGTCCCATGGCCCGCACCTCCTCCTCCCTTCCACGGTCGAGCATGCCCCCACGAACGCCGATGGGTGCATGTTTCACGTGAAACAGCGCTCACGTGGCACATGCACCCATCGGGTTGTCGCCCCCGGTCCGGCCGACCGGCTCAGCCCTGCGACAGCCGCAGACCGTCCTCGCCCGGGGCCATGCTGTCCAGGATCCGGTTCAGGTCCTCGACCGAACCGAACTCCAGCACCACCTTGCCCTTGCCCAGTTTCCCGCCGCGCTGCGACACCTCGACCTTGACCCGGGTGTCGAAGCGGTCCGACAGCCGGCTCGCCAGGTCGTTGAACGCCGGGGAGATGATCCTGCCCGCCTTCGGCGCCTGACGCTTCTCCCCCTTCGGCTCCTCCGAGCGCAGCAGGACGACGAGCTCCTCGACGTTGCGCACCGTGAGGCCCTCGGCGATGATCCGCGCGGCCAGCTTCTCCTGCGCCTCGGGATCCGTGAGCGGCAGCAGCGCCCGGGCGTGCCCGGCCGTCAGCGTGCCGGCCGCCAGCCGGCGCTGGACGGACGCCGGGAGCCGCAACAGCCGCAGGGTGTTGGAGACGTGCGGACGCGAGCGGCCGATCCGGTCGGCCAGCTCCTCATGGGTGCAGGAGAAGTCCCGCATCAGCTGGTCGTAGGCGGCCGCCTCCTCCAGCGGGTTCAGCTCGGCCCGGTGCAGGTTCTCCAGGAGGGCGTCCAGCAGCAGCTTGTCGTCCTCGGTGGCCCGGACGATCGCCGGGATCCGCTCCAGCCCCGCCTCGCGGGAGGCCCGCCAACGCCGCTCGCCCATGATCAGCTCGTAGCGCTCGGCCGTCACCTGGCGCACCACGATCGGCTGGAGCAGGCCGACCTCCTTGATGGAGGACACCAGCTCGGCCAGCTTGTCCTCGTCGAACACCTCGCGCGGCTGGCGCGGGTTGGGGGTGATCGCGTCCAGCGGCAGCTCGGCGAAGGAGGCACCGGGCACCGGCGCCGGCGTCGACTGCTCCGCCTGCCGCCCGACGGCCGCGCGGGCCGCCACCGTCGCGCGGCCGCCCGGCAGCACCGGCACCGAGGCCGGTGACGTCGTGCCGGTCGCCACCACCGAGGTCGGCGCGGACGTGGCGGCAGCGGGCTGCGCCGCCCCGCCGTCGGCCGGTGCTGCGGGGCCGATCAGCGCCCCGAGCCCTCGTCCCAGACCCCTGCGAGCACTCACTGATGACCCTCCGTCGTACCGTGCTGTGCCATCGGGGCGCCGTGCCCCGTACCGCTGCCGTACCGCTGCTGACCGACCGACGAGCCGCCCTGGCCCACCGCGCGCAGCGCGAGCTCGCGGGCGGCCTCCAGGTACGAGAGCGCCCCGGTCGAGCCCGGGTCGTAGGTCAGCACCGTCTGCCCGTAGCTGGGCGCCTCCGAGATGCGGACCGAGCGCGGGATCGCCGTGCTCAGCACCTCGGCCTGGAAGTGGGTCCGGACCTCCTCGGCCACCTGGGCGGCCAGCCTGGTCCGGGCGTCGTACATGGTGAGCAGGATGGTCGAGACGTGCAGCGTGGGGTTGAGGTGGGCGCGCACCAGCTCGACGTTGCGCAGCAGCTGGCCGAGGCCCTCCAGTGCGTAGTACTCGCACTGGATCGGGATCAGCACCTCCTGCCCGGCCACCAGGGCGTTGACCGTCAGCAGGCCCAGCGAGGGCGGACAGTCGATCAGGATGTAGTCCAGCGGCTGCTCGTAGGCGGCGATGGCGCGCTGCAGCCGGCTCTCCCGGGCCACCAACGAGACCAGCTCGATCTCGGCGCCGGCCAGGTCGATGGTGGCGGGGACGCAGAAGAGCCCCTCGACGTCCACGACCGGCTGGACCACGTCGGCCAGGGGCTTGCCCTCGACCAGGACGTCGTAGATGGACGGGACCTCGGCGTGGTGGTCGATGCCGAGGGCGGTGGAGGCGTTGCCCTGAGGGTCGAGGTCGACCACCAGGACGCGCAGTCCGTGCATGGCCAGCGAGGCGGCCATGTTCACGGTGGTGGTGGTCTTGCCCACCCCGCCCTTCTGGTTGGCGACCACGATCACCCGGGTGGCAGCGGGCCGCGGCAGCCCCTCCCCCGCCCGGCCGATCGCCTGAACCGCAGCCTGGGCAGCCCGTGCGATGGGCGTGTCATCGATCTGGTCGATGGTCTCCGAGTCCTGCATGGGGCTCAGTGTTTCACGTGAAACCGGAGCGGCAACAGTCGCAGCCCGAAAGCGGCTGAGCCCGAGGCGGAGCCGGAAATCGAGACCGTCGGAGAGCAGAGAGCGACGTTTCACGTGAAACACCATGCCCGCTATGCCGGAAATCTGACGGTGCGACACTCCGGTGTCCCGCGGGAGGCCCACCCGTCACCTGAACGACGACGGGCGGACGGTTCCCCCCTTCCGAGGGGATCCGTCCGCCCGTCGTTCCGAACCGAGGACCTCAGCGAGTGCCGCGGCGGCGCCCGCCCCGGGCGCGGTCACCGGTCTTGGCGCCGGCGTTGCGACCGGCCCGGGCCATCTTGGCCCGTCGGGTCGCGGCCTTCACGCCGCCGGGGCTCTCCCCCGCCTTGACCTGCACCACCCGGGTGGAGGTCTCCAGGGTGCCCTCACCGACCGAGATGACGCTCCACTCGACGGCGCCCAGCTTGGCCAGCCCGGCGCGCGAGTCGGCCAGCTCCTGCTCGGCGCTGTCGCCCTTGAGCGCCAGCATCTGCCCGTGCGGACGCAGCAGCGGCATGCCCCAGCCGGCCAGCCGGTCCAGTGGGGCCACGGCCCGGGCGGTCACCACGTCCACCGCGAGCTTGCCGATCATCTCCTCGGCGCGGCCGCGCAGCACCGTGACGTTCTCCAGCCCCAGCTCCCGGACGACCTCCTCCAGGAAGGTGGTCCGGCGCAGCAGCGGCTCCAGCAGGGTCACCGAGACGTCCGGCCGGGCCAGCGCCACCGGGATACCGGGCAGGCCGGCGCCGGAGCCGACGTCGCACAGGGTGGAGCCGGTGGGCAGCAGCTCGGCCAGCACCGCGCAGTTGAGGACGTGCCGGTCCCACAGCCGGGGCACCTCGCGGGGCCCGATCAGCCCGCGCCGGACGCCCGCCGTGGCCAGCAGCTCGGTGTAGCGGACGGCGGCGTCGAAGCGGTCGCCGAAGACCTCCCGGGCAGCGGCCGGCGCCTCGGCCAACACGTCCAGCTCGGGCAGCTCGGCCCGCTCCTCCGCGTCAGGGTTCACGTCCGCCCCCGGACGGCCGGTGGCCGCGTTCTCCGTGTCCATCTCGACCTCTCCGATCTCCGGATCCACCGACCCGCTCAACGCACTGTTTCACGTGAAACATCCCAGAAGGAACAACGACCCCGCCCGCACGAGGCGGACGGGGTCGCGTTCGGCAAGACTCACCGGTCACCGCGGCGACCGGTCATCGTCCCGACGGCCTCAGGCCGGCAGCACGACCACGCACCGCTGGGGCTCCTCGCCCTCCGACTCGCTGCGCAGACCGGCGGCCGCGACCGCGTCGTGGACGACCTTGCGCTCGAAGGGCGTCATCGGCCGCAGCTTGACCTGCTCGCCGCTGCTCTTCGCCTGCTCCGCGGCCTCGGCACCGAGGGCGGCCAGCTCCTCGCGCTTGCGGGCCCGGAAGCCGGCAATGTCCAGCATGAGACGGCTGCGCTCACCGGTCTCCCGGTGGACAGCCAACCGGGTCAGCTCCTGCAGGGCCTCCAGCACCTCGCCGTCCTGGCCGACCAGGCGCTGCAGCGCGCGGTCGTTGCCGTCGCTGACGATGGAGACCAGGGCACGGTCACCCTCGACATCCATGTCGATGTCACCGTCGAGGTCCGCGATGTCGAGCAGACCCTCCAGGTAGTCCGCCGCGATGTCGCCCTCCTGCTCCAGGCGGGTGATGACGCTCTCGTCGGTGCTGGCGACGTCCTCGGCCTCGACGGCGGAGGTGGTGCCTTCCGTCACTGATGGACTCCTTCGGGAGATGGGCCCGGCTGGCGGGCGGGGAACGAAGCTCTTGGCAGAAGCCGGTCAGGACTTCTTCTTCGGCCGCTGGCCGCCGCGCTTGGGCTGCTGCCGGGTGCCCTGCTTGGTGCCGCCGGGCTTGGCCGCGGTCTGCTTGGCAGCCGTCGGCTTGGCGGCGGAGTCCGCCGGGACGGCGTCCTCGGCGGGCTGCTCGACCTGGGTGTCCTCGCTCGACTCGGTCGCCTGGCCGGCACCGGCCTGCTGGCGCTGGGCCTTGCTCTGGCGGCGGGGCTGCTGGCGGCTCGCCCGGACCGACTCCTCGACCACGGCGGCGGCGGAGGCCGCCTCGGCGATGGCCGTTTTGGACGGGGGCAGCATGCCCCAGAGCGCGCCCTTGATCTCCGTACCGTCCGAACGCAGTCGGCCGGCCTTCTTGAGTCGCGCCTGGCGCTCCTCGAAGGCCTTGCTGCCCGGAGTCGGGTTGTTGCGGATGACGACCAGCTGCTGGCCCATCGACCAGACGTTGGTGGTCAGCCAGTAGACCAGGACACCGACCGGGAAGTTGATGCCCATCACGGCGAACATGACCGGGAAGACGTACATCAGCATCTTCTGCTGCTGCATGAACGGCGTCTTGACCGTGAGGTCGACGTTCTTGGTCATCAGCTGGCGCTGGGTGACGAACTGCGACAGCGACATCATGACGATCATCACCGCGGTGACGATCTTGACGCTGGTCTCCGGGCTGCCGAGGAAGGTCGCGGACAGCGGGGCGCCGAAGATGTGCGCCTTGCCGGCGCTCACCAGCAGGCTGCCGTGGATCACGCCGATGTCGTGGCCCTTGGCGACGTTGGACAGCACGCCGTAGAGGGCGGTGAAGAAGGGCGCCTGAACGATGATGGGAAGGCAGCTGGAAAACGGGTTGGTACCCGCATCCTTGTACAGCTTCATCATCTCTTCGGACTGGCGCTGCCGGTCGTTCTTGTAGCGCTCCTGGATGGCCTTCATCTTCGGCTGGATCGCCTGCATGGCCCGGGTCGCCTTGATCTGCTTCACGAAGAGCGGGATCAGGCAGATCCGGATGACGACCACCATCGAGGCGATGGCCAGACCCCAGGCCCAGCCACCGTCCGGGTCGAAGACGTTGCTGTACAGCGAGTGGAACTGGACGATGATCCAGGACACCGCTGTGTAGAGGGGACTCAGAAAACCGAAGGTCACCGGTCAGACTCCTTGGGCATCGGGCTTCGCCACCGGCTCCGGCTCGGCGGTCCCGCTCTTGGGGCTCAGCAGATCACGCAGCCGGCGGTGCCACACCGGGTGCTTGCGGGGCGGTACGTGGTCCACCCCGCCAGGCGACCAGGGATTGCAACGGAGGATGCGCCACACGGTCAGTCCGCCGCCCTTGACCGCCCCGTGCACCTTCACGGCTTCGTAGCCGTAGTGCGAGCACGAGGGGTAGTAACGGCAGACCGGACCGAGCAGTGGGCTGATCGTCCACTGGTAGACCCTGATCAGACCCATCAGCAGGTACTTCATCGCCCTGCTCCCGTCGGCGCCGTGGCGGCGGGCTCGGCCCTCAGCAGCCGCTTGAGCGCCGCGTCCAGGTCGCGTTCCAGCTCCTGGTACGAGGCGGTCGCGGCCTGGGGCAGCGCACGCACCACTATCAGGCTACCGGCGGGCAGCCTGGACAGACGATCACGAACGAGATGGCGCAACCGGCGCTTCACCAGGTTGCGGACGACCGCCGGGCCAACGGCCTTGCTCACGACGAAACCCGCACGCGCCGAAGGAGTCCCCTCGGCGACGTGCGGGCGGGAGTCGCTGGTCCGGTCGGTCTGCCCCTGCGGGTCGCCTTCTCTGCTGAGATGGACGACCAGAAGGGGCCGGCCGGCCCGGCGACCGCGTTTCACCGCGGTCGCGAAGTCCTGGCGCCGCCGCAGCCGATTCTCGGAGGGCAGCACAACAGACTCTGGTGCGGATCAGGCGGACAGGCTGGCGCGGCCCTTGCCACGGCGGGCAGCCAGGATGGCGCGGCCGGCGCGGGTACGCATCCGCAGCCGGAAGCCGTGGGTCTTGGCGCGACGACGGTTGTTCGGCTGGAAGGTGCGCTTGCTCACTCGGGGGCTCCTGAGGTGAATCGTAGGATGACGGGGTGTCGCTTGGCCGTCACCGTGCGTCCGCGTGATCTCCCTGGAATTCGGAAATCCGGCCCATCGCCCCAGTTCGGCTGGGGTCTGAGGCAATCCACGGCGCCCGTGCTGCGCGCCTTATGGAAGCGGGTGGACCCGCGGACATGCGGCAGCGGCCATCGACAACTCGACCTGGTTACGGTACGCGGGACGGGGTCCAAGGGTCAAACCAGCCGCTTCGGGACGCCGTTTACCCACAGCCTGTGGACAACGACTTGATCCGTCTCTGTTCGCTGACTACCGTTGCAGGACTTGTCTGGTTTGTTCTTCGAAAGCGTGCACCAGTGGCTGATGGCAACAGCGACCTCGTCCCGGTCTGGGCGAGGGTCGTCGAGCGGCTGGTCAACGACCCCGATGTCGGGGAGATGGACAAGCAGTGGGTGCAGCGCACCCAGCCCATGTGGATGATGCACGACACCGCCCTGCTGGCGACCCCGAACGAACGGGCCAAGCAGGTGCTGGAGGGCCGGCTGCTGCCCCAGCTGACCGACGCGCTCAGCCGCGAGCTCAGCCGACCCGTCCGGATCGCCGTGATGGTCGACGCCAACGCGGTGCCCACCACCCCCGCGCCGGCCCCCCAGGCCCCCGTCGAGCCCTACCCGGGCCCGGCCGAGGAGGACTCCGGCTACGGCGACCAGGGCTACCAGCAGCCGTACGAGCAGGACTACGAGCGCCCCCGCTACGACACCGGCGGCTACGAGCAGCGCCCCGCGCCCTACGGCGGCGGCCAGCCCGCCCAGCCGTGGCCCGGCTACCAGGAGCCGCAGGCGCCGTACCACGAGCCCGAGGAGCCCTCGCCCCGCCCGGCGCCGCGGCACCTCCCCAGCCCGCCCTCCACGACCCAGGGCGACCTCTTCGGCGGCGCGTACGGCCCCGGCCCCGGCGAGCAGCCCCGCACCGGCGCCGGGCGCCGCGGACACGGCGCCCGGCCCTCCGGCGGACGCCCGGCCGAGAAGTCGGCCGTGGAGCCGCCGACCGAGCGCCCCGCCGTCCCCGGGGTGCCCGCCCCGCCCGGTGCTCCCCCGGCCGGCGGCTCCCGCAAGGACGAGCCGGCCGCCCGGCTGAACCCCAAGTACCTGTTCGACACCTTCGTCATCGGCGCCAGCAACCGCTTCGCGCACGCGGCGGCGGTGGCCGTCGCCGAGGCCCCGGCCAAGGCGTACAACCCGCTCTTCATCTACGGCGAGTCCGGGCTGGGCAAGACCCACCTGCTGCACGCCATCGGGCACTACTCGCGCAGCCTCTTCCCGGGCACCCGGGTGCGCTACGTGTCCTCGGAGGAGTTCACCAACGAGTTCATCAACTCGATCCGGGACGGCAAGGCGGACACCTTCCGCCGCCGCTACCGGGACATGGACATCCTGCTGGTGGACGACATCCAGTTCCTGGCGAGCAAGGAGTCCACCCAGGAGGAGTTCTTCCACACCTTCAACACCCTCCACAACGCGAACAAGCAGATCGTGCTGTCCTCGGACCGGCCGCCCAAGCTGCTGACCACGCTGGAGGACCGGCTGCGCAACCGCTTCGAGTGGGGCCTGATC
This sequence comes from Kitasatospora sp. NPDC040550, assembly GCF_055594965.1. Classification (NCBI taxonomy): domain Bacteria; kingdom Bacillati; phylum Actinomycetota; class Actinomycetes; order Kitasatosporales; family Streptomycetaceae; genus Kitasatospora; species Kitasatospora sp. NPDC040550. Next base: position 202,530 of record NZ_JBVIWC010000016.1, on the reverse strand, counting down.
ACCGACGTCACCCCGCCGGAGCTGGAGACCCGGATCGCGATCCTGCGCAAGAAGGCGATCCAGGAACAACTCAACGCCCCCGCCGACGTGTTGGAGTTCATCGCGTCCCGGATCACCCGCAACATCCGGGAGTTGGAGGGCGCGCTGATCCGGGTGACCGCCTTCGCCAACCTCAACCGGGCGCCGGTGGACCTGGAGTTGGCGGGGATCGTCCTCAAGGACCTGATCCCCGGCGGGGACGAGGACGCCGGCCCGGAGATCACCGCGCAGGTCATCATGCAGCAGACCGCCGCCTACTTCGGCCTCGGGGTGGACGACCTCTGCGGCTCCTCGCGCAGCCGGGTGCTGGTGACGGCCCGGCAGATCGCCATGTACCTGTGCCGGGAGCTCACCGACCTCTCGCTGCCGAAGATCGGCGCCCAGTTCGGCGGCCGCGACCACACCACGGTGATGCACGCGGACCGGAAGATCCGCTCGCTGATGGCCGAGCGGCGCTCGATCTACAACCAGGTCACCGAACTGACCAACCGCATCAAGAGCTAGCCGTCCCCCGCGAGTTGGGGCCGCGGCACCGGTGCAACCCCGGAAGGGCGTCAGGAGCGATCCTGACGCCCTTTCGCCGTATCCACAGGTGTGCACCGGGCCGCCGCTGGGCAGGTATCCGCGCGACGGACGTCCCACCAGTCCACAGCCCGCGCCGAACAACTGACCGGTGATTCGAAAACCGGGGGCGCGCAGGGCAGTTGTCCACAGGCCGGACCCCTTCCGCGCGGTCCACAGGCCGGGGAGTCCGGAGTTATCCAGAATTCGTCCACAGGCCCGGCGCCGCTACGCTCTTCCGCGCAGGTCAGGTGCCTGTGGACTTGTGCACAACCGTTGTCCACAGGGTGTGGACAATTGACGGGCCACCAGTGGGCCGTCCGGGTTGTCCACCGGTTGTCCCCAGGGCGCGGGCGGTTATCCCCAGGTTGTCCACAGCGGGGTCCACAGTTCGACAACCTTGGGCGGCCGTTCATACCCTGGTGTGAAAGGCGTCACGTAAAGTTGACCGGGGCCCGTGGATAACCGGGCCCTGATCTGGGGACAGTCCTGGGGATAACCTGTGGATACCCTGCGTGCCCTGTGGGTAACGCTCGGCTGTCCACAGCGCGGCCTGCCCGTCCACAGCCGCCGTCCACACCGACTGTGGACAAAATCCGGGCGCTGACCTGCGGAAACGGGGTTATCCACGGTTTCCACAGGCCCTACTACTACCGCTACACAGTTAGACCGTGAACCTGCTTTCAAAGTGGGTGGTCCCAAAATCTGTGGACAACCGCGCCCCGACATCTGTTCGGCCTCGCTCCCGCCCGTCTGCCCCGTCTGTCGGCGGAGTACGTCAGACTGTCCTCTGCGACTGGAAGCGGAGTGGTAGAGCTCGGCGGACAGGCGGACCGACGATCAAGATCAGACGAACCAGAGTGCGAGCGGGAGCGCTCGATCCAGGAGGCGGTTACCGGTGAAGTTCCGGGTGGAGCGTGACGTCCTCGCGGAGGCGGTGGCCTGGGCTGCCCGCAGCCTCCCGGCACGGCCGCCGGTGCCGGTGCTGGCCGGCCTGCTGCTGACCGCGCAGGAGGGCAGCCTGGCGCTGTCCGGCTTCGACTACGAGGTCTCGGCCCGGGTCGAGCTGGAGGCGGACGTCGAGGAGGCCGGCACCGTCCTGGTCTCCGGTCGCCTGCTCAACGACATCTCGCGCAACCTCCCCAACAGGCCGGTGGAGATCTCCACCGACGGCCAGCGGGTCAGCGTGGTCTGCGGCAGCTCCCGCTTCACCCTCCCCACCCTCCCGGTGGACGAGTACCCGGCGCTGCCCCAGATGCCGACCGCCACCGGCACCGTCTCCGGGGACGTCTTCGCCTCCGCGGTCAGCCAGGCCGCCGTCGCGGCCGGCCGGGACGACACCCTGCCGGTGCTCACCGGCGTCCGGGTCGAGATCGAGGGCGACCGGATCACCCTGGCCGCCACCGACCGCTACCGCTTCGCCGTCCGCGACCTGCTGTGGAAGCCCGAGCAGTCGGACATCTCCGCGGTCGCCCTGGTGCCCGCCAAGACCCTCCAGGACATCGCCAAGTCCCTGGGCAGCGGCGACACCGTCTCCATCGCGCTCTCCTCGGGCGGCGCGGGCGAGGGCCTGATCGGCTTCGAGGGGGCCGGCCGCCGCACCACCACCCGGCTGCTGGAGGGCGAGTTCCCCAAGTTCCGCAGCCTCTTCCCGACCGAGTTCAGCGCGGTCGCCGCGATCCAGACCCAGCCCTTCCTGGAGGCGCTCAAGCGCGTCTCGCTGGTCGCCGAGCGCAACACCCCGGTCCGGCTCAACTTCGAGCAGGGCGTGCTGACCCTGGAGGCCGGCTCGGGCGACGACGCCCAGGCCACCGAGCGGATCGAGGCCGACCTGGAGGGCGACGACATCTCGATCGCCTTCAACCCGGGCTACCTGGAGGAGGGCCTCAAGGCCATCGACTCCCCGTTCGCCCAGCTGAGCTTCACCACCCCGACCAAGCCGGCCCTGCTCAGCGGCAAGGTCTCGGTGGACGCCGAGGAGGACAAGGCCTACCAGTACCTGATCATGCCGGTCCGCCTCTCCGGCTGACGGCCGATCCCGGCTGGCGATCGGCTCCGGCTGACCCGGCCGGTCCGGTCACCCACAGGCTGTGCACACCCGTTGTGCACAGCCTGTGGACGTCCCGACCCCCGTCGACCCGGTCGGCCCGACCGCGCGGAGTCCGGATGCCCCGGAAGCGTAGGCTCGGGGATGCGGCAACGGCGCCGCCGCCAGGCACGTCCCCACAGTAAGGATTTGGTCATGGAGCTCGGCCTCATCGGTCTCGGCAAGATGGGCGGCAACATGCGCGAGCGGATCCGCCGCGCCGGCCACACCGTCATCGGATACGACCGCAACCCGGAGATCTCCGACGTCGAGACCCTGCAGGAGCTCGTCTCCAAGCTCCAGGGCCCGCGCGTGGTCTGGGTGATGGTTCCGGCCGGTGCCGCGACCCAGGCGACCGTCGACGAGCTCGCCGAACTGCTCTCCCCCGGCGACGTCGTGGTGGACGGCGGCAACTCCCGCTGGACCGACGACATCAAGCACGCCGAGGCGCTGGCGGCCAAGGGCATCGGCTTCGTCGACTGCGGCGTCTCCGGCGGCGTCTGGGGCCTGGAGAACGGCTACGCGCTGATGTACGGCGGCGACGCCGAGCACGTCGCCCTGGTCCAGCCGGTCTTCGACGCGCTCAAGCCCGAGGGCGACTTCGGCTCGGTGCACGCGGGCGCGGTCGGCGCCGGCCACTTCGCCAAGATGGTCCACAACGGCATCGAGTACGCGATGATGCAGGCCTTCGCCGAGGGCTGGGAGCTGCTGGAGGCCGCCCCCGAGGTCACCGACGTGCGCGAGGTCTTCCGCAGCTGGCAGGAGGGCACCGTCATCCGCTCCTGGCTGCTGGACCTGGCCGTCCGCGCCCTGGACGACGACGAGCACCTGGACAAGCTGCGCGGCTGGGCCGCCGACTCCGGCGAGGGCCGCTGGACCGTCGAGGCCGCGATCGACCACGCCGTGCCGCTGCCGGCGATCACCGCCTCGCTGTTCGCCCGCTTCGCCTCCCGCCAGGACGACTCGCCGCAGATGAAGATGATCGCCGCGCTGCGCAACCAGTTCGGCGGCCACGCGGTCGAGTCCAAGTAACCGAGAACCGGCCGGGGCCCCGGGGGCCGTTCCCCGGGTAGCCCCAGACACAGAAGGCGGGCGCAGTCCACAGCCATGCACGTCGCGCACCTGTCGCTCGCCGACTTCCGGTCGTACGCCCGGGCCGAGGTTCCCCTCGACCCGGGCGTGACGGCCTTCGTCGGGCCCAACGGCCAGGGCAAGACCAACCTGGTCGAGGCGATCGGCTACGTCGCCACCCTGGGCAGCCACCGGGTCGCCACCGACGCCCCGCTGATCCGGCTGGGCGCCGAGCGGGCGGTCGTCCGCACCTCGGTGGTGGACCGCGGCCGCTCCACCCTGATCGAGCTGGAGCTCACGGCGGGCAAGGCCAACCGGGCCCGGATCAACCGCTCCGACAACGTCCGCCCGCGCGACGTGCTGGGCCTGCTGCGCACCGTGCTGTTCGCCCCGGAGGACCTCAGCCTGGTCAAGGGCGATCCGGGCGAGCGCCGGCGCTTCCTGGACGAGCTGCTGACCGCCCGGGCGCCCCGGCTGGCCGGGGTCCGGCAGGACTACGAGCGGGTGCTCAAGCAGCGCAACGCCCTGCTCAAGACCGCCGCGATGGCCCGTCGGGCCGGCGGCGGCAAGGGGGCCGACCTGTCCACCCTGGAGGTCTGGGACGGCCACCTGGCCCGCGCCGGGGCCGAGCTGACGGCCTTCCGGATCCAGCTGGTGGCCGCCCTGCAACCGCTGGTGACGGGGGCGTACGGCCGGGTGGCCCCGGGCGGCGGGGAGACCGTCCTGGAGTACCGCAGCTCCTTCGAGGGCGAGCTGCCGAGCAGCCGGGAGCAGGCCGAGGAGCAGCTGCTGGCGGCGTTGCAGGCGGTCCGCAAGCAGGAGGTCGAGCGGGGGATCACCCTGGTCGGCCCGCACCGCGACGAGCTGGTGCTCAAGCTGGGCCCGCTGCCGGCCAAGGGCTACGCGAGCCACGGCGAGTCCTGGTCGTTCGCGCTGGCGCTGCGGCTGGCCTCGTACGAGCTGCTGCGCGCCGACGGTGGTGAGCCGGTGCTGGTCCTGGACGACGTGTTCGCCGAGCTGGACGCCGCCCGCCGGGACCGGCTGGCCGAACTGGTGGCCGACGGCGAGCAGGTGCTGGTGACCGCGGCGGTGGCCGAGGACGTGCCGAAGGCGCTGGCCGGCGCCCGCTTCGCGGTCTCCGACGGCGCCGTGCGCCGGATCGACGCCTGAGCCCCCACTCGTACCGACCCGACCCGACCCGACTCGTACCGACCCGTGCCGGAGCGAAGCGTTGCCGCCGGCACCCGGACCGTGGCGGGTGCCGACGTCCGGTGTGCGCGCGCTCCCGTAGGCTGGACGGCTCATCGGGTTGTCCACAGGCTGGGGAAAGGAGATCGCCGTGAGCGATTCGGCGGAGACCTCCCCCGGCCCCGGCGCCGCCGGTGCCACCGGTGCCGACCTCGCCCGGTCCGCGCTGCGGGCGGCCCGGGCCCAGGCCCGCCAGCGCGGTGAGCAGGTCCAGCAGAAGCGCGAGGCGAAGCGGCACGGGCTGCGCAGCGGCGCCCGCTCGGACGGCCGCGACCCGGTGCCGCTGGGGGCGGCGCTGAACCGGCTGCTGACCGAGCGCGGCTGGGAGTCCTCGGCCGCGGTCGGCGGGGTGATGGGCCGTTGGCCGCAGATCGTCGGCCCGGACATCGCCGCGCACTGCCACCCCTCCTCCTACGACGAGGCCGCCGCGGTGCTCACCGTGCAGTGCGACTCCACCGCATGGGCCACCCAACTCCGCTGGCTGGCGCGGCAGTTGGTGGCCCGTCTGAACCACGAGCTGGGCCACGGCACGGTCCGCACCATCAAGGTGCTCGGCCCGGCCGCGCCGGTCCGCGGCTACGGCCGGCTGCGCGCGCCGGGGAGCAAGGGCCCGGGCGACACCTGGGGCTGAGCCCGGCCGGCCGGCGATCGGCTCCGGCCGGGATCGGACCACGATCTTCCGGAACCCCTGACGGCCCTTCCAGGCGCCTCCGGCCCCCGGGTCGAGTATCGGGACACGTCCCGAGGGGATTCAGGGCGGCATATCTGCCTTCAAGGGCTGCCAAACGCCCATCTATGTCAGTCGTACCGGTAGACTGAGAGCCAAACACTGTTGCTAGTGGCAACCGAGTCGAAACGCCGTGGTCGCACGCCCGCCCACACGGGGCTGGAATGCGGCCCGCGCTGTGCCAGAGAGGGCGCTTCGTGGCCGATTCCGGCAACCCCAGCCAGACCCCAGACCAGACCGACCAGGCTTCCTACACCGGTAGCAACATCCAGGTGCTGGAAGGCCTCGACGCCGTCCGCAAGCGCCCCGGCATGTACATCGGCTCCACCGGTGAGCGCGGCCTGCACCACCTGGTGCAGGAGGTCGTGGACAACTCCGTCGACGAGGCGATGGCGGGGTACGCCGACACCATCGACGTGACGATCATGGCCGACGGCGCCATCCGCTGCGTCGACAACGGCCGCGGCATCCCGGTGGACATCGTCCCCGGCCAGGACAAGCCGGCCGTCGAGGTCGTGCTCACCGTCCTGCACGCGGGCGGCAAGTTCGGCGGCGGCGGCTACGCCGTCTCCGGCGGTCTGCACGGCGTCGGCGTCTCGGTGGTGAACGCGCTGTCCACCCGGCTCTCGGTGGAGATCCACAAGGACGGCCACATCTGGACCCAGGACTACAAGATGGGCGCGCCGACCGCCGCCCTGGTCAAGGGCGCCGAGACCGACCGCACCGGCACCACGGTGACCTTCTGGGCCGACGCCGACATCTTCGAGACCACCGTCTACTCCTTCGAGACGCTCTCCCGGCGCTTCCAGGAGATGGCCTTCCTCAACAAGGGCCTGTCGATCTCGCTGACCGACGAGCGCCCCGAGCACGTGGACGAGGAGGGCAAGCCGCTCTCCGTCACGTACAAGTACGACGGCGGCATCGCCGACTTCGTCGCCCACCTCAACTCCCGCAAGGGCGAGGTCATCCACCCCTCGGTGATCGACTTTGAGGCGGAGGACAAGGACAAGGCGATCTCGGTGGAGATCGCGATGCAGTGGAACTCCTCCTACACCGAGGGGGTCTACAGCTTCGCCAACACCATCCACACCCACGGCGGCGGCACCCACGAGGAGGGCTTCCGCTCCGCGCTGACCGGCCTGGTCAACCGCTACGCGCGGGACAAGAAGCTGCTCCGCGAGAAGGACGACAACCTCTCCGGCGAGGACATCCGCGAGGGCCTGACCGCGATCATCTCGGTCAAGCTCGGCGAGCCGCAGTTCGAGGGCCAGACCAAGGACAAGCTCGGCAACACCGAGGCGAAGACCTTCGTCCAGAAGGTCGTCCACGAGCAGCTCAACGACTGGTTGGACCGCAACCCCAACGAGGCCTCGGACATCATCCGCAAGTCCATCCAGGCCGCCACCGCGCGCGTCGCCGCCCGCAAGGCCCGCGACCTGACCCGCCGCAAGGGCCTGCTGGAGTCCGCCTCGCTGCCGGGCAAGCTCTCGGACTGCCAGTCCAAGGACCCGTCCGAGTGCGAGATCTTCATCGTCGAGGGTGACTCCGCCGGCGGCTCGGCCAAGCAGGGCCGCGACCCGCGCACCCAGGCCATCCTGCCGATCCGCGGCAAGATCCTGAACGTCGAGAAGGCCCGGATCGACAAGGTGCTGCAGAACACCGAGGTCCAGGCGCTGATCTCGGCCTTCGGCTGCGGCATCCAGGAGGACTACGACGAGTCCAAGCTGCGGTACCACAAGATCGTCCTGATGGCCGACGCCGACGTCGACGGACAGCACATCCGCACCCTGCTGCTCACCCTGCTGTTCCGCTTCATGCGGCCGCTGGTCGAGTCCGGGTACGTCTACCTCGCGATGCCGCCGCTCTACAAGATCAAGTGGGGCAAGGACGACTTCGAGTACGCCTACTCCGACCGCGAGCGCGACGCGGTGATCGCGGCCGGCGTCGAGGCCGGCCGCCGACTGCCCAAGGACGACGCGATCCAGCGCTTCAAGGGTCTCGGCGAGATGAACGCCGAGGAGCTCCGGGTCACCACCATGGACGCCGAGCACCGGCTGCTGCTCCAGGTCACCCTGGAGGACGCCGCCCGCGCCGACGAGCTGTTCTCCGTGCTGATGGGTGAGGACGTCGAGGCCCGCCGCTCCTTCATCCAGCGCAACGCCAAGGACGTCCGCTTCCTGGACGTGTGACGCCTGCGAACCAGGCCCCGCACGTACCAGTCCGCGTGAAAGGAAACTGACCACCAGTGGTCGACGACAACCGTCCCGAAGGCGACCAGCCCGAGACTCCCGAGACCCCCGCCGCCGAGGCCACCACCCAGGTGACCATGCGGATCGAGCCGGTCGAGCTCGAGACCGAGATGCAGCGCTCGTACCTCGACTACGCGATGAGCGTGATCGTCAGCCGGGCGCTCCCCGAGGTCCGCGACGGCCTCAAGCCGGTGCACCGCCGCGTGCTCTACGCGATGTACGACGGCGGGTACCGGCCCGAGAAGGGCTACTACAAGTGCGCCCGCGTCGTCGGCGACGTGATGGGCAACTACCACCCGCACGGTGACACCTCGATCTACGACACCGTGGTCCGCCTGGCCCAGCCGTGGTCGATGCGGATGCCGCTGGTGGACGGCAACGGCAACTTCGGCTCCCCGGGCAACGACCCGGCGGCGGCCATGCGCTACACCGAGTGCAAGATGATGCCGCTGGCCATGGAGATGATGCGCGACATCGACGAGGAGACCGTCGACTTCGCGCCCAACTACGACGGGCGCTCGCAGGAGCCGACCGTCCTGCCCGCGCGCATCCCCAACCTGCTGGTCAACGGTGCCACCGGCATCGCGGTCGGCATGGCCACCAACATCCCGCCGCACAACCTCCGCGAGGTCGCCTCCGGCGCGCTCTGGTACCTGGAGAACCCCGAGGCCTCCGCCGAGGAGCTGCTGGAGGCCCTGATCGAGCGGATCAAGGGCCCCGACTTCCCCACCGGCGCGCTGATCGTCGGCCGCCGCGGGATCGACGACTACTACCGCACCGGCCGCGGCTCGGTCACCATGCGTGCCGTGGTCGAGGTCGAGGAGATCCAGGGCCGCCAGTGCCTGGTGATCACCGAGCTGCCGTACCAGGTCAACCCGGACAACCTGGCGCTCAAGATCGCCGACCTGGTCAAGGACGGCAAGATCGCCGGCATCGCCGACGTCCGGGACGAGTCCTCGTCCCGCACCGGCCAGCGCCTGGTGGTCGTGCTCAAGCGCGACGCGGTCGCCAAGGTCGTGCTCAACAACCTGTACAAGCACACCGAGCTGCAGACCAACTTCGGCGCCAACATGCTGGCCCTGGTCGACGGCGTGCCGCGCACGCTGTCGCTGGACGCCTTCATCCGGCACTGGGTCAACCACCAGGTCGAGGTCATCGTCCGGCGCACCACCTTCCGGCTGCGCAAGGCCGAGGAGCGCGCCCACATCCTGCGCGCGCTGCTCAAGGCCCTGGACCTGATCGACGAGGTCATCGCGCTGATCCGGGCCTCGGCCAGCGCCGACGCCGCCCGCACCGGCCTGATGGGCCTGCTGGAGATCGACGAGCTCCAGGCCAACGCGATCCTGGAGATGCAGCTGCGCCGGCTGGCCGCCCTGGAGCGCCAGCGGATCATGGACGAGCACGACGAGCTCCAGCGCAAGATCGACGAGTACAACGCGATCCTGGCCTCGCCGACCCGACAGCGGGAGATCATCTCCGAGGAGCTCGCCGCGATCGTCGAGAAGTACGGCGACGAGCGCCGCTCGACCCTGATCCCCTCGGACGGCGACCTCTCCATCGAGGACCTCATCGCCGAGGAGGACATCGTCGTCACGATCACCCGTGGCGGCTACGTCAAGCGGACCCGCTCCGACCTCTACCGCTCGCAGAAGCGCGGCGGCAAGGGCGTGCGCGGTGCCCAGCTCAAGCAGGACGACATCGTCGACCACTTCTTCGTGACGACGACCCACAACTGGATCCTGTTCTTCACCAACAAGGGCCGGGTCTACCGTGCCAAGGGCTACGAGCTGCCGGACGCCGGCCGCGACGCCCGCGGCCAGCACGTGGCCAACCTGCTGGCCTTCCAGCCGGGGGAGCACATCGCCCAGGTGATGGCCGTCCGCACCTACGAGGACAAGCCGTACCTGGTCCTGGCCACCCGGGCCGGCCTGGTGAAGAAGTCCCCGCTCAAGGACTACGACTCCCCGCGCTCCGGCGGCCTGATCGCGATCAACCTGCGCCAGGACGAGGAGGGCCGGGACGACGAGCTGATCGGCGCCGAGCTGGTCTCCTCCGAGGACGACCTGCTGCTGGTCTCCAAGAAGGCCCAGTCGATCCGCTTCACCGCGACCGACGACGCCCTGCGGCCCACCGGCCGCGCCACCTCCGGCGTCAAGGGCATGGCCTTCCGCGAGGACGACGAGCTGCTCTCGATGAACGTCGTCCGTCCGGGGACGTACGTCTTCACCGCCACGGACGGCGGCTACGCCAAGCGGACCGGTGTGGACGAGTACCGTGTCCAGGGACGCGGCGGCTACGGCACCAAGGCGGCGAAGATCGTCGAGGGCCGGGGCTCGCTGGTCGGCGCACTGGTGGTCGACGACACCGACGAGATCATGGCGATCACCCTGTCCGGTGGGGTGATCCGCACGAGGGTTTCCGAGGTTCGTGAAACCGGACGTGACACCATGGGCGTCCAACTGATCAACCTCGGAAAGCGCGACGCGGTGGTGGGCATGGCCCGCAACGCGGAGGCCGAGGACGAGGAGCCGACGGAGGACGAGGTCGCCGGCGCCGAGTCCACCGAGACGACCGAAGGTGCGGGGACGGCGGTCGGCGGCGACGCCGAGGTCTGAACCGAACCGCAGACCGGTGCCGCCGCGTCCACGGAGTGGGCGCGGGGGGAACAGAGAACAAAAACGGCCCGGAAAAACCCGCAGGAGG
>NZ_JBVIWC010000016.1:130300-191836 GCF_055594965.1 Kitasatospora sp. NPDC040550 | reverse complement strand
TGGTTGGTTGGTTGCTTCCTCCCTCCCCCCCCCCCCCCCCCCCCCCCCCCCCCCCCCCCCCCCCCCCCCCCCCCCCCCCCCCCCCCCCCCCGCCACCGGACGCCGACCAGTACCGGGCAATCCCGCCGGGCGCTGGATGACGAGTGACGGATCAGGGCGGCGCCGCCCTGGTGGGAAGTGCGGGAGGACCAGGTGAGTGGAGCCACGGGTGCTGCGGGAGGACCCTCCGGCGGCCGTCCGGGCGCGCAGGGCGGGGGGTCGTACGGCGTGCCGGGGCAGCCGCCGACCGAGCACTCGGCCGCGTCCACCTCGCTGATGCCGCCGGTCGGCGGAGCGGGCCAGGCCGGACAGAGCGGCTTCTCGCAGCCGACGACGTACACCAAGGGGCAGCCGACCCCGGCCCGGGGCACCCGGACCGGCGGCAACACCCCGGCCGGCGGCACCCCGGTGCCCGGCGCGCCGCGCCGCCCCGCCGCGGGCCCGGCGACCGTCGGGGGCGGCCTCGGCCGGACCCGCAAGGCCCGGCTGCGGGTGACCAAGGTCGACCCGTGGTCGGTGATGAAGGTCAGCTTCCTGCTGTCGCTGGCCGTCGGCATCATCATCATCGTGGCCTCGGCCGTGCTGTGGATGACCCTGGACTCGCTCGGCGTCTTCGACTCGCTGACCAAGACCCTCAAGGACGTCACCGGCGGCGGCGCGGACAACGCCAGCAGCCAGCTGAACCTGATGGACTACATCGGCTTCGGCAAGGTCATGATGTTCACCACGCTGATCGCGGTGGTCGACGTGGTGCTGCTGACCGCGCTCTCCACGCTGTCGGCCTTCATCTACAACGCGGCGGCCGGCTTCACCGGCGGCGTCGAGCTCACCCTGGCCGAAGAGGACTGATCCGGCCGGATCCTGACCCCTGGTCAATTCACCGTCCGCGGACGGAATGTACGGGCCCCGCAGGCTGTTCCAGCCTGCGGGGCCCGTCGGCATTTCGGGTGACAGCCGGCTCCCGCGGCGTGCCGCCCGGAAACGGGCCGGCCGCGGTGGGATTAGCTGGACGCCGCCCGTTCCCACCCGTGGGAGTGCCGCAGGCCGCCCCGGTCGGTCGACCGGGTCAGGAGGTTTCCGCAGGAAGGCTGGACGGAGGCGCGCGGTGGCGAAGCTCGCAGATCAACTGGTCGAGGCCCTGGACGGGCTGTTGGGCATCCCGATCCCCTTGCGGGTGCAGGCCTGGGACGGCAGTGTCGCCGGGCCGCCGGGAGCACCCACCGTGGTCCTGCGCAACCGCCGGGCGCTGCGCCGGCTGATGTGGCAGCCGGGCGAGCTGGGCCTGGCCCGGGCCTACGTCTCGGGGGACCTCGACCTCGCGCCCGGCACCGACCTCTACGAGACGCTCTCCGAGGTCGCCCGCTTCGCCGAACTCCCCGAGATCCGCAGCATGGCCCTCGGGCCGCGCGACGTCCTCGGCGCCGCGGGCCGCCGGGTGGTCGCCGCCGCCCTCCGGGCCGGGGCGGTCGGCCCGGAGCCCACCCCGCCCCCGGAGGAGGTCCGCCGGGCCCAGGGGCGGCTGCACAGCCGCGGCCGGGACCGCGCCGCCATCAGCCACCACTACGACGTCGGGAACGACTTCTACGGCCTCGTGCTGGGCTCCTCCATGGTCTACTCGTGCGCCTACTGGACGCCCGAGGCGAAGAGCCTGGAGGCCGCCCAGGAGGCCAAGCTCGACCTGATCTGCCGCAAGCTCGGCCTGCGGCCCGGGATGCGGCTGCTGGACGTCGGCTGCGGCTGGGGCTCGCTGCTGCTGCACGCGGCCGAGCACTACGGGGTCACCGCGGTCGGGGTCTCGATCTCCACCGAACAGGTCGCGCTGGCCCGTGCCCGGATCGAGGAGGCCGGCCTGGCCGACCGGGTGGAGGTCCGGCTCCAGGACTACCGGGAGATCACCGACGGCCCCTTCGACGCGATCTCCAGCGTCGGGATGGCCGAGCACGTCGGTGCGGAGCAGTACCGGGTGTACGCCGACGGCCTGTTCCGGCTGCTGGCGCCCGGCGGCCGGCTGCTCAACCACCAGATCGCCCGGCGCCCCGACCACCCCGGCGAACCGCACCGCACCAGCCCCTTCATCGACCGCTACGTCTTCCCGGACGGCGAGCTCTCCCCGGTCGGTTCCACGGTGGCCCGGCTGGAGGAGGCCGGCTTCGAGGTCCGGGACGTCGAGGCGCTGCGCGAGCACTACGGGCTGACCCTGCGCGAGTGGGTGGCCAACCTGGAGGCGCACTGGACGGAGGCGGTCCAGCTGGTCGGCCTCGGCCGCGCCCGGGTCTGGCGGCTGTACATGGCCGCCTCCGCGCTGGCCTTCGAGCAGAACCGGATCGGGGTGAACCAGATCCTCGCCGTCCGCAGCACCGAGGAGGGCGGCTCGGGCCTGCCGCCGACCCGTGAGGAGTGGCTGGTGCGCCCGGCCGCCGAGGTCACTGCCGCGACCCCGGTCGGAACGGATTTGGGAGATCGGCGGTCGGTCCGCTAATCTTTCAGTGCGGCAAGGGCCTATAGCTCAGACGGTTAGAGCGCTTCCCTGATAAGGAAGAGGCCACAGGTTCAAGTCCTGTTAGGCCCACCACCGCGAAGGGCCCGGAGTGATCCACTCCGGGCCCTTCGACGTTTTCGCGGATCGGGCGGCTTCCGGTACGCTCTATGTGCAGCGAGGGCCTATAGCTCAGACGGTTAGAGCGCTTCCCTGATAAGGAAGAGGCCACAGGTTCAAGTCCTGTTAGGCCCACCGCCCCGAAGGGCCCGGAGTGATCCACTCCGGGCCCTTCGGCGTTCCCCGGCGGACCGCTCCTGACGAGGGCTTCCGGGGCGGACCGGGTGCGGACGATCCGTACGACATGAGGTGCGGCGTCAATCCTCGGACCGGACCGCCGGGTTGACGGTGCCGGTGGCTGGTCACGATTGGGACACCGGTGTGTATCATCGGCCGCAAGGGCAGTCCGGCACCCGACAGCCCGTTCGCGCTCGAAACACATCTGGACTCGTCGGCCCGGTCGGTCCGGCCGGAGCACCGGCTCCTGAGTCCACCAACGCTAGAAGGACGAGGTCCCGCGGTGAAGAAGCTTCTCCTGGTCGCCCTGGTCGCCCTCGGCGGCTTCTTTGTCTACCGTCAGGTCCAGGCGGACCGCGCCGAGCAGGACCTGTGGACCGAGGCCACCGACCCGGTTCCGGCCGGTCGCTGAGCCCCGGACGATCTCACGATCGACGGTCTTCGGAGGCGCTGACCGGCGCCTCCCGAACCGGTCGGCCCGCTCATTGGATCGGACCGGCCGGTTCCCCCAGGGGGACGGCTCTCGGAAACACGCCGGAACCCGGTACGCTAGTGCCCGTTGGCACGCGCCGTGCCGTCGAGGGGCATTAGCTCAGTTGGTAGAGCGCTGCCTTTGCAAGGCAGATGTCAGGAGTTCGAGTCTCCTATGCTCCACAGCGCCTGAACGGCGGTCGACCTTTCCGGTCGGCCGCCGTTCGGCGTTTCCAGAGCCCTAAGGCGTGTCGTCCTCGGTGGGCTCGGCGGCTCCGGCCGAGTCCTCGGGGGTGAGGCCGTTCACCGGGGAGGTGGCGGCGGTCGCGCCGGCCGGCCGGTGGGACTGCGGCGCCGGGGGCTCGACCAGCCACTCCGGGTTGCTGTGCCGGCGCCACCACTGCCAGGCGACCAGCCCGCCGCCGACCGCCAGCACCCCGGCCAGCAGCAGCCCGGCGGCCCTCCGCCCGCCGCACCGCTGCCGCCGCTTCGCGTTCCGGGCGGCCAGCTCGTTGATCTCGGCGGAGCTGACGTGGCCCTGGAGGGCGGTCAGCGCGGCGGCGCCGCGGGACTGGGCCTCGTGCGCGACCGGGGAGACCGCGGCCCGGGCCTCCTCGACGGCCTGGGCGACCCTGGGGCCGACCGTGCTGCGGGCCTGGTCGGCGGCGCGGGCGGCGGACAGGCGGGCCGCCAGAGCGGCCTCCTGGGCCCGGTGGAGGGCTCGCAGGGCGTTCTGCTGGGCCTCGGGCGGCAGGTTGGCGAAGGCCTGGCCGAACTGTGGGGCGAGGTGCCGGTCGTACTGGACGCGGAGGTGGTGGGCGGCCTGGGTGGCCTTGGGGCCGAGGGCGTCCAGGGCGGGCCCGAGGCGCTGCTTGGCGCCGTCCGCGAACTGTGCGGCGGAGTCCCGGGTCCTGGTGGCGGTGTCACGGGCCGAGTCCGAAAAGCTCACGAGTCTCTCCTCCTGGTGGCGTCCTATATGCACATATCCACCTGAATGCTGATCATGCATGCGGATTTGTCCGGCGGCACGCCGGGGTGGGCCGTACGCGGACCCCGGCGGGGCCGTTCGAGGGCCGTGCGGGGTCCGGGCCGCAGTAGGCTGGCGGCTTCGGAGGTCGGTCAGGGGAAGGGACAGCCGCTGATGCTCCCGGACGAGCCGCGAGGGTCCACGGACCGGTCCCCCGGGGCCGGGCAGCCCGGTTGCCACCGGCACCCGGGGACGGCCACCGGGATCTCCTGCACCCGCTGCGAACGGCCGATCTGCCCGCAGTGCATGGTGCCCGCCGCGGTGGGCTTCCAGTGCCCCGAATGCGTCGGCGGGGGACACGCCGGGACGCGACGGGCCACCACCCGTTTCGGCGGGGTGCCGGCCCTGGACGGCGGGCTGGTGACCCGGACGCTGGTCGGGATCAACCTGGTGGTCTGGATCCTGGCCGCGTACGTCCTCAATCCGCGCCTCGGCCAGATCTGGTCGCTGGCCAGCGCCGGCCGGGCGCACCTCGGGGGGCCGTACGGCGTCGCCGACGGCCCGGGCCAGTGGTACCGGCTGCTGACCGCCACCTTCCTGCACCTGGAGTGGTGGCACATCGGGCTGAACATGCTGGTGCTGCTGTGGCTCGGCCCCCCGCTGGAGGAGGCGCTCGGGCGGCTGCGCTTCCTGGCCCTCTACCTGCTCGCCGGGCTGGGCGGCAGCACCTTCGCCTTCCTGGTGGCGGGTGACTGGATGAACTCGGTGGGGGCCTCCGGGGCGGTCTTCGGCCTGATCTCCGCCACCATCCTGATGCAGCTGCGGGACCGGGGCCCGGTCGCCCCGGCGGTGGCCTTCCTGGTCTTCAACCTGGTGGTGACCTTCGCCCGCCCGAACATCGACTGGCGGGCGCACATCGGCGGCCTGGTGTTCGGCGCTCTGGTCGCCTTCGGCCTGATGTACGCCCCGCGTGAGCGGCGCGCCCTGGTCCAGTGGCTGACGCTGGCCGGCGCGGTGGCCCTGGAGGCGGCGCTGCTGTTGGCCGGGATGGCCCTGTACGGCGCGTGACGCCCCGGACGTTTGTCCACAGCGGGTGCGGAGTTGTGCACAGGCTGTGCGGCGGCCGGGCTGTGGACTGTTGTTCTACGCGTGTCCTGCTGTGCGGTTCGCACCCGCCCCGGGAGTTGTGCACAGCTGTGGACGGTGTCGCGGCACACGGTTATCCACAGGCTGTGGGGACTTTTCCCCAGTGTGGATAACCATGTGGATAAGCCTGACGGTCCGATGGTGGGACCGTCGGATGATGGGCGGGCCGATGGCGTCGCGACCGGTCGCGGGCACGCCGAACCGCCGCTCCGGGACCGTGGTCCCGGAGCGGCGGGAGGACTCGGGACCGAGCCTCAGGACGCGCGGAGCGTCACTTCCACTGGGTGGAGACGCCGAATCCGGCCGCGATGAACCCGAAGCCGACCAGGATGTTCCAGTTCCGCCAGCTCTCCACCGGGTAGCTGCCGCTGGTCACGTAGTAGGTGACGATCCACACCAGGCCGATCAGGAACAGTGCCAGCATCAGCGGTGCGACCCAACTACGGCCCGAGCTGATCTTCACCGCGGTCGTCGCCGGCGGGGTGTAGTCGGACTTCTTGCGGAGTCGAGACTTCGGCACGAGGAGCTCTCCTGTCGATGCGCTGTGAGACCGCGCAGGGGGTGCAGCGGGCGAGACGCCGACGGACGGTCGAGGAGAGTGCTCTGGGACCACTCCCACGCCTGCCACCGGCGTCCGTTAGCGTAGTGGCTCGGCGGGTCTCAAGGAGATAAGGGTACGGTGACTAATTTGTCGATTCCCCCCGGGAAGGCCGTCACCCCCCGTTCCGGCATCCGAATTGTCGGACGTGCCCTGACCTGCACCGTGTTCGCGCTCGCCGGTCTGCTCTTCTACATCAGCGCGCAGACCGCCCGCGGCACCGACCTGCGGACCGACAACTCGCTGCTGAGCCTCGGCGACGTGATCCGCCAGCGCAGCGCGCAGAACCAGCAGGCGCAGTCCCAACTGGCCGACCTCCAGTCCCGGGCGCAGGACCTCACCGAGCAGCAGGGCCACGACCCCGCCGACTCGGCCCGGCTGGACGGCCTGCGGCTCGGCGCGGCCCTGGAGCCGCTCCAGGGCGGCGGGTTGACCGTCACCCTCAACGACGCCCCGCCGAACGCCACCGCGCGCATCCCCGGAGTCCCGGAGCCCGGCGTCAACGACCTGGTCATCCACCAGCAGGACATCCAGGCCGTGGTCAACGCGCTGTGGCGGGGCGGCGCGGCCGGCGTCCAGGTGATGGACCAGCGGCTGATCTCCACCAGCGCCGTCCGCTGCGTCGGCAACACCCTGCTGCTCCAGGGCCGGGTCTACTCCCCGCCGTACGTGGTCAAGGCGGTGGGCCGGACCGACGCCCTGCGGTCGGCCGTCGACGGGGACCCGACGATCCGCAACTACCTGCAGTACGTCCAGGCGTACGGCCTGGGCTGGAAGGTCCAGGAGAGCGGTGACCTCACGCTGCCCGGGTACTCCGGCACGACCGAGCTCCGGTCGGCGGGCGGCCAGCCGTAGCACGGCGACAGGAGGGGTGGACCGGCCTCACGGCCGTGGATACCGGGTCTACTCTTGAGCCCAGTCCGCTACCTAGAGGGAGCACCATGTACGGCTTCATCTGGCGTCACCTCCCGGGGAACGCCCTGGTCAAGGCCGTCATCTCGGTGCTCCTGATCCTGGGGATCGTCTACCTCCTCTTCACCTACGTCTTCCCGTGGGCGGAACCGTTGCTCCCCTTCGGTGACGTCACAGTGGACGGCGGCGACGGCGCCCCGGCCGGCTGACCCGGCCGGCCCGGAACTTCCCCCTAGCACCGCATCCCACGGAGAGCACGCGCGCATGACCACCCAGTCGACCCCGCCCCGCATCCTGGTCGTGGACAACTACGACAGCTTCGTGTTCAACCTGGTCCAGTACCTGTACCAGCTCGGTGCCACCTGCGAGGTGGTGCGCAACGACGAGGTGACCGTCGAGCACGCCGTCCGCCGGGCCGGGGAGGAGGGCTTCGACGGGGTGCTGCTCTCCCCCGGGCCCGGGTCGCCCGAGGAGGCCGGGGTCTGCATCGCGATGGTGCACCACTGCGCGGCGATCGGGCTGCCGGTGTTCGGCGTCTGCCTGGGCCTCCAGTCGATCGCGGTGGCGTACGGCGCGGTGGTCGGCCGGGCGCCCGAACTGCTGCACGGCAAGACCTCACCGGTCGAGCACGAGGACGGCGGGGTGTTCGAGGGCCTGCCCTCGCCGCTGACCGCGACCCGCTACCACTCGCTGGCCGTCGACCCGGCCACCGTGCCGGACGAGCTGGTGGTCACCGCCCGGACCGGCAGCGGCGTGATCATGGGCCTGCGGCACCGCGAACTGCCGGTCGAGGGCGTGCAGTTCCACCCCGAGTCGGTGCTGACCGAGGGCGGGCACCGGATGCTCGCCAACTGGCTGGCGGAGTGCGGCTTCCCGCAGGCCGTGGACCGGTCGGCCGGGCTCGCCCCGGTGATCGGCCGGGGCTGAGCGGCGTGACCGCGGTACGTCCGGAGGGGCGTTACCAGCCGGAGCCGGGCCCGTACGGCGGCCCGCCGCAGTACGCCGACGGCCCGTACCGGGGCGCGGAGCCCGGTGCCCCGCAGTACGGTGCCCCGCGGTACGGCGAGGCGGCCCAGGCCCGGCCGTACCCCGGGGAGCACGCCGCCCCGGGCGCGCCCGAGGACGGCTGGGGCGTCTACGAGCAGGCCGAGCGGCCCGTCGAGGGCGGGCCCGAGTACCCGTGGCTGCCCGACCAGACCCTCCAACTGCGGTTGCCCGTCGAGGACGGGGAGCCGGCGGCAGAGCCCGTCGCGCCCACCGGCGGCCGGGCCGAGCGCCGGCGGGCCGCCCAGGGCCGGACCGCCGTCCGCACCGGCGGCGGCCGGCGCCGGGCCAAGGGCCGGTCGGCCGCGGGCTCCCGCCCCAAGGAGTCCGCGGTCGTGGTGGCGGCCCGCCTCGTCGGCGAACTGTGCATCACCCTCGGCGTGGTGATGCTGCTGTTCGTCGCCTACCAGCTCTGGTGGACCAACGTGCAGGCCGACGCGGCCGCCAACAGCGCCCGGGACCAGCTGGAGCAGCAGTTCGATGCCCAGCCGTCCGGTCCCGGGCAGCCCGCCGCCGATCCGAACAAGCCCGAGGCGTTCGCGCCCGGCAAGGGCTTCGCCATCGTCTACCTGCCCAAGCTGGGGTTGAAGTTCCCGATCGCCGAGGGCACCGACAAGGCGGCGGTGCTCGACAAGGGCCTGGTCGGCCACTACCCCGGCACCGCGATGCCGGGCGACCAGACGGGCAACTTCGCGCTGGCCGCGCACCGCAACACCCACGGCGAGCCGTTCCGGTACATCAACGAGCTGAGCAAGGGTGACAAGGTCGTGGTGGAGACGGCCACCGGGTACTACACCTACGAGATCACCGGGGGGATCCCGCAGACCTCCCCCAGCAACGTGAGCGTGATCAAGCCGGTGCCGAACGGCTCCGGGTACGCCGGGCCCGGCCGCTACATCACGCTGACCACCTGCACCCCGGAGTTCACCTCCAAGTTCCGGCTCATCGTCTTTGGCAAGATGATCGAGGAGCGACCGCGCAGCCAGGGCAAGCCGGCCGCGATCACGGGCGGGTAGCCGCCCGCCGACCGGCTTCGGAGGGGGAACACCACAGATGCAGGACGACGGGACCGCGCGGCCGACGGGTACGGCGGAGGAGGCCTTCCCCCCACCCGGGCGGGACGGCCGGAAGGGCCGCGGCCGGGCACTGGCCGCGCTCGGGGTGTTCGGCGAACTGCTGATCACCGTGGGCCTGGTGCTCGGCCTGTTCGTGGCCTACTCGCTCTGGTGGACCAACGTGCAGGCGGACGCCTCCGCCGCGCACGCCGCGGACCGGCTGCGCGGCTCCTGGGCGGCCGGTCCGACCGCCGGCCGCCCGGGCGGCAGCGACACGGCGCCCGCGCCCGCCGCCGTCCCCGCGATCGGGAACGACGTGGGCTTCCTGCACGTCCCGGCGATGGGCCGGGGCTTCCAGGTGCTGATCCGGATGGGCACCTCCACGGCCGTCCTGGACGAGGGCGTGGCGGGCGTCTACGAGCAGCCCTACCGGTCCGCGATGCCCTGGGACCAGGCGGGCAACTTCGCGCTGGCCGCCCACCGGGACGGGCACGGTGCCAAGTTCCACGACCTGGACGCCGTCCACCGGGGCGACGCGGTCGTGGTGGAGACCAAGGACGAGTGGTACGTCTACAAGGTCGACAACACCCTGCCGGAGACCTCCAAGTACGACACTGGCATCGTCGCGCCCGTCCCGGTGAGCTCCGGGTACACCGGCCCCGGCCGGTACATTACCCTGACCACCTGCACGCCGGTGTACACCTCGCGCTACCGGATGGCCGTCTGGGGGAGCCTGGTGCGGGTGGACCCCATGGACGCCAAGCGCACCCCGCCGCCGGAGCTGCGCTGATCCGACGGCCCGGCCGAACGGAACGCCGGAACGGAACGCCGGAATCGGAACGCCCGAGGGCCCGTCGCGGAGATCGCGACGGGCCCTCGGGCGTTTCACCGTTCCCGCTCCCCGGCGTCAGAACCAGGGGAAGAAGGGCGGCTTAGTTGTTGCCCCCTTTGCCGGGGGGTGTGGTGTTGGGGTCCCCCCCTTTGGCCGGATCGGCCGGGCGGGTGATCAGCTGCACCTGGGTGTTCGGGTCCACCTGGCTGCCGGCGCCCGGGTTGCTCTGCACCACGACCGCGTTCGGGTCCTGCGGGCCCGCGATCACGGTGTAGGTCAGGCCGAGCTTCGCCAGCTTGTCGCCGGCGTCCGACAGCTTGACGTTCTGCAGCGGCGGGATCTGGGGCTTGTCCGGCGTCTTGAAGATCGTCAGGGTGATCTTGGTGCCGGCCGGGACCTTGGTGTTGGGCGCGACCGACTGCTGGGCCACGGTGTTGGCCTTGGTCGGGTCGTTGGTCGTGGTGGTCTTCGAGGCGTCGACCTGGAAGCCGGCGGCCTGCAGCGTGTTTTGCGCGTCGTCCTTCTGCGCGTTGACCACGTTCGGGACGGTCTGCTTGGTCTTGCCCTGGGAGATCGTGAGCTTGACCGGGGCGCTCGGGTCGGCGGAGGCGCCGGCCGCCGGGTCCTGGGAGAGCACGGTGTCCTGCGGCGCGGTGTCGTCGTCCTTGTAGTCAGGCGTGCCGACGTTGGTGAAGCCGGCCGCCGTCAGGGCCTGCATCGCCTGGTCCTTGGTCTTGCCGGTCAGGGCCGGCATCTGGGCCTTGGCCGGACCGGAGGAGACCTGGACGGTGATGTGGGCGTCCTCGGAGACCGAGGTGCCCGCCGTCGGGTTCTGGGTGCAGACCTGGTCCTTCTTGACGTTGGTGTCCGGGCAGGCGATCTTGTCGCCCTCGGTGACCACCAGCTTGGAGCCGGCCGCGGCCGCGGCGGTCTTGGCGTCCGCCAGGCTCTTGCCGACCAGGTTCGGCGCCGTGACCTTCGGGGCGTCCTTGGTGCCCTTGTCGCTGAACATCGCCTGGGCCACGAAGAAGGTGCCGACCAGGACCAGCACGGCGGCCACCGCCAGGACGATCCAGGAGGTGTTGCTCTTCTTCTGCCGGTCGTCGCCGCGCCGGCCGCCGCCCTGGCCGTAGCCGTCGTCGTAGCCGTCGCGGCCGCCCGCGCCACCGGCGGAGGTCCGGCCGTAGCCGTCGTCCTGGTAGCCGGAGGCCTGCGGCAGCATGGTGGTCGGGCCGCCGTGCTGCTGCGGCAGCACGTTGGTCTGGCCGTACGGGTCGTGCTGCTGCGGGTAGCCGTTCTGGTCGTAGCCGTACCCGGCGGCGCCCATGCCGTAGGCGGCCTGCTGGGCGGCGGCGACCGGGAGGCCGTCGAGGAAGCGCTCGATGTCGTCGCGCATCTCGTCGGCGCTCTGGTACCGGTAGTCGCGCTCCTTGGCGAGCGCCTTGAGCACGATCGCGTCGATCTCCGGGCGGACCTCGGGGTCGAAGACCGACGGCGGCTGCGGCTCCTCCCGGACGTGCTGGTAGGCCACCGCGACCGGGGAGTCGCCGACGAACGGCGGCCGGACGGTCAGCAGCTCGTAGAGCAGGCAGCCGGTGGAGTAGAGGTCGGAGCGGGCGTCGACCTGCTCGCCCTTGGCCTGCTCGGGGGAGAGGTACTGGGCGGTGCCGATCACGGCCGAGGTCTGGGTCATGGTCATCCCGGCGTCGCCCATCGCGCGGGCGATACCGAAGTCCATGACCTTGACGTTGCCCTGCCGGGTCAGCATCACGTTGGCCGGCTTGATGTCGCGGTGCACGATCCCGGCCCGGTGCGAGTACTCCAGGGCCTGGAGGATGCCGATGGTCATCTCCAGCGCCCGCTCGGGCAGCAGCCGGCGGCCGGAGTGCAGCAGCTCGCGCAGCGTGGACCCCTCGACGTACTCCATCACGATGTACGGGATGGAGATGCCGTCGATGTAGTCCTCGCCGGTGTCGTACACGGCGACGATCGCGGGGTGGTTCAGGGACGCCGCCGACTGTGCCTCGCGGCGGAAACGGGCCTGGAACGACGGATCCCGCGCCATGTCGGCCCGGAGCGTCTTCACTGCGACGGAACGGCCGAGCCGGGTGTCATGGCCGAGGTACACCTCGGCCATGCCGCCGCGTCCGAGGACGCCGCCGAGCTCGTACCTGCCGCCGAGGCGACGAGGCTCTTCCATAGTTCCGACCCTCTCCCTCACCCGCCGGTGAGGTTGTGACGTAGGTGTCCCCGCACGCTCTGGGTGACGCCGCGCGGGCCGATACCGGTTCTCCGGCCGGGCCGTGCACCGCCTCGCGGGCGGCAACGGGCACACCCGCTGCTGGCGGATACGCTACCGGTCGCACCGCACCGGACCGGAGTCAGCCGTCGGCCGATATCAGACCGGTATCCGGACGGGGGTGCCGATCGTGACTTTCGCCTCACCGCCGCTCTACTTGCCGAGCGCGGCCTGCATCACCGCCTTGGCGATCGGGGCCGCGAGGCGGCCGCCGCTGATGCCGTCGCGGTTCTGGGAGCCGTCCTCGACCACCACCGCGACCGCGACCGACTGGCCGTCCTGGGTCTTGGCCCAGGAGGTGAACCAGGCGAACGGCAGGCCGGCGTTGTCCTCGCCGTGCTGGGCGGTGCCGGTCTTGCCGCCGACCTGGAGGCCGGGGATCTTGGCGTTGGTGCCGGTGCCGTTCTCGACCACCGAGACCATCAGGTCCTGCATCTTCTGCGCGGTGGCCGGGCTCATCGCCTGGGAGAACTGCTTCTCGGTGTGCTTGGAGATGGTGGTCAGCGAGGCCGAGCGCTCCTGGTCGACCAGGTACGGCTGCATCAGGCTGCCGTTGTTGGCGATCGCCGCGGAGACCATGGCCATCTGCAGCGGGGTGGCGCGGGTGTCGTGCTGGCCGATCGAGTCCTGGGCGGTGCCGTCCAGGCTGGGGCTGTCCGGGAAGATGCTCTTCTCGGAGCGGACCGGGGTGTCCACCGTGCTGTTGAAGCCGAACTTCTCGGCCTGCGCCCGCATCTTGTCCTTGCCGAGGTCGGCGCCCATCTTGGCGAAGACCGTGTTGCAGGACTGGTCCATCCCGGACTCGACGGTGGCGTTCTCGCAGCGCTCGTTGGGGCTCTCGTTCTTGAGCACCGTCTGGGTGCCGGGCAGGGTGTACGGGTCCGGCGTCTTGGTGGCGTCGTTGACGCCCTGGTAGAGGCCGTTCTCGAACGCGGCGGTGGCGGTGACCAGCTTGAAGGTCGAGCCGGGCGGGTAGGTCTCGCGCAGCGCCCGGTTGAGCATCGGCTTGTTCGGGTCCGCGTTGAGGTCCTGCCAGGCCTTGGTGTCGCCGCTCTCGCCGCCGGCGAAGGTGCCCGGGTCGTAGGACGGGGTGGAGACCAGGGCCAGGATCGCGCCGGTCTTCGGGTCGAGCGCGACCACCGCGCCCTTCTTGTCGCCCAGGCCGTCGAAGGCCGCCTTCTGCACCTTGGCGTTGATCGTGGTGACGACGTCGCCGCCGCGCTTCTGCTCGCCGGTCAGCATGTCCAGGGTGTTGCGGAAGAACAGCCGGTCGTCGGTGCCCGAGAGGATGCCGTCCTCCAGGTTCTCCAGCCCGCTGGAGCCGTAGGCCTGCGAGGAGTAGCCGGTGACCGGCGCGTACATCGCGCCGTCCTTCCAGGAGCGCTTGTACTTGTAGCGCAGGCCGTTCACGAAGTCGGAGTTGGTGACCGGCTGGCCGCTGACGATGATGTTGCCGCGCGGGTGGGCGTAGCGGTCGTACAGCTGGCGCTTGTTGTTCTTGTTGGAGGCCAGCGCGTCGGCCTGGACGCCCTGTACCCAGTTGGTGCGCACCATCAGTGCCAGGATCAGCACCAGGCAGAAGATCGAGACCCGTCGGATCGGCTTGTTCATCGGGCGGGTCCTCCCTGGCCCTCGGGGACCGGGGCCGGTTCGACCCCGGGACGGCGGGCGCTGTCGCTGATCTTGAGCAGGATCGCGACCAGCGCCCAGTTGGCGACCACGGACGAACCGCCCTGCGCGAGGAACGGCATGGTCATCCCGGTCAGCGGGATCAGCCCGGTGACCCCGCCGGCCACCACGAAGACCTGCAGCGCCATCGCCGAGGCCAGCCCGACGGCGAACAGCTTGCCGAAGGGGTCGCGGGCGGCGAGGGCGGTGCGCAGGCCGCGCTGCACCAGCAGGGCGTACAGCAGGAAGATCGCCATCAGGCCGGTCAGCCCGAGCTCCTCGCCGAAGGAGCCCAGGATGAAGTCGCTCTTGGCGGCGAAGTTGATCAGCCAGGAGCGGCCCTGGCCGAGCCCGGAGCCGGTCACCCCGCCGGAGCCGAGCGCCATCAGCGACTGGCCGATCTGCTCGGTGGCGCCCTTGGGCGGGGTCGGCGAGAAGGCGGCCATCGGGTCCAGCCAGGCGTCGATGCGGACCTTGACGTGGCTGGTGGTCATGGCCACCGCGACCGCGCCGCCGACCGACATCAGCAGGCCGAACAGGATCCAGCTGGTCCGCTCGGTGGCGACGTAGAGCATCACCACGAACAGGCCGAAGAACAGGAAGGACGTGCCGAGGTCGTTCTCGAAGACCAGGATCAGCAGGCTGAGCAGCCAGATCACGACGATCGGGCCCAGGTCGCGGCCGCGCGGCAGGTACAGGCCCATGAAGCGGCGGCTGGCCAGCGCCAGGGCGTCCCGCTTGACCATCAGGTAGCCGGCGAAGAACACGGTCAGGACGATCTTGGCGAACTCGCCGGGCTGGATGGAGAAGCTGCCCATCCGGATCCAGATCTTCGCGCCGAAGTCCTCCGCCCGGGCCGGGAAGAAGGCCGGTGCGGCCAGCAGCACCAGCGCCACCACCATCGAGATGTAGGTGTAGCGCTGCAGTACCCGGTGGTCCTTGAGGAAGACCATCACGCCGATGAACAGGGTGACCCCGAGGGCCGACCACATCAGCTGGTTGCGGGCCGCCGGGAAGTTGCCGCTGAGCAGGTGGCCCGCCTTGTCCAGGCGCCAGATCATCACCACGCCCAGCCCGTTCAGCAGGGTGGCGATCGGCAGCATCAGCGGGTCCGCGTACGGCGCGAAGCGGCGCACCAGCAGGTGCGCGACCAGGGCCAGCGAGCCCATCCCGAGGCCGTAGCCGAGCATCCCGGCCGGGAGCTGGGAGTCCATCGCCAGGCCCACGTTGGCGTACGCCAGGATCGGCAGCAGCACGGCGAAGACCAGCAGGGCCAGTTCGGTGTTGCGGCGGTTCGGTGCGCCCTGGAGCGAGATGGTGGTGTTGCCGCGGCGTCGCGGCACGACACGCCCGCCCGCCGCCCGGCGTCGGGAGCCGGTGCGGCCGGTGTCGCCGCTCAGGTCGAAGCTGCTCACGTGGTGACCGCTCCCTGACGGCCGGCGGGCCCGTTCCGGGCGGACCTATGTCGGATCACGGACGTCACGGCTTCGGGCAGGCTTCGGCCCGGCTGCGCTCGTCGTCGGACAGGGCTGGTTGCTGGGGCTGCTCGCTCGGGGCGGTCGCCGGGGGGGTGGCGTTCGGCGTCGGGGCGGCGGTGCCGGGGGCGGACGGGGTCGTCGTGGCGGACGGTGCGGCCGCGCCCGGGGAGCGGGGCTTCTCCCGCTCGCCGGGGGTGGTCGGGGTGGCGGTCACGAACGCGGTCTTGGCGGCCGTGGTGCCCTGCGGGGCCGCGGCGTTCGCGGTGGCGGCCTTCTGGCACAGCTTGGCCCAGCCCACGAGGTCGTTCATGGTCTTCTGGGCATCGGGCAGGCTGCCGACCGAGATGGTCCGGTTCACCTGGGCGCGCTGGTCCTGCGGCAGCCACTTGAGCGGGGCGTCGCTGTGCGACTCGTGCACCGAGGACAGGCTCAGCCCGGCCAGGTTCTGGTTGACGCCCTGGAAGATGGCGACGTGGTCGCCGTCCTCGCCGATGTAGTACTGGTCCTGGGTCCACTGGTAGCCGAAGTACCCGGCACCGCCGAGCAGGCCGAGCGTGACCAGGACGGCCAGCGAGACGGTCAGGCCCCGGCGCTTGCGCTTGGGGGGCTGCTCCTCGTCGAACTCCTCGGTGCCGTACACCGAGGGCTCGGTCGGGTAGCCGTGGCCGCCGTCGCCCTCGTAGCCCTCGGCGGGGCCGAAGCCGTTCCCGGCCGGGTCGTAGCCCTCGGCCGGGCCGAAGGCGCCCTGCGGGCCGCGGCCCAGCCCGGCGGCCCGGCCGGCCGGGGTGTCCGCGATCGAGCGGTCGGCGGCGGTCGAGGACGGCGGGGTCTCGGCGACCGCGCCGACGACCACCGGGACGTCGTTGAACTGGCCGCTCATGGTGTCCGTGGCGCCGACGTCGATGACGTCCGCCACGATGCAGGTGATGTTGTCCGGACCGCCGCCGCGCAGCGCGAGCTGGATCAGCTCCTGCACGGTCTGCTCGGGCGAGTAGTAGCTGCCCAGGGTGTCCTGGAGGGTCTGGTGGCTGACCGGGCCGGAGAGTCCGTCCGAGCAGATCAGGTAGCGGTCGCCGGCCCGGACCTCGCGGATCGAGAGGTCCGGCTCGACCTGGCCGCGGCCGTCCAGGGCCCGCATCAGCAGCGAGCGCTGCGGGTGGGTCTCGGCCTCCTCGGGCGTGATCCGGCCCTCGTCGACCAGGCGCTGCACCCAGGTGTGGTCCTGGGTGATCTGCACCAGCGAGCCGTCGCGCAGCAGGTAGGCGCGGGAGTCGCCGACGTGCACCAGGCCCATCCGCTGGCCGGTCCAGAGCATGGCCGTCAGGGTGCAGCCCATGCCCTCCAGCTGCGGGTCCTCCTCGACCATCTGCCGGAGCCGGTCGTTGGCGCCCTGGACGGCGTCGCCCAGGAGGGTCAGCAGGTCCGCGCCCGGCACGTCCTCGTCCAACCGGACGATCGAGCCGAGCACCTCGGAGGAAGCGACCTCGCCGGCCGCGGCGCCGCCCATGCCGTCGGCCACGGCCAGCAGCCGCGGCCCGGCGTAGCCGGAGTCCTCGTTCCCCTCCCGGATCAGTCCCTTGTGGGAGCCGGCGGCGAAGCGCAGCACCAGGGTCATGCGACCTGTGCCCCCCTCTGGGTCTTGGACGGGATGCTGTCCCTCATGCGCTACTACTTCCGCAGTTCGATGACGGTCCTGCCGATACGGATCGGCGTGCCCGGCTGGAGCGGAGTGGGCGCGGTCAGGCGCTGCCGGTCCAGATAGGTGCCGTTGGTGGAGCCTAGATCCTCGACCGTCCACTGCCCAGTCTGATCCGGATAGATCCTGGCATGCCGGGAGGACGCGTAGTCGTCGTCCAGCACGATGGTCGAGTCGTGCGCGCGGCCCAGTGTGATGGTCTGGCCCTGCAGCGCGACCGTCGTCCCGGCCAGCGAGCCCTGGACGACCACCAGCTGGGTCGGGGCGCCGCGGCGGCGGCCGCCGCCGCCCTGGGTCGGGGCCGCCGGGGCGCTGTTGCCGGGGGCGGGGGCCGCGGGACGTCCGGGTGCCGTGGCGGTCGCCGCCGCGGCACCGGACGCGGGGGCGGCACCGCCGCCGCGACGGGAGCTGCGGGGGTTCACCTTGGTACCGAACAGGTCGCTGCGGATCACCTGGATCGCGACGATGACGAACAGCCACAGCACGGCCAGGAAGCCCAGCCGCATGACCGTGAGGGTCAGTTCTGACATGGCCGTCCCGCCAGTCGGTGAGCGAGGCGCGCGAACAACTCGGACACTACCCTTCGACCTGCCGGTAGACGATGGTGGTGGAGCCCACGACGATTCGGGAGCCGTCGCGGAGCGTAGCGCGCTGGGTGTGCTGCCCGTCCACCACGATGCCGTTGGTGGAGCCCAGGTCGAGGACCATCGAAGGGGTGCCCGGGCGGATCTCGGCGTGCTTGCGGGAGACCCCGGGGTCGTCGATCCGCACGTCCGCCTCGGTCGAGCGGCCGAGCACGCAGGCCGCGCCGGTGATCTGGTGGCGGGCGCCGTTCACCTCGATCCAGCGGCGGACCGAGGTGCCGTGGCCGGCTCCGGGGAAGGCGCGGACGTTGCCGCCGGCCGGCGGGCCCGGGGGCATCGCGGGGGGCGCGGCCGGCGGCGGGGGCGCGTTGTACTGCCCGGCGCCGCCCTGCTGCCACGGTGCGCCGGGGGCCGGTGCGGCCGGCTGGCGGTCGTAGCCGGGCTGCTGCGGGGCGAACTGCTGGGGCTCCTCGGAGGCCAGGGTGCGGCTGCGCACCCGGTAGAGGCCGGTGTCCAGGTCGTCGGCCTTCTCCAGGTTCACCTGGAGCGGGCCCATGAAGGAGTACCGCTGGGCCTCGGCGTACTCGCGGACCATGCCGGCCAGCTCGGTGCCGAGCTGCCCCGAGTAGGGGCTCAGCCGCTCGTGGTCGTGCGGGCTGAGCTCGACGATGAAGTCGTTCGGCACGACGGTGCGGTCGCGGTTCCAGATGCTCGCGTTGTTGTCGCACTCGCGCTGCAGAGCGCCGGCGATCTCCACGGGCTGGACCTCGGACTTGAACACCTTGGCGAAGGTGCCGTTGACGAGACCCTCCAGCCGCTGCTCGAACTTCTTCATCATCCCCATGGGGCACCCCCTTCCAGGGTTCGTTCGCCTGCCTGCCGACCGGGGCCCGCCGGGGAGGTGTCCTCGGGGGAGTCGGTCGTGCCTACTTGCGGTACTTCCGTACTGATCGTATCCACGCCGGGCCCTTCCGTACGGTTCCCGGACCGCGTGGTGCCGGGGGGTGGGCTCGGACACACAGGGTGACGCATTTCGGGTACGGCACGCCAGGTCTGCCCGTCGGAGCCGTGCACCGCGCTTCGCTCGCCCGTTCGTCGCGCGACCGTTCGGACGTGGTCGGTCTCCCCGGGAAACGGATTCGGAGCAGCCCCCCAGGTCGTGCTACTGTTTTCCACGTCGGAAGGGCCGCCCGGAAGGGAGCCGGACCGGGGAAACGCGAAGACCACATGGTACCGAGCGGTTCCGCGGAACGGACGGCAGTGAAGACAACACCCATGCGCGGGTGGCGGAATAGGCAGACGCGCTGGATTCAGGTTCCAGTGCCCGAAAGGGCGTGGGGGTTCAACTCCCCCCTCGCGCACAGCGAAGCCCCGCAGATCTTCGGATCTGCGGGGCTTTTTGTTGTCCCGTCCCGCCCCGCCCCGGAGGGCCCGGCCGGGGCGGGACGGTCAGGACTGGCCGGCCGGGAGGTCGGCGCGGACCTCGAAGCCGCCGTCCTGGGTCGGACCGGCGGTGAGGGTGCCGCCCAGCAGCTGGGCGCGCTCGCGCAGCCCGACCAGGCCGTGGCCGCCGCCCGGCAGGGTCTCGGCCGGGCGGACCGGCGGCGCCTCGTTGCGGACCTCGACCCGCAGCCGGCGGCCCTTCGCCCGCACCCGCACGTGCACCACCGCCTCCGGGGCGTACTTGGTGATGTTGGTGAGCGCCTCCTGGACGGTGCGGTAGGCCGCCCGTTCGACCGCCTCCGGCCACGGGCGGTCACCGGGGTTCAGCTCGGAGTCGGCGGCCAGGCCGCTCTCCGCGATCAGCCGGGGCAGGTCGGCCAGCCGGGGCTGCGGGGCGAGCGGGGCGTCCGGGCGGGGGCCGCCGGTGCTGCGCAGCACGCCGACCATCTGGCGCAGCTCGTCCAGGGTCCGGACGGACAGTTCGCGGATGGTGCGGGCGGTCGTCGCGGCGGCCGGGTCGGCGGTGCTCACCTGGAGCGCGCCGGCCTGGATGCTGATCAGGCTGACCTGGTGCGAGACCACGTCGTGCATCTCCCGGGCCAGCCGGCCGCGCTCGCTGATCAGCACCCGCTCGGCGAGCAGCCGGCTCTCCCGCTCCTGGCCGCGGGTCAGTTCGTCCAGGCGGGCGGCCAGCTCCCGCCGGGTGCGGGAGAGCAGACCGGTGGCGGCCGGGCCGGCGGAGAGCATCACGGCCTGGATGGCGTCCAGGGCGGTGTTCCGGCTGAGTTCGATCAGCGGGGTCGGCAGCGGCCAGTGGAAGAAGTCGACCAGGGTGAACAGGGCCGCGCAGGGGAACAGCACCGCGGCCCTGGGGCGCTCGGTGGCGACCGTGTAGACGGCGGTGATCGGGGCCAGCCAGATCGCCTCCACCCAGGTGCCGGGCATGGTGAGCAGCAGCACCGTCACCGGGAAGCGGCGCCGCCAGAACAGCGCCACGGCGGCCAGCACGGAGAGCGTCACCTGCCACCAGGTGGAGTCCCGGGAGACCAGGGCGGCGTCCATCAGGGAGTAGAGGACGGGCAGCAGCACCATCGGCCAGGGGGCGGTGCACCAGGCCGGCAGCCGTCGGGACGGCAGCTGGTCGGCGGCCGTCATGCTCCGTCGCCGGGCTTGGGCCGCACCAGGCCGGCCCGGTGGGCGAGCACGGCGGCCTGCACCCGGTTGGCGGCACCGAGCTTGCCGAGGATCGCGCTGATGTGGTCCTTGACCGTGCCGGTGCCGAGGAAGAGCCGGTCGGCGATCTCGGCGTTGGACAGGCCCTCGCCGAGCAGGGCGAGCACGTCCAGCTCGCGGCCGGTCAGGGTGCGGGCCAGCGTGGTGGCCTCGGCGTCCGGGCCGCCGCCGTCCACGTAGCCGCCGATCACGGTGCGGGTGACGGTCGGGGAGAGGATGTTGCCGCCTGCGGCGAGCACCCGGACGGCGTGCACCAGCTGCTCGGGGGCGGTGTCCTTGAGCAGGAACCCGGTCGCGCCGGCCCGCAGCGCGGTGCCGATGTACTCGTCGGTGTCGAAGGTGGTGAGCATCGCTACGGCCGGCGGGTCGGGCAGGGCGCGCAGCCGGCGCAGCACCGAGATGCCGTCCAGGTCGGGCATCCGGATGTCGAGCAGCACCACGTGCGGGCGCAGGCGCTGGACGTGCTCCTCGGCCTGTCCGCCGGAGCAGTCGCCGACCACCTCCAGGTCGGGGGCGGAACCGACGATCAGGCCGAGGCCGGAGCGGACCAGGATCTCGTCGTCGACGATCAGCACGCGGGTGGTGGTGATGGGGGCCTCCTCGGTTCGGGCGGCCGGGTTCGGTCGGTCCGCGGGGGTCGCTTTTGAGAGTAGGGGTAGCCGGGGCGGGGCGCCGAACCCATGGGGGGTAAGAACCCCCGCCGTTCGGCGGGGGTGGGAATCCGCTACCCGGTTCACGCAATTTTCAGGAATGGTGCGGAACCATGGAGTTGGCTGCCCTTTTCCGGTCGGCCGCTCGACGCGGGCGGTCGGTGGGCGGGGGTGGCCGGTCAGCCCGTCGGGCCCGTGCCGGCGCCCGGCGCCGGGCCGCGTGCGGATGCGCCCCACCATCTGATCGTTTGGAATTGAGCTGTGTCGTCCACTGTGAAGTCGGAGCCGTCCGCCACCTCCGCCGGGCCCCGGCCCTCCGGACCGCTCGATCGCTGGCGCCCGCGGGCCGCGGCCGCCTCGGTCTGGTACCTCAGGCTGCTGGCGCTGCTGAACGTGGCGACCGTGCTGCTGGTGCCCTGGGGGAACCAGGTCAGCGAGCACAACGAGGGCGAGTACTTCACCCCGTACCTGATGACCTCCGGCCTGGCGGCCGCGGTGCTGTCGGTCTTCCTGGCGGTCGCGATGCGGCGGCGCAAGCGGGCCGCGTGGATCTTCAACGCGGCGCTCAGCAGCGTCTTCGCCCTGCTGTACCTGGCGGTCATGGTGCTGCCCGGCGAGCGCTTCAACAAGCACCCGCTCAACTACGTCTCCACGGTGCTGACCTGCCTGTTCGTGCTGGCGCTGCTGATCGGGCGCAAGGAGTTCACCTCCAAGGGCGACCGCTCCAACCCGAAGACCGCGGCGGCCACCTTCGTCGCCGGGCTGTTCTTCGGAGGTGCCGTCGGCGCGCTGCTGGTCTGGATCACCAACCAGCTGAACGGGGCCGGCTGGTGGGACCTGTTCCGCTACTCGGTCGGCCGGATGATCACCATCAACCCGTCCGAGCACCTGCGCTCCGTGATCGCGGCCCCGACCTGGGTGAACGCGGCGATCAACGCGATGGGCGCGGTGCTGTTCCTGCTGGTGCTGTACGTGGCCTTCCGCAGCCCGCGCGGCAAGGAGCTGCTCAACCCCGAGGACGAGGCGAAGCTGCGCGGCCTGCTGGACAAGCAGGGCGAGCGGGACTCGCTCGGCTACTTCGCGCTGCGCCGGGACAAGGCGGTGATCTTCTCCCCCAGCGGCAAGGCGGCGGTGACCTACCGGGTGATCGGCGGGGTCTCACTGGCCTCGGGCGACCCGATCGGCGACCCGGAGGCCTGGCCGGGCGCGATCGAGGCCTGGCTGTCCGAGGCCCGCGAGCACGCCTGGGCGCCGGCCGTGATGGGTGCCTCCGAGGAGGCCGGGGTGATCTACGCCCGGCACGGGCTGGACGCGCTGGAGCTGGGCGACGAGGCGATCGTCGAGCTGGACGAGTTCTCGCTGGACGGCCGGGCGATGCGGGTGGTCCGGCAGGCGTACAACCGGGTCAAGCGGGCCGGGTACACCGTGCGGATCCGCCGCCACGAGGACATCTCCGAGGAGGAGATGGCGCAGCTGGTGTCCAAGGCCGACGAGTGGCGCGACGGGGCGACCGAGCGGGGCTTCTCGATGGCGCTGGGCCGGCTCGGCGACGCGGGCGACGGCCGCTGCGTGATGCTGGAGTGCAGTGACGGGGACGGCGAGCTCAAGGCGCTGCTGAGCTTCGTCCCGTGGGGCCCGGACGGGCTCTCGCTGGACCTGATGCGCCGGGCCCGGGACACCGAGAACGGCCTGATGGAGTTCATGGTCATCGAGCTGCTGCAGCGCGCCGAGGAGGTCGGGCTCAAGCGGGTCTCGCTGAACTTCGCGATGTTCCGCTCGGTCTTCGAGCGCGGTTCCCGGCTCGGTGCCGGTCCGGTGCTGCGGCTGTGGCGCTCCGTCCTCGGCTTCTTCTCGCGCTGGTGGCAGATCGAGTCGCTGTACCGCGCGAACGCCAAGTACCGGCCGATCTGGGAGCCGCGCTACCTGCTGTTCGAGAAGAGCAGCGAGATTCCGCGGATCGGCATCGCGAGCGCGCGCGCCGAGGGCTTCATCGTCGCGCCGAGCCTGCCCGCCCTGTTCCGGCGCCGGCACGCCGGGCCCGCCGTGGTGGCGCCCCGGGTGCCGGTGGCGGCCCGGGACGGGAAGGGGTAGCCCTCCGTCGGGGGGCGGAGGGGGGCCGGGGGCGGAGAAGGCCATCGGTCGTACGGGGGGTCCGGAGGGGGGATTCGTCTCCCTCCTGAGGATGACCTCGATCCCCATCCATGCCGATGTGGATTTGTTAACAGGCTTCTAATGTGGGAGTAGCTGACAAGTTCGGGGATTCGGGAGAAACGGTTGTGATTCACAGGACCCACGCGGGGGGCGTGCGAAAGGGGCCGCTGGCGTCAGCCAGAAAGGCCGCTGTCGCCGAGTGGGGGACGTTGTACCTGACGGTCCGCGGTGCGGTGGTGCGCAAGAAGTTCGCCGCCTTTCCGCTGGCCACGGCGGCGACGTTTCTGATCCTGCTGTTCAGCATCGTCCAGCACCTGCCGGGCGGTGAGCGGTTCGTCAACCACATCGGGGTGGTGCGGGCCTCGCTGCCGCTGGAGGTCTCGCTGCTGCGGACCCCGCTCTCGCTGTACGTGCCGGCCCTCGACCTGCCGGTGTGGGGAGCGCTGGCCCAGGTCTTCGTGGTCTTCGCGATCGCCGAGGTCGTGCTCGGCCGGCGGATGACGCTGGTGGTCGCCTACGCGTGCACCCTGGCGGGCACGCTGTTCGCCCGGGTCGGCGTGGCGATGGGGCCGGGCCACCTGTTCGGCTTCCCGAAGTGGGTCGCCTACGTGCGGGACACCGGGCCCTCGGCCGCGGTGGTGGCGCTGGCGATCTGCATCGCGTTCCGCACCCGGGCCTGGTTCACCGCCGCCATGGTGGTGGTGCTGATGGTCGGCGAGGCGGTCGTGCTGCCGAACCTGGCGGGCCTGGAGCACGTGGTCGCGGTGATCACCGCGCTGCTGATCGCCGTCTCGGTCGAGGTCTTCGGGGACTTCTGGCCGCGGGTGCTGGCCGGGGTCGGCGCCGCCACCTCGGTGGCCACCTCGGCCTCCCTGGAGGTCGCGGCGGAGGCCCGGCGCCGTTCGGCGGGGGCCGTCATCCCCTGAGTGACCCTCCACCTTCCGTGTCGGCCGCGTACGGGCAACGCCCCGTACGCGGCCGTCACGCGTGCGGGAGGGGCAGCTCGAACCAGACCACCTTGCCCACCGCCTTGCGGGCGGTGCCCCAGTGTTCGGCGAGCTTGGTGACCAGGGTGAGGCCGCGGCCGGTCTCGCCGAGCTGCTCGGCCGGTTCCAGCGAGGGCAGGTTGTGGTTGTCGTCGCTGACCTCGACCAGCAGCTTGTCCACCCGGATCAGCTGGAGCTGCACCCGGTCCCGGGCGACCCGGACGGCGTTCGTGACCAGTTCACTGACCAGCAGCTCGGTGGTGTCGCTGAGCGCCTCCAGGTGCCAGGCGGCCAGCTGCTCGCGGACCAGCGAACGGGCCCGGCGGACCTCGCGCTGGTCCACGGTGAGGTCCCAGGTGGCCACCTCGGACGGGGCGACCCCGTCGAAACGGGCCACCAGCAGGGCGACGTCGTCCTTGCGGTCGTCCGAGTGCAGCCGGCGCAGCACCTCGTCGCAGGCCTGCTCGGGGCTCTGCTGCGGGTCGATCAGATTGCCGCACAGCGCGGCCAGGCCCGCCCCTATGTCCCCGCCCCGGACCTCGACCAGTCCGTCGGTGCACAGCACCAGCATCGAGCCGTCCGAGACGTCGATGGTCTTGGCGACGAACGGCACCCCGCCGACGCCGATCGGCGCGCCGGCCGGGATCTCCAGCAGTTCCCCGCTGCCGTCCGGGTGCACCAGGACGGGTGGGACGTGGCCGGCGCTGGCCAGCTCACAGGTCCGGTTGATCGGGTCGTAGACCGCGTACAGGCAGGTGGCGAGGTGGTCGTCGCCGAGCTTCTGGGCCAGGTTGTCCAGGTGCCGCAGCAGCTGGCCGGGCGGCAGGTCGAGGGCGGCGAGGGTCTGCATCGCGGTGCGGAAGCGGCCCATCGCGGCGGCCGAGTGGATGCCGTGGCCCATCACGTCGCCGACCACCAGGGCGACCCGGCTGCCCGGCAGCTGGATCGCGTCGAACCAGTCGCCGCCGACCTCGGCCTTCGGATCGCCGGGCAGGTAGCGGTGGGCGATCTGCACGCCGGGGATCTGCGGCGGGCGGGTCGGGATCATCGAGCGCTGGAGGGTGGTGGCGACCCTCGCCTCGGCGCGGTGCAGCCGGGCGTTGTCCAGCGACAGCGCGGCCCGTACCGCCAGCTCCTTGAGGGTGGCGGCGTCGCTCTCGTCGAAGGGGGCGCGATCCGGCAGCCGGAGCAGCTTGAGGATGCCCAGTACGGTGCCCCGGGCGGACAGCGGGACCACCAGCATCGAGCGGCCGGAGACCACCGGGGCCAGCCGGGCGCCGCCGAGTGCGATCGCGTAGTCCACCGCGACGTCCGCGCTGACCACCGGGACCAGCACCGGCTGGTTCAGTTGCAGGGCCAGCCCGGGCGGGGTCCGGCGCGGCATGCTGACCAGCGAGCCCTCGGAGAGCACGTGGTCCCAGGCGCCGCCGGTCTGGTTGAAGACCAGGGCGACCCGGCGCAGCATGGTGTCGTCGTCGGGGCGGGAGACCGGCAGCTCGGAGTCCGAGATCAGGCCGTCCACGAGGTCCACGCAGGCGAAGTCGGCGACCCGGGGGACCAGCACCTGGCACAGCTCGTGGGCGGTGAAGCCGAGGTCCAGAGTGGTGCCGACCTTGCCGCCGACCTCGTTCAGCAGGGCCAGCTGTTCGCCGGCCTGGCCGTTGGTGAGGAACGGGCCCAGTCGGCCGCTCGGCAGCCCCTCGGCGCCGGTGGGGGCGGGGACGGCGCCGGGCGGGGCCTGGTCGGGGCGGCGCGGCGGGAGGCCGTGGGCGGACGACTCGACGGCGGCCTGCTGCTCGATGGTGGATCCTCCTCCGGTGCGTGGGGGTGCCTCCCGGTCGGGGGCCGGGAGCGGGGCGTGCGGGGCGGGGTCGCGCCGGGCCGGGCCGTACGGCGCCGGCTCGCGCTGGACCGGCTCGCGCTGGACCGGGTCTCGGGGTGCCGGTTCGCGCTGGCCGGGCAGCGGGCCCGGGGGACGGCGGCCGGGTGCGGACTGGTCGCCCTGCGGCGGCGGGCCGAGCCGGGCCGCGCGCTGCTGGGGCGTCGGGTAGCGGCGGCCCAGGCCCGCGGCCACGTGGGCGGTGCCGGTCTGCGGATCGGAGGGCAGCACCGGCAGCACGGTGGTCGCGTCCAGCCGCAGCGCGGGCAGCCCGCCCAGGGCGGCGGCCTCGCGCAGCGGGGCCCGGAGGGCGGCGGGCAGCAGCCGGGCCAGCGGCTCGGGCAGCTCGGCGGCGGGCGGGGTGAGGGCGGCGGTCAGCCCGTGGAAGCCGCCCCGGGCGCCGGGCGCCGCGGCGAAGGGCAGCAGGCGCTCGCCGAGGGCGAGCCGCGGCCCGGTCGTGCGCAGCGGGCGGGCGTCGGCGGCGAGCGCGAGCAGTCCGCCAGCCGGGCCGGGCAGCGGATAGGCCCACCAGAGCACGTCGCGCAGGTGCTCCTCCCGGTCGGTCACCGTGAGCCGCCCGGCCCAGGGGCGGCCGGCGGAGGTCAGCCCGGCCAGGGTGTCGAGGGCGTCGCAGCGCCGGCGCACCGCGCAGCGGCCGAGCACCCGTGACTCCAGGGCGGGCAGCAAGCCCGAGGCCGGACGGTCGGTGGCGGCCTCGGCGCGGTGCCCGAACAGCTCCTCGGCGGCCCGGCTCCACTGGGAGATCCGGCCGGCCCGGTCGACCACGACGAGGGCGAGCCGGACCAGGGCGGCCACGCCGGTCGGGTGGTCGCCCGGCGCGGTCTCGGCGCCCGCCGGAAGCGGTGTGGAGTTGGACTCGGCCACCATGGATTCGGTCTGCTCCCGCCTGGCCGCCGCGCCCGGGGCGGCCGTTTCTCCGGAGGAAGGCACGCTGTGCGGATACCAGCGAAGCACGGACCGGGCCGGGCCCGACACCGAAACGGGGAGATTCATCAGGATCGGTTGCGTGTCACGCGCCGCGCGCCGGTTCGTACGCCCGCTTCACCCGGACGGCGGCCCGGAACGCGGCGGTAGGGTGGCAGGCCGGGCCGCCCGCGCGGCGGCTCCGCAGGAAGCCGGCCGGACGGACGAGACAGAGGCGAGATCGTGACCGCGCAGAGCCCCGCCCGCTGGACGGACCCGGAGCAGCAGGAGCTGGAGGAGCGGGTCGCCGCCGCCGAGCTGGCCTGGCTCAGCATGGACGTGGACGTACAGACGCTGCGGGTGGAGATCGACAACTTCGCGCTGATCCACCACCAGCTGCTCGGCCCGCTCTACGCCCGGCTGGACGAACTCGACGCGCTGGTCGCCGAGGCCGTCGCGGCCCGCACCGGCCACCCCGACGACCTGCGCCGGGCCGCCGAGGCGCGGCAGCAGGTCGAGGACCTGCCCGATCTGGACGCGCTGTTCGACTCGGTGCGCTCGGAGCGGGAGAAGTCCGGCGAGAGCGCCGACGAGGCCGTCCCGCCGCCGCCCGCGGCGCCGGCCCGGGTGCGGCCCGGGAAGGAGGCCCAGCGGATCTACCGCGAGCTGGTCCGCCGCGCCCACCCGGACCTCACCACCGACCCCGGCGAGCAGCAGCGCCGGGCGGACTTCCTGGTCCGGGTCAACGAGGCCTACGCGTACGGGGACACCGTCGCGCTGGAGGGCCTCGCCGCCGAGTGGTCCACCGCGCCGGAGGCCGCGCCCGCCGTCGACTCCCCCGACCGGCTGGGCTGGCTGCGCCGCCGGCTGGACTGGCTGACCGCCAAGATCACCGAGACCGCCACCGAGCAGGTCCGGCTGGAGCAGACCCCGATGGGCCAGCTGCTCGCCCTCGCCCCGCAGGACCCGGACCGGCTGCTGGAACAGCTCGCCGAGGAGCTGCTCGCCAAGGCCGCCGCCCAGCAGGCCGAACTGGAGCGGCTGCTCGGCACCCCGGATCCGGCCCACCGGCCGACGGCGGTGGGCGACAATGGCACCGGCCCCACCGACTCCACCGACCCGCACCGAGCTCAGGAGAGCCCCACGATGTTCGCGCAGATCCCCTCCACCGACGCCGCCTCCGTGCCGGCCGATGCCGCCCTGCTGGACGTGCGCGAGCAGGACGAGTGGGACGCCGGCCACGTGGACGGCGCGCTGCACATCCCGATCGGCGAGGTGATCGCCCGGATCGGCGAGCTGCCGGAGGAGAAGCTGTACGTGCTCTGCCGGGTCGGCGGCCGCTCCGCGCAGGTCGTCCAGTACCTGGTGCAGCAGGGCCGGGACGCGGTGAACGTGGACGGCGGGATGTACGCCTGGGAGGGGGCCGGCCGTCCGATGGTCAGCAGCACCGGCCAGGCCGCCTTCGTCCTGTAGGACCTCCGGAACCTCCCGGTGCCCGCCCGGTGACGGGTAGGGCAGGATGGGCGCGCGACGCGCCGGTACCGGCCGGCGGCGCGCCGACCGGGCGGGGAGGCCATGACGGGGACCACGGACCGGGCCGCCCCGGGGAGGGTCTGGTCGGCTCCCGCGCAGCTCGTCCTCGGCCTGGCCGCCGCGGTGCTGGTCAGCGGCACCGGGCTGTTCCTCGCCGCGGTGTTCCTGCACGTCGCCCCCGCCAACACGCTGTCCCGGCAGTACCGGGACGAGGTCGACGGGATCGTCTACCCGGAGTTCGAGCAGAACTGGAAGCTGTTCGCCCCCAACCCCTTGCAGCAGAACGTCAGCGTGGACGCCCGGGTGCGCACGGTCGCGGACGGCGGCGCCACCCGCACCCGGGACTGGACCGGGCTGACCGCGCAGGACATCGCGGCGATCCGGGGCAACCCGGCGCCCAGCCACGTCGACCAGAACCTGCTGCGCCGCGCCTGGGACTTCTACGACGGCTCGCACGACGCCCAGGACGGGAAGCCGACCGGCTCGCGCGGCAGGCTCGCCGAGCAGTACCTCAAGCGGATCGCGTTGCAGCGGATCGGCCGGGAGGTGGACGGCGAGCGGGTGCTGGAGATCCAGTTCCGGGCGACCACGGGGACCGTGCCGCCGCCGTCCTGGAGCGGTGAGGCCGCGCCGCCCGCGCCCAGGGTGCGGGAGCTGCCGTGGTGGCCGGTCGGGGACGAGGACTACCGGGGGCTGGGGTGAACGAGGGGGCGGCCGGGGAGGCCGGGGCGGTGGAGGTCGAACCCGTGGAGGTCGAACCCGCGGAGGCCGGGGCGGTGGAGGTCGAACCCGTGGAGGCCGGGGCCGTGGAGCCGCGGCTGCTGGACGGCGTGCCGCGGCAGGGCGGACCGCCCGTCACCCCGGCGGGCCCCGGGCCGGTCGCGGCGGCGCGCGGGCCGGTCGCGGCCCTCGGGCGGGCGATGGAGGCTTTCAGCGGGCGGGCGCTCGGGCGGCACCAGGCCGCGGTGGTGCGGATCGGCTTCGGCCTGGTCTGGCTCGCCTACCTGCTGCGCGAGTGGCCCAACCGGCGGGTGCTGTACGGCGACCGCTCGCCCTGGTCGATGGAGCTCGCCCAGCGGCTGCTGGCCGACGACGGGGCGTTCACCGTGCTGCCCTGGTTCGGCGGGCGGCTCTGGTTCGAGCTGGTCTACCACCTGGCGCTGCTGGCCGCCCTGGCGGTGCTGCTGGGCTGGCGGACCAGGGCGAGCACCGTGCTGTTCCTGGTCACCGTGCTGTCGCTGCAGAACCGCGACGTCCTCCTCGGCGACGGCGGCGACAACGTCGTCCACCTGATGGCCGTCTACCTGGTCTTCACCCGGTGCGCCGAGGTCTGGTCGCTGGACGCGCGCCGGGCCCGGCCCGGGCGGGGCGGGGTGGTGCTCTGGGCACTGCTCGGCGCGGCGCTGGCGGTCTGTCAGGCGGGCGGCTTCTCCGGGGACAGCCTCACCTGGACCGGGCCGGCCTTCCCGTACCTCGGCTGGGCACCGCTGTTCTGGGGGCTCTGGGCGGTCGCCGGGACCTGGTGGGCGCTCGGCCGGCTGCGCCCGGCGGGCGAGCCGCGGGCCGTGCTCGACGCGCTGGCGAACATGGTGCACAACTGCGCGATGCTGGTCATCGCCACCGAGGTGGTGCTGGTCTACGCCACGGCCGGCTGGTACAAGGTGCAGGGCTCGCGCTGGCAGGACGGCACGGCGCTGTACTACCCGCTGCACCTGGACTACTTCGCGCCCTGGCCGGGGCTGTCCGCGCTGGTCGGCTCGGCGCTGCTGCCGGTCTTCCTGATCTCGTACGGCACGGTGATCCTCCAGGTCGCGTTCCCGTTCACGCTGCTCAACCGGCGGGTCAAGAACGTGCTGCTGGCGGTGCTGATGCTGGAACACCTGGGGATCGCGGTGGTGCTCGGGCTGCCGGTGTTCTCGCTCGCGATGGTCGCGGCGGACGCGGTGTTCCTGCCGACGGGGGTCCTGCTGTGGGGGGCGGCGCGGCTGGGGCGGCTCGGGCGGCGGTGGCGGAGGCCGACGGCGGCGTAGGGCCTGTCTAGGATGGCGGTATGTCCTGGTTCGCCGCCCTTCGTGACACCGCGCGGACCGGACTCACCCTCGACCGGGCGCTCACCGACCCCAAGCGCGCGCTGCGCGGGGCGGTCGCCGTGGCGCTGGTGCTCTTCCCCACGCTCGCCCTCGGCGGGGTCGGGCTCGCCACCTCGGCCGCGATGGGCGCGTTCATCGCCGGCTCGGCCACCTTCCAGCGCAGCTTCCGGCCCCGCGCCAGCCTGGCCGTCGCGGCCGGGGTCGGGCTCGGCATCAGCACCTTCCTCGGCTACCTCGCCGCCGGGGTGTACGGGCTCTTCCCGGTGCTGCTCGCGGTGTGGGCCTTCGGCGCGGGACTCGCCTGGGCGATCGGCCCCACCGCCGGAGTGGTCACCGCGAACACCCTCTCGGTGATGCTGATCGTGGTCCAACTCCCGGTCAGCGCGACCGCCGCGCTCGGCCACGGGCTGGTCGCCGCCCTCGGCGGCGTCGCCCAGGCCGTCGTCATCACCCTCTGGCCGATCGGCAGTTGGAGCGCCCAACGGGCCGCTCTCGCCGACACCTACGCCGAACTCGCCGACTACGCCCGCCGGTTGCGCCAGGACCCGACCGCGCACGTGGATCCGGAACCGTTCATGACCGCCCGGCACGCCTCCGCCGTCACCCCCTGGCAGGACCGCCACCGGCCGCCCGAACTGCGCGGCCTGCGCGGCATCGCCGAACGCATCCGCCCCACCCTCGCCGCGCTCGCCGACCCCAAGGTCGGCGCCCCCGAGGAGGGGCCGGAACGCGACCGGGCCCGGGAGGTGCTGGCGGCCGCCGCCGAGGTGATGGACGCCCTCGCCCGGGCCGTCCGCACCGGCGACCCCGTCCGGCTCCCCCGGTCGGCGCCCGCGCTGACCCTGGTCCGGCCGGACCAGGGGGTACAGCTGCAGGGGGCGGCCTGGCGGTCCGCCCGACGGCTCGGCGGGCTGCTGCGCAAGGCCGCGGACACCCTGGACCGCAACGACGAGGACACCATCACCACGCCCGTGGTCGGCGCCGGCGGGGCACTGCACAAGCCGTCGATCTCACGGATGCTGCCCGTCGCGCTGCGGGCCGTACGGCGGCAGCTGCGGCCGCGATCGGCGATCTTCCAGCACGCCGTCCGGCTGGCCGGGGTGGTCACCGCCGCCTATCTGCTGGCCCGGCTGGCCGGGTTCCACCACGGGTACTGGGCGCCGATGACCGCGGCCATGGTGATGCGGCCCGACTTCGCCCAGACCTACAGCCGGGGGGTCGCCCGGCTGGCCGGGACGGTGGTCGGG
The DNA here is from genome assembly GCF_055594965.1 of Kitasatospora sp. NPDC040550. NCBI lineage: Bacteria > Bacillati > Actinomycetota > Actinomycetes > Kitasatosporales > Streptomycetaceae > Kitasatospora > Kitasatospora sp. NPDC040550. The sequence continues at coordinate 160,138 of NZ_JBVIWC010000016.1, read as the reverse complement.
GTCGCCGTCTCGACGCTGGTGGTGCAGTTGGCGCATCCGGGGGAGTGGGTGCTGGCTTCGCTGGCGGTGCTGTGCATCGGTGGGGCCTATCTGGCGTTCCGGACGGGGTACGCGCTGACCACCGTCGGGATCTCCTCGTACGTGGTGTTCCTGCTGGGGTTGCAGGCGGGGGATCCGCTGGTCACGGCCTTCGAACGGGTCGGGCTGACGCTGCTGGGCGGGTCGTTGGCGCTGCTGACGTACGCGCTGTTCCCGACCTGGCAGACCGCGCGGCTCGGGGAGCGGCTCGCCGAATGGCTGGCGGCGGCCGGGCGGTACGCGGCGGTGGTGGTCGCCTGCTACGAGGATCCGGCGGCGCCGCGCGGGCGGGCGGTGCGGGCGGCGCTGCTGGACTCGCGGGAGGCGCGGTCGGAGCTGTTGCAGGCGATGCAGCGGGCCGATGCGGAGCCGGGGCGGCACGAGTCCGGTCTCACCGGCGTGACCAGGCGGCAGATCGACCGGGCGCGGGCGGCGGTGGGGCACTTGGGGCGGGCGGCGGTGTTGTTGGAGGCGCACGTGCCGGGCGCCGATGCGGAGCCCGTGCCGGGGGCGGCGGAGTACGCGGAGGAGCTGAGGTTGGCGACGGCGTTGGCGGCGGGGGCGTTGTTGACGGGGCGGGCGGTGGAGTTCTCGGCGGTGCGGGAGGCGCAGGCGCGGCTGGAGGAGGGGTTGGGGGAGGGGGGTGCCGGGGTGCAGGGGGATGTGGTGCGGGCGGGGACCCGGTTGGTGGGGGTGGCCTTGCGGGATCTGGAGAGGGCCCTGCGGGGGGCCGGGGTGGGTGGGGGCGCTCGGGAGGGTGGGTGAGGCCGGGGGCGGTTCCCGGGGGTGGGGTGGTGCGGGTTCTGGGGTCTTTGTTGCGGGCGCGCGGGCTTCGGGCCCGCGCGCCCGTCGGGGTCAGGCGGCGGCGTGGGCGGCTCGGAGCCAGTTGGTGAACTCGCAGGCGAAGTGCCACTGGTGGCCGGTGGGGACGTGGTCGGGGGCGGCTTCGGGGAACTGGACGGTGAGGCGGATGCGGAGGCCGGCGGGGGTGTCGGCGAACTCGTGGAGGACGCGGAGGACCTCGGTGCCGTCGGCGAGGGTGCCGGTGCCGGCGATGTGGGTGGGGAAGGTGGTGGGGATGGGGACGTCGTCGTGGAAGCGGAGGAAGAAGCGGGTCGGGGTGGTGCCGAGGGTTTCGATGATCTCGACGCGGTCGGCGGTGGAGTCGGCGAGGTAGTGCTCGGGGTTGGCGGCGAGGAGGGCGGTGCGGTCGCCGGCCTGGAGGCGGCCCTGCCACCAGGTGAGGAACCGGGTGGCGTCGATGCCGGTGGCGGTGAGTTCGGTGACGGCGGTGCGCCAGCGGCCCTGGGAGGCGTGGGCCCAGGTGGTGAGGGCGGTGTCGGCGGTGGTGGTGTCGGGGGTGAGGAGTTCGCGCGTCCGGTCGTCGCCGAGGCGCTGCTTGAGCAGGTGGAGGGCGGCGCGGGCGCGGTCGAGTTCCCAGGCGAGGACGGCTTCGCGGGGCTGGGGGGTGCCGTCGAGCGCGGTGTGGATGGTGAGGGGGGTGGTGGGCATGGTGGCGCTCCTCGGGGAGGGCGATAGACGGAGAGTTTTTCTCCGTTTGCTGACGCTAGCATAGGGGGAGAGTTTTTCTCCGGTTAGGGAGTGGTGGATGAGGGCCGACGCGGAACGCAGCCGGCGCAGGATCCTGGACGCCGCCTGCGAGGTGTTCCTGGAGCGGGGGCCGGACGCCCCGTTGGACGCGGTGGTCCGGCGGGCGGGTGTCGGGCCGGGCACGCTCTACCGGCGCTTTCCCGACCGGGAGGCGTTGGTGCGGGCGCTGGTCACCGATCTGCTGGGCCGGCTCACCGAGGCGGCGGAGCAGGCGCGGCGGGCGGAGGACGATCCGTACCGGGCGCTGTGCCGGTTCGTGCACGCGGCCGCCGATCTGCGGATGGGGGCGGCGATCGTGGTGCTGCTCGAACGGCTGGTGGTGGACGGGGAGTTGGTGGCCGTTCGACGGGGGGCGGTGGCGGCGGTGGAGGAGCTGTTGCGGGCGGCCCGGGACGCCGGGAAGGTGCGGGCGGACGTGGGGATGGGGGATCTGGTGCTGCTCTGCGTCCGGGTCTCCCGGCCGTTGCCGGGGGCGTTGGCGGTGCTGGACGCGGACGGGGCGCTGGTGCACCGGCATCTGGATCTCGCGTTGGCCGGGTTGGCCGCCGAGGGTGGCCCGGTCGGGGTGCCGCTCGGGTTCGACGAGGTGATCGCGGCCGCCGGGCGGCCCGGGGAGCCGGGGGTGGGAGAGTGAGCGGCATGGACGACGAGCTGGTGCGGGACTGGCGGGCGGTCGAGTCGGGCGCGGTGCTGTTGGACGGGTTCCACCCGTTGAAGCACGCGCTGCGGTTCGGGGGTGAGGTCCGCCGGGTGCTGACGGCGGACCGCGGGGCCCTGCTCGCGCTGGCCGGGGAGTTGGCGCCGGATGTGGTTCCGGCGCTGGACGCGCTGGCCGTGGAGGTGGCGCAGGAGAGGTTGCGGGGGCTGGCACCGCGGCTGCATCCGACCGGGGTGGTCGCGCTGGCGGCGCGGCCGTCGGTCGCGGCGAACCGGGCGGCGTTGGGGCGGCTGCCGCGGCGGGCGCCGGTGGTGCTGCTGGAGAATCCGCGGAACCTGGGGAACGTCGGGGCGGTGATCCGGCTGGCGGCCGGGTTCGGGGCGACCGGGGTGGTGACCACGGGCGAGTTGGATCCCTGGCACCCGACGGTGCTGCGGGGCAGCGCCGGGCTGCACTTCGCCACCGCGGTGGAGCGGGTGGACCTGCCGGAGCTGCCGGCCGGGCCGTTGTACGTACTGGACCCGGAGGGTACCGACATCCGGGACCTGCCGTTCCCGGACGACGCGCTGCTCGCCTTCGGCACCGAGCGGCACGGGGTGTCGGCGCAGCTCAAGGAGCGGGCCGACCGGCTGGTCGCGGTGCCGATGCGGCAAGGGGTGTCCAGCTTCAACCTGGCGACGAGTGTGGCGATGGGGCTGTTCCACTGGATGTCGGGCCGGCGCTGAGGCGCCGCGTCAGGGGGACGGCGGCGGGGTGCCGGGGGCGATGTCGCGGCCCTTGTGGTGGACCAGGAAGTCCCAGGTGTCCTTGCCCGGGATGCCGTCGGCCTCGCTGCCGCGCCAGCCCTGGGCGAGCTGGAAGGCCTGGGTGGCCCTGCGGTCGCTCTCCGTCCAGCGGGGGCCGGGGCCCTCGGTGTAGAAGCGGGAGCCGCCGCGCTGCACCAGCAGCCGGCCGAGCCTGGTGACGTAGTCGTTGTTCGCGCCGGGGCCGAACTCGCCCGCGCCGGGGAAGGCGTCGGTGCTGCCGGCGCCGTCGTTGCTGCCGCCGGACAGGCCGGTGTAGCGGTACGGGAGGTAGGAGCCGGAGTTGTTCCAGTAGGCGTACGGGGTGGAGCGCTTCCTGGTGCCCGGGGAGGTCTGCTCGTAGGCGACGTAGCGGGTGCGGGAGGAGTCCGTCCAGCCGCCGAAGATCGTCACGTGCGAGCCGGCCTGGGGGTTGGCCGGGTTGTTGTAGAGCAGCACGTCGCCGGGCTGGAGGTCGTTCCGGTCGATCCGTTCGGCGAAGTTCGGCAGCGTCCAGGTGGTCTGGTTGCTGCCGAGGCCCCAGGCCATCGAGACGAAGCCGGAGCAGTCCTGGCGGTAGCCGTCGGACCAGTAGCGGTCCATGCCGTACGGCACGGCCTGGTCGACCCAGGCCTGGGCGCGCTGGATGACCTGGGCCCGGGTGACGGGCCGGGTGACGGGCCGGGCGGCGGGCTGCGGGGCGGCGGAGCGGGCGCCGGGGTCCTGGCCGTAGAGGCCGCTGACCTCGCCCTGCGGGGTCCGCGGGGGCTGGGCGGTGCTGCTGCCGCCCGGGGTGGGCGCGGGGGCGGCGGCGGTGCCGCCGCCTATCGCGGTGCCGACGGCGGCCACCAGGACGGCGGCCCGGCGGCGGAGGCTGCGGGCCGCGGCGTGCCCGCCCTCGTGGACCGGGGCGGCGTGCAGCCGGGCGCGGCGGCGGGCGCTGCAGCCCCCGCACATGCAGTCCTCCTCGGGGGCGACCTCGGTGAACTCCAGCAGTGGTGAGGGGCTGCCGGTGAGGGTCATGCTCCGCCTCCTTCCTGGTCGGCGCGCCTGACGGCGGGACAGGAGTGGTCCTTCCCGGGCCGACCGTGTGGCATCGGGACCAAAGTCCCAGGGCGGGCGGGGTGCGGCGCGGCGGATTGGACCGGACGGGTGAGGACCCTCCCCCAGCCTTCGGCCGGGAGGTGCCCCCAGGGTCGCCGGGTGTGGCGGACGTCGGCGGGAGCGGGTAGGGCCGGTACGAACCTGATCCGCGGTCAGCGCGGGTTGGCGGGCGAGTACTCGGGATCGGTCCAGGTCAGCGGGGTGGCATCGGCGATCTCCCGGACTCCGGTGACGGTCAGTTCGACCATCCGCTCGGCGCCGGGGGCGGCCCGCCGGGCCTCCTCGGACCAGTCGGTGCGGGCCTCGCCGGTGATCAGCAGGGCCCCGCCGGTCTCCCAGTCGGGCAGCAGCAGTCCGGCCCGCGGGTCCAGCTCCAGGTTCCCGAGGGTCAGGAACATGCTGTTGCCGCGGTACTCGGGCCAGCGCACGGTGTCCGGCGCCACCGCCTCCAGGAAGCCGGGGAAGCCGCCGCGGTGCGAGGCGTCCACCCGGCCGTCGGGCCCGGTGGTGGCGATGAAGAAGGTGTCGGCGGTGGCCGCGGTCAGCCGCTGCGCCGTGGTCAGGACCGGCCCCTCGGCGACCGTGCGGGGCGTGCCCGCGCCCGGGCGGTCCAGCGGGCTGCGGCGCTGGATGTACTTCGGGCAGTTGGACACCACCTCCTCGGCGCGGACCACCAGCCCGCCCCGGCCGTCCGGCACCGAGCGGCCGTTGAGCCGCATCCGGCGGCGGCCGGCCGGGTCCAGGGCGATGGTGCCGAGTTGGGCGGGGCGGGCCAGGGCTCCGGCCAGCGGGTCGGCCTCGGGCGGGTGGGCGGCGATCGTCACGGTGCGCTCGTCCGGGGCCCGGAGGAAGCCGGCCGGGCCGGACAGCTGGGTCGCCCAGACCCGGCCGTCCGGGTCGGCGGCGCCGACCACCAGCGTCCGGCGCTCGGTGAGGAAGCGGGCGGCCACGGCCGGGACGGTGCCGCGGATCGACCGGCCCGCGTGGTCGGCCCGCTCGGTCACTCCGGCGCGGGCCTGGGCCCGCCGCTCGCCGGGGTGGTACGGGGTGCTGGTGGCGGTCATCCCGCTCCTTAGAAGAAGCCGCAGGTCGGGGCGGAGCCGTGGGGGGCCTCGGCGGCGGTTTCGGCCAGCCCGGTGCGGGTGTAGACCTCCAGCCGGATGCCGTCCGGGTCGGTGAAGAAGATGCCGCCGGACGCGGAGCCCTCGTTGTGCGGGACGACGCCGTCGTGGGCGAACTCGGCGCCCAGGGTGCGCAGCAGTTCCTCGGTGGCGCGGACCTCGTCGAGGTCCGCCACCTCGAAGGAGAGGTGGTGCAGGCCGGGGGTGGTGGTGGGGAAGGTGCCGGCGCTCTGCTGCCAGAGGGTGATCACCAGGCGGCCGTCGCGGCCGAGCAGGGCGTAGCGGCGCTCGGGGTCGGTGCCCCGGTGGGTGAGGTCGAGGCCGAGGACGGCCCGGTAGAAGTCGACCGAGCGGTCGAGGTCGGTGACGTTGAGGCCCACGTGGCCGGTCTGCAGGGTGCGGAGTGCGGTGGTGCCGGACATGCCTGGTCCCTCCCGGGTGGGTTCCGGCGGGGCGACTGCCTAACCGGTACTGATGAGATTATGGGTTAGATGATGGGGCGTCAACCACTGTGCTCGCTTGAAGGGGTTAGGTTTTCGGGGTGGCACGCGGAAGCCCCGCCGGACCTGGTGGTGGTCCGACGGGGCTTCGATGGGGCTTCGGTGGGACTTCGGGGGGCGGGGCCTACGGCCATTCCCAGCGGATGCCGATGTGGCCGGGCTGCTGGTCCGGGGCCAGCACGTGGGCGCTCGCCGAGGCGCCGATCCACAGTTGCTCGCGGCGGTGGTCGACGTCCGCGCCCGGCTCGCGGTCGTAGCGCTCGCAGTGCACCGGGACGGCCGCCGGGTCGAAGTGCACCTGGAGCACGTACTCGCGCACCGTGGTGGCGAAGCGGCGGCTGTACTCCATGGTCGGGCCGCCGGGCGGGATCTCCACCTCGTACTCGAAGACCGTGCTGTCGCCGAGCCCGAGCGGGCGGTCCAGCATCAGCTCGGCGACGGTCAGGCCGACCTCCGGGCGGCGGCGGACCCGGCCGAGCCGGCCGTGCCGCACCGAGGTGATCTCCGGGCAGCCGGTGGCCTCCTCGTCGGCCTTGTGCACGACCAGGCAGCGGCCGACGCCGCCGACCGTGGCGCGCACCACCTGGCGCATCCGCAGCAGGTTGGCCCGGCGCTCGGCGTCCACGTAGTACGAGTCGTGGATGCTGAGCCGCTCCAGCTCGCCGGCCGGCGGGGCGTCCAGTTCGGCGAAGATCTCGGCGATCTCCTGCTCGCCCGGCCAGACGTCCTCCAGTCCGAGGTGGAGGGTGTTGGCGGCGGCGGCCCAGCGGCCGCGCGGGCGGGGCGGGCCGAGCAGCGAGGAGAGCGCGCTGTGCGGCAGGCCGAGCAGTTCCTCCAGCAGGTGGACGGCGCGCAGCGAGCTGGCCCGCTCGGGCTGGCTGCGGCCGCGGCGCCAGTAACTGAGCGTCGTGACACTGACCCTGACGCCGCGTTGGGCGAGTGCGGCGCGGATCCGGTCCAGGCTGAGGCCGCTGGCCTCGATGGCCAGGTGCAGGGCGTCCGCGAAGCCGCCGGCCGGGGCGGGGCGGCCGGCGGACGGCGCCGGGGGGCCCGGGCTGGGGGCGGGAGCCGGGACGGGGGGCGGGTCGGGGCGCTCCGTACGCGATCCGACCAGCCGCAGCCGCGCGGCGTCCTGAGGCTGCTGTGCGGCCATGCGGTGAACCTCCCCACCAGGTGACTTCGGTGGCACCGGGGCGGCGCCGGGGCGCGCTGTGAGCGGCTTCACCGAGCTTTGGGGAACCCTACGCACGGTCGAGAGGCTACGTCATCAGTCGTGCGGATGACAGTGGTCACAGCAGGTGGGCCGGATGGTTAGCGATCTTGAAACAGTCCGGAAACACCGCCGGAACGCGGCGCCGGGAACGGTGGGGAAACGGGCGCAAACGGACACCGCCGGGGCGGGCCCTGACGGCTCCGCCCCGGCGGGGGTCTGCGTGCTGCTACCGGCCGGTGATCACTTGACGTTCAGGGCGACGTCGTCGATCACGAAGCTGGTCTGGTTGGAGCCGTCCTCGGTGCCGGTGAACTTGAGGGTCACCGTCCGGCCGGCGAAGGAGGTCAGGTCCACGGTCTGCTGCACGTAGCCGGCGGCCGCGTCCACGTTGGACCAGGTCTTCACGGTGGTGCCGTTCGCCTGGAGGGTCAGGGTGTCGTACGGGGTGGAGCCGGTCTCCGCAGTGTCGACGTGCAGCGCGAAGGTGAGGGTCGCGGCGGCGCAGCCGGCCGGGACGGTGACGGTCTGCGACAGGGTGTCGGTGTGGGCGCTGCCGTAGCCGTCCAGCCAGGCCTTCCAGCTGCCGGAGCGGGCCGGCTCGGAGGTGCCGTTGTCGACGACGCCCGAGGAGGTGGTCCACGGGGCGGCGGTGCCGGTCTCGAAGCCGCCGTTGCCGATCAGCTGGGCGGCGGTGCAGCCCCCGCCGGTCGGCGGGGTGGTGCCACCGCTGCTGCCGCCGCCGAGCAGGGCGGTGGTCAGGGCGTCGGCGACCGGGCTGCCCCAGCCGGTGACCTGGTCGTAGCCGGTCTTGGCGGCGAAGTCCTGGTTGGCGCCGGTGGTCACGTCGTGGAAGGTGGTGCCGTAGCTGCTGCTGTTGGCGACCGCGTACAGCTTCGGGTTCGCCTCGCCGAGGGCGGGCTGACCGGCGGCCTTGGCCTTCTGGTTGACCTGGGCGGCGTAGCCGGCCCACAGCGGCGCGGCCGCGCTGGTGCCGCCGTAGACGTTCCAGCCGCCGCCGGTGTAGATCGCGAAGCCGCTCTGCGGGTCGGCGTTGGAGGCGACGTCCGGGACGGTGCGCATGGTGCCGGCGACGCCGGTGCCGGTCTGCCAGCTCGGCTTGCCGAACACGGTGGAGACGCCGCCGCCGGCGGTGCTCCAGGCGCTCTCCGCGGAGTAGCCGTTGCCGCCGGTGACCTGGAGGTTGGTGCCGCCGACGCCGGTCTGGTGCGGGCTGGAGGCCGGGAAGTCGACCGAGGTGACGCTCGCGCCGCTGGCGGAGCGGGTGCAGTCCTTGGAGCCGTCGTCGCCGGAGGCGGAGAAGACCGAGATGCCCTGGGCGGCGGCCTGCTTGAAGGCGTTGTCGACGGCGGTCATCGAGGAGGCGGTGGTGTCCGGCTCGCAGGTGCCCCAGGAGATCGAGATGACCGAGACCTTGTTGTCGGCCACGATCTTGTTGGCCATGTCGATCTCGCCCTGGTCGCTGTTGGGGGCCTCGTAGAGCAGCTGGGTGGCCTTGGGCGCCGCGCCGCGGACGATCTCGCTGTCCAGCTCGACCTCGCCCTCGCCCTGGCCGGGCGAGGAGTCGTAGTTCGCGCCGTCCACCGGGACGGTGACGACGGCCGGGCCGGTCAGGCCGTACTGCGAGTCGTAGGTGGTCAGGTCCGAGGACCGGTAGCCGTCGAACTCCCAGAGGGCGACCGTGGTGCCGGTGCCGTCGGCGCCGGTCTTGTCCAGGTTGTACGCGCCCCGGTACTGGGCCGGGGCCATGCCCCGCGGGGTGGCGGTGGCGGCGTTCGGGGTCACCGAGTTCGGCTTGGCGATCCGGCCCTTGCGCACCGCGTGGTTGTCCAGGCCGCTCAGGCCCTGGACCACGGAGGCCAGTTCGGCGGGGATCGAGGCGGCGCCGTCGTTGGCGAAGAAGGTGCGCTGCTGCTGCGGGTCGAGGTAGGAGCTCTCGTGGGTGCCGAAGGCCTGCGAGACCTGCGCGGCGGTGCCGTGGGCGTTGACCACCTGGCGGTTGGCGCTGACCTCGCCGACGGTCAGCCCCTGGGCGGTCAGGTAGGCCTTGACCTGGTCGACGGCCTGCTGGGTGGGCGCGTACCGCGCGCTGAACTGCTCCGGCGTCAGGTACGTGCCGTACTCCGGCGTTCCGGGGGTGGCGACCGCGGCGAGGTAGCGGTCCAGCCCGGCGGAGTCGCGCAGCTTGAGGCTGACGGCCACCGAGATCTGCTGTTCGGCCGGGACGTCACCCTTCTTCTCCGAGTGGGCCACCGCGGGGTTCACGGTGTTCGGCAGGGCGACGCGCGGGGCGGCGTGCGGGGTGGCGGCCTGTGCGGTGGCGACGCCGAGCGAGACGGCGGTCAGCGGCAGGACGGCTATCGCGGCGGCGATGGCGAGGGAACGGTGGCGCAACGGATCCTCCTCCGGCCGGCTGTGGGGAGCCGGCAAGGGGCAAGGCGTCCCGAGGGGTTCAGGAACGCTGGCTAGAACATGTCAGAGCGGATCGGTGCGGTGGATCATGGTCCGGCAATTCGTTGCTAAAAAACAGTCAACTGTGGAGGGCCGGAAAGCGGGACGTTCCATACAGTGAATGGCCGGAATTCCGGGGACGGTCCATACCAATTCCCGCTGCGGGAACGGACGTAGAATCGGGCCGAGCCGAGGGAGAGCGATGACTGACCTGATGCCGGACCCGAGGGACCGACGACCGCTGATCGGCGAGCCGCTCGCGCTCGACCTGCTCAACACCCGCTGGTCCGGAACGCCCGTCAACGACGCGCTCACCGACGTCGAGCAGTACGGGATCTGGCTCTCCAGCAACGGGCTGACCGAGCGCTGCACGGCCGACGCGGCCGGGTTGGCGGCGATCCGGCAGACCCGCGAGGCGATCCTGCTCGCCGCCCAGGACGTCGGCGGACAGGGCGAGTTGGGCGAGCGCGCGCGGGGTGGGCTGGACGCGGTGCTGGCGCACGGACGGATCCGGCGGACGGCCGGGCCGACCGGGGCCGAGGAGCGGGTCGAGGCCGACCGGCCGGAGTGGCTGGCACCCTGGCTGGCGGCCGACGACTTCCTCGCGCTGCTCGGGCAGGGCGCCCACCGGGTGAAGCAGTGCGCACACGAGGCATGCATTCTGCATTTCTTCGACGCCTCGCAGAACGGGCGCCGGCGGTGGTGCCGGATGGCGGTCTGCGGGAACCGGGCGAAGGCGGCGCGGCACTACGTGAAGGCGCGGGGTTAACCGACGACCGAACGAAGGGTCGGCGGGTGCGGCGTCCGTGCCGCACCCGCCGACCCTTCGTCGCGGTGCCCCGGTCAGTCCTCGGCGGGAGCGCCCAGCCAGCCGGTGAGGGCCTCGCGCAGCTCGCCCTGACCGGGGTCCACGGCGCCCCAGGCGACGTAGCCGTCCGGGCGGATCAGCAGCACGGTGTCGGCCAGCTTGCCGTGCGGGTCGGCCGGGGCGGCGCAGACCAGGCGGTCCGCCCAGGGCGCGGTGGCGGCCAGCTCGTCATTGCTGACCAGGACGAACTTCCCGGCGCGCAGCGCCTCGTAGAGCCGCTCGGGCCCGGCCGGCTCGCCCTCGGTGGGCTTGCTGAGGGCGGTCAGCCGGAGGTCGGGGACGCGCTTGCCGACCTGGGGGTGGGCGCCCTTGGGGGCGGGGTAGGCGATCTCGATGCCGGAGACCATCCGGGCGCCGCGCTCGGTGAGCAGGTCGAGGTGGCCGCCGATCGCGGTGAGCGCCCCGCGCAGGGCGCGGGTGGGGGCGGACTCGGCGAGGGCGATCCGGATCAGCGTGCCGGAGGTGCGCAGCACCGTCCTGCCCACCGGGTGCCGCTCGGCCTGGTAGGTGTCCAGCAGTGCGTCGGTGGCCCGGCCGCGGAGGGCGGCGGCGAGCTTCCAGGAGAGGTTGGCGGCGTCCTGGAGGCCGGTGTTCATGCCCTGGCCGCCGGCCGGGGAGTGGCAGTGGGCGGCGTCGCCGGCCAGGAAGACCCGGCCGGAGCGGTAGTGGGGGGCCTGGCGCTCGTCGCTGTGGAAGGTGGAGCTCCAGCGCACGTCGTGCAGGCCGTAGTCCTCGCCCTGGGTGGCCTGGACGATCGCGGTGAGCTGCTCGGGGGTGGGGGCGGCGCCGTCGTCCTGCTGCTCGTTGCGGTCCCAGGCGATGACCCGGTACCAGCCGTCGCCGAACGGGGCGACGAAGGAGAAGCCGGCCTTGTTGGCGCCGACGGCGATCGCGTCGGCGGGCTCGCGCTCCAGCCGGACGTCGGCCAGCATCACGGAGTCGACCACGGACTCGCCGGGGAACTCGATGCCGAGCAGCTCGCGGACGACGGAGCGGACGCCGTCGGTGCCGACCGCGTAGCGGGCCCGGTGGCTCTGCCCGTCGCGGGTCTCCAGGGTGACGCCCTCGGCGTCCTGGCGCAGCCCGGTGACCTCGGCACCGCGCAGGATCACGGCGCCGGCCCGCTCGGCGCGCTCCTGGAGCACCCGCTCGACGTTGTACTGCGGGGTGATCAGGACGAACGGGAAGCGGCTGGGCAGCGTGCTGAGGTCGATCCCGACCTTGTTCAGCATCCGGAGCCCGCTGAGCGGGCGGCCGGTGGCGATCAGCTCGTCGGCCAGGCCCCGGGCGTCCAGCAGCTCCAGGCTGCGGGCGTGCACGGCGAAGGCCCGGGTGAGGTTGGACTCGGTGCCGCGCTTCTCCAGGACGGTGACGCCGACCCCGGCGGCGGCGAGGTCGCCGGCCAGCAGCAGTCCGGTCGGTCCGGCACCGACGATGACGACGTCGGTCTCGGTCGGCTTCACGGTCATGTATCAGCTCCCGTTGTTCGGAGGGCGGTTGGACGCCGTTTCCGGCGCTCTCCCAGCCTCCATCATCGCGGGCGCCGGTGGAGCTGTGAACCGCCGGTCCCCCGGTGGCGGGTGGCCGACCGGGGGACCGGGGGTTCGGGCGGGCGCGGTACGGCCCCGCCGGCTCAGCTGTGGCGGCGGATCTCCACGGTGCGGAACCGGTTGGCGACGAAGGCGCCGTCGCAGTACGCGGAGTTGGCGGCCGGGTTGGCGCCGGTGCCGTGGAGGTCGGAGAAGGCGGCGGTCTGGTTGGGGTAGACGCCGCCGGTGAGGTTGAGCGAGAGCGAGACGCCGGAGTCCAGCGCGGCCTCGACCAGCAGGGCCTCCACCTCGGGCGAGGTGGTGTAGCCGGAGGCCGTCATGGCGCCCTTCTCGCGGACCGTGGTGCGCAGCAACTCCACGGCGGCGGGGGTGGATTCGACGGCGACGGCGAAGGAGACCGGGCCGAAGCACTCGGTGCGGAAGACCGAGCGGTCGTCCGGCTTGTCGGCGTCCAGCTTGACCAGCGCCGGGGTGCGGACGGTCGCGCCGGGGAAGTCGGGCGAGACCACCGCGCGCGGGGCGAGGGCGAGTTCGCCGTACTCGCCGCCGGCCGCGGCGGCCGAGCGCTGGAGCACGCCCGGGTTGACCACGGCGCCGAGGATGGCGGCGGCGCGGGCGTCGTCGGAGAGCAGGCCCTCGATGGCGGCGGCGAGGTCGGTGACGACCTGGTCGTAGGACTTGTCGCCCTGGTCGGTGCCGATGCCGCCGCGCGGGATCAGCACGTTCTGCGGGGTGGTGCACATCTGGCCGCTGTACAGCGAGAGCGCGAAGGCCAGGTTGCCCAGCATGCCCTTGTAGTCGTCGGTGGAGTCGATGACGACCGCGTTGACGCCGGCCTTCTCGGTGTAGACCTGGGCCTGCTTGGCGTTCTCCTCCAGCCAGTCGCCGAAGGAGGTGGAGCCGGTGTAGTCGATCATCCGGATCTCGGGACGGACCGCGAGGGTCGCGGCGACGGTGCCGCCCTCGTGCTCGGCGGCCAGGCAGACCAGGTTGGCGTCGAAGCCGGCCTCGGCGAGCACCTCGCGGGCGATCGCGACGGTCAGCGCGAGCGGCAGCACGGCCCGCGGGTGCGGCTTGACCAGCACCGGGTTGCCGGTGGCCAGCGAGGCGAACAGGCCGGGGTAGCCGTTCCAGGTGGGGAAGGTGTTGCAGCCGATCAGCAGCGCGAGGCCGCGCGGGACGACGGTGAACTCCTTGGTCATCACCAGCGGCTCGCGCTTGCCCTGGGGCTTGGTCCAGCCGGCCTGCCGCGGCAGCCGGGTCTGCTCGGCGTACGCGTAGGCGACGGCCTCCAGACCGCGGTCCTGGGCGTGCGGGCCGCCGGCCTGGAAGGCCATCCCGTAGGCCTGGCCGGTGGTGTGCATGACGGCCTGGGCGAACTCGTGGGAGCGGGCGTTGATCCGCCGCAGGATCTCCAGGCAGACGGCGGCGCGCTCCAGCGGGGAGGCGGCGGCCCACCCGGGCCGGGCGGCGGCCAGCGCGGCGATCAGCGCGTCCGGGCCGGCGTGCGGGTAGGTGATGCCCAGCTCGATGCCGTACGGCGAGACCTCGCCGCCGACCTGGTCGCCGTCGCCGGGGTGGCCGTCGAGGACGAAGGGCCTGCCGAGGAGGGCGTCGAAGGCGGCCTTGCCGTCGGCCGGGCCGCTCTCGCCGTAGGCCTTCGGGAACTCGGGGTAGGCGGACCAGTAGTCGCGCTTCGCGGCGGCGGCGAGCGCGGCGTCCAGGGTGGCCTGGTGGCGCTCGACCAGCTCGGCGACGAGGGGGTGGGTGACCGCTGCGGGCATCTGTGCGCTCCTCAGAGGGGAGGACGGGACACGTCACAGAGTAACCGAACGATCGGTCGGCTCAAGAGGGCGTGGGGGACGGATTCCGGCGGGAACGCGAAGGGGCGGGTCCCGTAGGACACCGCCCCTGTGCGATCGGGTGGACCGGTCTACGGCACGCCCAGTTCGAAGATCACGAACCCGGCGTACCAGCCCGAGGCGATCGCCCCCGTCCCCAGGACCGCCGCCAGCACCGGCCAGCTGAGCTTGCGCATCCCCACCGCCAGCGCGATGAACAGCGGGAACGCCGGCAGCAGGTAGCGCGAGACGTTGCCGAAGATGCCCAGGCTGCCGAGCACCGACACGATCGTGGCCAGGGTGTAGGCGGTCAGCACCAGCGGCGGGCGCAGCCGGACCAGCAGCACGATCAGCACCGGCAGGCTGAACACGATCAGGGTGGCCAGCAGGTCCGGCACCGGGAACGCGAAGGGGTAGTCGTTGCGGCCCAGCAGCACCCCGCGGATCGCCTGCCAGGTGCCCTGGCCGCCGTCGAAGTAGTGCAGCCAGGCGTCGTGCTGGATCCGGAAGTAGCCGCCCCACTCGCCGGTCCGCCGGCCCACCCAGGCCACGTAGCCGAGCAGGCCCAGCGGGGCCAGCAGCATCGCCGCCAGCGGGCGCAGCACCCCGCTCTCCCGGCGGTACAGCTCGACCAGCGCGGCCAGGCCGACGGCGCCGATCAGCGCCGCCGAGGTCGGCCGGTTCAGCCCGGCGACCAGGGTGATCGCCCCGGCCGCGACCCACTGCTTGGTCATCGTGAAGTAGCAGGCCCAGGCAGCCAGCGCGACGAACAGCGAGTCCGAGTAGACGGCCCACTCGGCGCCCGAGCCGGGGGCGATCGCCCAGATCCCGGCCGCGATCACACCCGCCCGGGGACCGGACAGCTTCTCCACCACGGCGTAGATCCCGGCCGCCGCGAACAGCGAGGCCAGCACCGAGACCAGCATCCCGGCGCCGTACAGGCCCAGGCCCGTGACGTCCGAGGTGAGCCGCATCAGGCCGGGGTAGAGCGGGAAGAACGCGGCCGAGTTCTGCTCGATGGTGAAGCCCGGCTGGCCGCCCGGGATCGGGATCAGCGCCGGGTGGTAGCCGAACTGGGCGACCTGCTGGTACCACCAGCCGTCCCAGCTGGCCAGTACGTCCCAGGGGTTGGTGCCGCCGCCGAACCGGGCCGGCTTCTTCGCGTAGTCGCCGGAGAAGGAGAGCAGCTTCATGAAGACGGTGAAGCCGACCAGCTTGAGCACCGCGTAGCACCACACGGCCGGTCCGAACCGCACCACCAGTGCCCGGGCGCGGTCCTGCCAGGTGGGGGCGGCGCCCGCCGGGTCCTCGCCGCGCTGGTCGGGCACGTCCTCGGGCAGGTCGGAGGAGACTGCCGGTATTGCGTTCATCAGCTGCGGACCCCAGCCTGCTGGACGTGGACGATCGTCCGCAGATTCTAGGCGGTCCCTCCTCCGGTTGGTGTGGACCAGCTCCGGCTGGTGCGGACCGGCCGGACCCGATCGCGTACCCCGCTCGGCGGCCGGGGATACTCGGAGGATGGCCGATCACACCACGCGCACCGCCTACACCGTCGAGTCACTGCTCGCGGTGACCGTCGACGTGTTCAACGAGCGCGGATACGACGGCACGTCGATGGAGGACCTCTCCCGGGCCGCCGGGATCTCCAAGTCCTCGATCTACCACCACGTCCGTGGCAAGGAGGAGCTGCTGCGGCTGGCCGTCGGGCGGGCGCTGGACGGGCTGTTCGCGATCCTGGCCGAGCCGCAGGCGCTGGCGGGCCCGGCGGTGGAGCGGCTGGAGCACGTGGTGCGGCGCACCGCGGAGGTGCTGCTGGCGGAGCTGCCGTACGTGACGCTGCTGCTGCGGGTGCGCGGCAACACGGCGACCGAGCTGTGGGCGCTGGAGCGGCGGCGGGACTTCGACCACCAGGTGGCGGAGCTGGTGCGGGCGGCCGTCGCGGACGGCGCGCTGCGCGGGGACGTGGAGCCGCGGCTGGCCACCCGGCTGCTGTTCGGGATGATCAACTCGATCGTGGAGTGGTACCGGCCGGGGTTGAAGGCGGCCGACGGGGTCGCGGACGCCGTGGTGCACCTGGCCTTCGACGGGCTGCGGGCCCGGTAGGCGTTCCCTAGTCGGGGGGTACCTGGTCGGTCTCCTCGAACACCAGCATGGTTTGTGTACCGAGCACCTGCGGGATGGACTGGATCCGGTTGAGGACCAAGTCCCGCAGGGCGTGGTTGTCGGCGGTGTGCACCAGCAGCAGGACGTCGAAGTCCCCGCCGACCAGGGCGATGTGGGCGACCCCGGGCAGTGCCAGCAGCTGCTCGCGCACGGTCCGCCAGGAGTTCTGGACGATTTTCAGGGTGATGTACGCGGACGCGCCCTGACCTGCCCGTTCGTGGTCCACCCGGGCGGTGAAGCCGCGGATGATGCCGTCCTCGACCATCCTGGAGATCCGGGCGTACGCGTTCGCCCGGGACACGTGCACCCGCTCGGCCACCGAGCGGATCGAGGCTCGACCGTCCTGCTGCAGCAGCCGCAGGATCGCCCGGTCGACCCGGTCGAGTCTGGACATCTGTTCAGCCGACATGACCCCCCACCCTCGCCGATTGGACACACTGCCACCAGTCGACCGCCGCTCGGGCCGAATGTCCACCACCTTGTCACGCTTCTGGTCAAGATGAACAGACGACCGAACAATCGGTAGGGAGCCCCCGCCACCCATGGAGGTGCCCCGAGATGACCGTTCTCGACCACAGACACCACACCGGTGTGCCCGGCTGGATGCCCGGGGCCACCGCTCCGCGCACCGATCCGGCCCCCCTCCTCCCGGACGTCTCCCCCGTCCGGGTGCTCGGCACCCCCGCCGTGGAGAAGCAGGACCCGGCGCTGCTGCGCGAGCTCTACCGGCGACTCGTCGTCGGCCGGCGCTACAACCAGCAGGCCACCACCCTGACCAAACAGGGCCGCCTCGCCGTCTACCCGGCCTCCACCGGGCAGGAGGCCTGCCAGGTCGCCGCCGCCCTGGTGCTCGGCGAGCGCGACTGGCTGTTCCCCAGCTACCGCGACACCCTCGCCGTGGTCTCCCGCGGGGTCGACCCGCTGGAGGCGCTGACCCTGCTGCGCGGCAACGCCCACACCGGCTACGACCCCCGCGCCAGCCGGACCGCCCCGCTCTGCACCCCGCTCGGCACCCAGGCCCCGCACGCCGTCGGACTGGCGCACGCCGCCCGGCTGCGCGGCGAACCGGTGGTCGCGCTGGCCATGCTCGGCGACGGCGGCACCAGCGAGGGCGACTTCCACGAGGCGCTGAACTTCGCCGCCGTGCTGCGGGCGCCGGTCGTCTTCCTGGTGCAGAACAACGGCTACGCGATCTCCGTCCCGCTCAGCGCGCAGTCCGCCGCACCCAGCCTCGCCCACAAGGCGGTCGGCTACGGCATGCCCGGCCGACTGGTCGACGGCAACGACGCGCCCGCCGTGCACTCGGTGCTCACCGAGGCCGTCGAGCGCGCCCGGGCCGGCGAGGGCCCGACCCTGATCGAGGCCCTCACCTACCGGATCGAGGCCCACACCAACGCCGACGACGCCACCCGCTACCGCACCGAACCCGAGGTGGAGGCCTGGCGGGAGCACGACCCGATCCTGCTGATGGACCGCGCACTGCGCGGACTCGGCGTGCTGGACGACGAACTGGTGCAGGACGCGGCCGACGAGGCGGAGGCGCTGGCGGCCCGGATGCGGGCCGAGTTCCACGCCGACCCGGAGCTCGACCCGATGGCCCTGTTCACCCACGTCTATGCCGAGCCGACCCCGCAACTGCGGGAGCAGGCAGCCCAGTTGGCCGCAGAGCTGGCCGCCGAAGCCGAGGTGCAGCACTGATGCCCACCGCTGTTTCCGCCCGTACCGCCGGTGCCGCCCGCACCTCCTCGATGGCGCAGGCGCTCAACTCCGCGCTGCGGGACGCCCTGCGCGAGGACCCCACCGTCCACGTGCTCGGCGAGGACGTCGGCGCGCTCGGCGGGGTCTTCCGGATCACCGACGGGCTCACCGCCGAGTTCGGCCCCGACCGCTGCCTGGACACCCCGCTCGCCGAGGCCGGCATCCTCGGCACCGCGATCGGCATGGCGATGTACGGGCTGCGCCCGGTGGTCGAGATGCAGTTCGACGCCTTCGCCTACCCGGCGCTGGAGCAGCTGTTCTCGCACGTCGCCAAGATGCGCAACCGCACCGGCGGCAAGCTCCCGCTGCCGATCACCGTGCGCATCCCGTACGGCGGCGGCATCGGCGGCGTCGAGCACCACAGCGACGCCTCCGAGGCGTACTACACCAGCACCCCCGGCCTGCACGTGGTCACCCCCGGGACGGTCGCCGACGCCTACGGGCTGCTGCGCGCCTCGATCGCCTCCGACGACCCGGTGGTCTTCCTGGAGCCCAAGCGGCTCTACTGGGGCAAGGCCGAGTTCGACCCGGCCGCGCCGGTCGAGCCGATCGGCCGGGCCGCGCTGCGCCGTACCGGCACCTCCGCCGTGCTGATCACCTACGGGCCGTCGCTGCCGGTCTGCCTGGAGGCGGCCGAGGCCGCGCAGGCGGAGGGCTGGGACCTCGCGGTGCTCGACCTGCGCACCCTGGTGCCCTTCGACGACGAGACGGTCACCCGGGTGGTGCGCTCGATCGGCCGGGCCGTGGTGGTGCACGAGGCCAGCGGCTTCGGCGGCACCGGCGCGGAGATCGCCGCCCGGGTCACCGAGCGCTGCTTCCACCACCTGGCCGCGCCCGTGCTGCGGGTCACCGGCTTCGACATCCCGTACCCGCCGCCGATGCTGGAGCACCACCACCTGCCCGGGGTGGACCGGATCCTGGACGCGGTCGCCCGGCTGCAGTGGGAGGACCGAGGATGATGCCCGTCGTACGGGAGTTCCGGCTGCCCGACCTCGGTGAGGGACTCACCGGGGCGGAGGTGGTGCGCTGGATGGTCGAGGTCGGCGAGGTGATCGCCGTCGACCAGCCGGTGGTGGAGGTGGAGACGGCCAAGGCCGTGGTGGAGGTGCCCTGCCCGTACGGCGGGGTGGTCACCGCGCGGTACGGCGCGGAGGGCGAGGAGATCGCCGTGGGCGCGCCGCTGGTGACGGTCGCGGTGGCGTCGGAGGGCGCTCCGGAGGGTCCTTCGGGGGCTTCCGGCGGTCGGGCCGCGCTGTCGGCGGAGGTCGAGCGGCCGTTGGTCGGGTACGGGGTCGTCGAGAGCAAGGGCGGGCGGCGGCGTCGGGTGGGGGTTGCTGCTGCTGTTCCGGCTGTTCCGGCTGTTCTTGCTGCTCCGGCTCCGGCTCCGGTTGCTGTCGCTCAGGCTCCGGCGGCGCCGGTGGCTCCGGTCGTGGTGCCGGTGATCTCGCCGTTGGTGCGGAGGCTGGCCCGGGAGCAGGGGGTCGACCTGACCGCGCTCGCCGGGAGCGGGCCGGACGGGCTGATCATGCGGGCGGACGTCGACCGCGCGGTCGCGGCCAAGGTGGCCGGCCCGGTGGGCGGTGCGGTGGCCGGCGCGGCGGTTGCCGCGTCCGTAACGGCCGGTACGGACGCGGTGGTCCCGCTGCGCGGGCTGCGCAAGGCGGTGGCCGAGAAGCTCAGCCGCAGCCACCGGGAGATCCCGGCCGCGACCTGCTGGGTGGATGCGGACGCCACCGAACTGATGGCACTGCGGCGGCAGTTGAACGCCACGCCGGGCCCGAAGGTGAGCGTGCTGGCGCTGCTGGCCCGGATCTGCACGGTCGCACTGGCGCGCTTCCCCGAGCTCAACTCCAGTGTGACGGAGGACGGTTCGGGCATCGTGCGGCACTCGGCGGTGCACCTGGGCTTCGCCGCACAGGGCGAACGCGGACTGGTCGTTCCGGTGGTCCGGGACGCGCAGAGCCGCAGCACCGAGCAACTCGGCGAGGAGCTGGGCCGGTTGACCGAGTCGGCGCGCGCCGGATCGCTGACTCCGGCCGAACTGACCGGTGGCACCTTCACGTTGAACAACTACGGGGTGTTCGGTGTGGACGGTTCCACCCCGATCCTCAACCACCCGGAGGCGGCGATGCTCGGGGTCGGTCGGATCGTGGCCAAACCCTGGGTCCACGGTGGGGAGTTGGCGGTGCGCGAGGTGACGCAGCTGTCCTTCACCTTCGACCACCGGGTCTGCGACGGCGGGACGGCGGGCGGGTTCCTGCGGTTCGTGGCGGATTGCGTCGAGCAACCCGGGATGCTGCTGCGGCAGCTGTGAGCAGGGCGGGGTCGCCCTGGGTGTGCTGCTCGGCACTCAGGGCGACCGCCGATCGAGTGAGAGTAGCGCGTTCTCCGGCCGGGTGTCCGGGCTTCCCGCGATTTGTCGGATGAGCAGTTCGGGCGTGCCACGCTGCCTAGGCGTCAGCAGAGACAACCCAGGTGGTGGCGCAGGCCGGCCGGAGGCGAAACGATTCTCTTGGTTACTCGAAACGTAGCGGTGAAGTCCCGCAGAACACTTCTGATCCGCACCGGGCTCGGCTCGGCCGGGGCCGCGTCCGTCCCGGGCCTGCCGGAGGCGGAGCCCGCGCGGCCGCCGATGCCGCTGGACCCGCCCGACCTGCCGCCCGCGCCGGTGGCGGAGCCCGTACCGGCGGTGGGGCCCGTGGTCGTGGCGGGGCCCGTAGCTGCGGTGGAGCCCGTAGCTGCGGTGGAACCCGCGGCCGTGGCGGAGTACGCGTCGGTGGCGGCCCCGGTGCGGACCGGGCCGGTCGTGCCGCCGCCGCCCACCGAGCCGCCGATCGTCCCCGCGCCGAGCTACCCGCAGACGCCGTCGACCACCGGTACCGCCCCCGCCTTCCAGCCCCTGTTCGTCGATGCTCCCGGCCTCAACTGGGCTGGGCCCGACGACAGTTGGAGTGATGCCTGGGCGGTCCACCAGCACCACCAGCCCCAGCCCCAGTCCCGGCCTCGGGCCCTGACCGCCGCCGCCCCCGGTGTCGACCCGACCGAACTCCCGCTCACCGCCCAGGACATCGGCCTGATCCGGGACAGCCTCGCGCTCGTCGAACCGGTCGCCGACCGGGCCACCGCGCACTTCTACGCCCTGCTCTTCCTGCAGCACCCCGAGGTCCGCCCGCTCTTCCCCGCCGCCATGGACGTCCAGCGCGACCGGCTGTTCCGCGCCCTGCTGGCCGCCGCCCGGGGCGCCGAGGACCCGGCCGCGCTGCGCACCCGGCTGAGCGAACTGGGCCGCGGCCACCGCCGCTACGGCACCCTGACCGGCCACTACGCCCCGGTGGGGGAGTGCCTGGTGCAGGCGCTGGCCCGGTACGCGGGCAGCCGTTGGGACGCGGCGACCGAACTGGCCTGGCGCCGCGCCTACCGGCTGATCTCCACGATCATGATCGAGGCCGCCGAGGAGGCCGCCCGCACCTCGCCGCCGTGGTGGCAGGGCGAGGTGGTCCGGCACGAGCAGCGCACCCGGGACATCGCGGTGCTCACCGTCCGCCCCGACCAGGCGTACCCGTTCCGGGCCGGCCAGTACTGCAGCCTGGAGACGCCCTGGTGGCCGCGGGTCTGGCGGCACTACTCCTTCGCCTCCGCCCCCCGCCCGGACGGGCTGCTGGTCTTCCACGTCAAGGCCGTCCAGGCGGGCTGGGTGAGCAACGCGCTGGTGCGCCGGGCCGCCCCCGGGGACGTGCTGCGACTGGGCCCGGCGGCCGGCGGGATGACCGTCGACCACGCCTCCGGTGCCGATCTGCTCTGCCTCGGCGGCGGCACCGGCATCGCGCCGATCCGCGCGCTGGTCGAGGAGGCGGCCGAGCACGGCGCCTGCGGCCGCAGCGTCGAGGTGTTCTACGGGGCCCGCAGCGCCGCCGAGTTGTACGACCTGGACGGGCTGCGCGAGCTGGCCGGGCGGCTGCCCTGGCTGACCGTCCGGCCGGTGCTCTCCGGCACCGGCCCGGCCGGCGGCGCGCTGACCGGTGAACTGCCCGAGGTGGTGGGCCGGTTCGGCCCGTGGGACGGTCGGGAGGCGGTGCTCAGCGGTCCGCCCGCGATGGTCCGACGCGGGGTCGGGGTGCTGCTGCGGGCGGGGCTGCCGGCCGAGCGGATCCGGCACGACCTGGTCGGCGAGCTGGCGGCCGGGTAGCGCCGGGTCGGGCGGGGATCGGCTTCGGGGATCGGCCTCGGCGATCGGCCTCGGCGATCGGTCTCGGCGATCGGTCTCGGTGATCGGTCTCGGGGATCAGCTTCGGGGATCAGCCGAGGTCGGGTGCGAGGAGCGCGCGGATGCCCTCGATGTTGGCCGCGAGGTACGCCCGGAGCCGGGGCGGGACGACGTTCACCGAGGTCACGCCCTCGCGGGTGAACGGCAGCCGGACCACCTCGTACTCGCCGTTCGGGTCCGTCACCTCGGGGCCGTGCCGTCGGCTGAGGTCCATCGAGGCCAGCCGGCAGACGAAGAAGTGCTGCACCTTGACCCCGTGCGGGTGCAGCAGGGTGCCGTCGTCGTGGTGGGTGTGGCTGATGGTGTCGACGAAGGCGGGCACCACGTCCACGACCTTGCCGCCCAGTTCCTCGTCCACCTCGCGGTGCAGCGCCTCGACCACGGTGCGGTCCTCGGGCTCGACGCCGCCGCCCGGGGTGATCCAGTACGGGTGCGGTGCCCCGGGCCGGACCCGCCGGATCAGCACGATCGAGGCCGGGCCGTGCGGATCGTCCGGGTCCAGCTCCAGCAGGATCGCCCGCGCGGTCCGCTTGACCACCGGGCGCGGCGGCGGGGTTCGGTTGTCGGGGCCCATGGTGACCTCCGGGGCTGGAGCGTTGTGCGTGAGTCTCCCCGCGGAGGGAAACGGTCGAAACCCCGGGAAAGGGTCGAAACACCGGCAGAAGAGCAGAAGAGAGGTACCGGCGCCATGCAGCACAGCACTGTCCAGGGGCACCTGGCGATGAACCTCGTGGTCTCGCCCGAGCTGTCCTTCCGCACCGTGGTGGACCTCGCGTACGAGGCGGGCGATCCGTACGCGGTCCGGTTCACCTTCCACCTGCCCGGGGACGCCCCGGTCACCTGGGTGTTCGCGCGCGAGCTGCTGCTGGACGGGCTCGGCGGCCCGTCCGGCGAGGGCGACGTGCGGATCCGGCCGCTCGGCGGGGAGCCCGCCGAGGTCCGCATCGCGCTGTGCTCCCCCAACGGGCACGCCGTGCTGCACGCCCCGGCGGCGCCGCTGACCGCCTTCCTGGCACGGGCCGACCGGCTGGTGCCGGTGGGCGGGGAGTCCATCGGGAAGGAGCTCGACGCCGAGCTCGCGGACATCCTGCGGGGGTGCGACGCGGGGTGAGCGGGTCGCACCGGGCGACGTCCGGGGGCGACCCCCGGGGACGACGAAGGGGCCCGTACCCCGGTGGACCACCCACCCGGGCGCGGGCCCCTTCCCGAGGCCGCGTGCGACACCGCGCACGACGGATCAGTCGTCGTCCAGGGCCAGGTGCAGGCCCCAGGAGACCAGGCTGATGATCAGTGAACCGACCAGCGCGGAACCGAAGGTGGACACGTGGAAGTCCAACTCCAGCTTGGTGGAAGCCCACGAGGTGAGCAGCAGCATCAGGGCGTTGATCACGAAGGTGATCAGCCCCAGCGTGAGGATGAACAACGGGAACGAGAACAGCTTCACCACCGGCTTGATCAGCCAGTTGATGAGGCCGAACACGACGGCGACGCCGAGCACCGTGAGCGCCTTGTGCTGCCAGTCGGCCTTGCCCTCGGCGAGTTGGATGCCGCTGACGATCCAGGCGGCGACCCAGATGGCCGCCGCGTTGATCAGTGTCTTGATGACGAAACCCTTCATGCCGCCCAAGCCTGACAGGCGGCCCGCTCCGGGGGAAGCTCCCACCGGACGAGTTCGTGCCGTCGCCCCTGGTCCCGGAGGCGGACGGGGCGGAGCCGAAGGGCGGGGCGGAGGCGGGGCCCGCGGGCGGGGGCGCGGCCGTCGTAGGGTCGTTCGCATGACCCGTAGCCTCACCGAGGAGCTCTGGGCGTCGATCGAGCCGATCTACGCCGAGATCCTCGCCCACCCGTTCATCGGCGGCCTCACCGACGGCACCCTGCCGCGCGAGGCCTTCCGTCACTTCGTCGTCCAGGACTCGCACTACCTGCGCGACTACGCCCGCGCCCTCGCCGTCTGCGCCGCCAAGGCCCCCGGCGAGGCCGAGGTGCGGGCCTTCGCCGACGACGCGGTCGGCGCGCTCGCCGCCGAGCAGGGCATGCACGCCGAGTTCCTGACCGCCTTCGGCGGCACCGCCGAGGAGGCCGCCGCCGAACCGGTGCTGCCGACCACCCGCGCCTACACCAGCTACCTGCTGGCCACCGTGTACGGCGGGTCCTTCGCGGAGGCGCTCGGCGCGGTGCTGCCCTGCTACTGGATCTACGCCCGGGTCGGCGAGGCGCTGCTCGCCCAGGGCTCCCCCGACCCGCTGTACGCCAAGTGGATCGCCACCTACGGCGACGAGGCCTTCCAGTCCGTGGTCCGCCGGGTGCTGGCGCTCACCGACCGGCTCGGCGAGGAGCTCTCAGCGGCCGAACGCCGCCGGGTGGTCGAGCACTTCACGACCACCTCGCGCTACGAGTGGATGTTCTGGGACGCCGCCTGGCGCGGCGAGCGCTGGCCGGTCTGACCCGGTGCCCCCGCCGTTTCTCGGGGGTCGTCCCGGGGGGTCGGATCGGGGTGATCTAGGGGTTCTCTCCGGGCCGAAGGCCCTCGTTCCGCCGCTTCCACCACCGTACGATCGAAGCATCGAAAGCAAGCGGGATGCGGTTACCGGACGGCGGCCGACCCGAGGGGAGAAGAGGAACCGACATGGCTGAGCTCTGGAAGTCGCTGCCCTCCTGGGTGCGCAACATCGTCATCCCGGTGCTGGTCCTGGTGCTGGCCTGGAACATCATCGCCTTCGTGTTCGGCGTGGTCGGCGCCCTGCTGAGCATCGTGATCAAGCTGCTGGTGGTCGTCGGCATCGCCGCCGCCGTGGTGATCCTGGTCAAGAAGGCCGCCAAGAGCTGACCCCGCTCCGCGCGCCGCGCGGAGCGCTTCCGGAGGCCCGGCACCCCGTTCGCGGGGGCCGGGCCTCGGCCTTTCCCCGCGCGGATCCGTTTCGGGGACCGTCTGGACCTGCGGCGATCGGCTCGCTACCGTGTTGGCGTCACGTGCAGGCAACACCGCCTGCGACGCGGGAGCTCGGAGCACCGGGCTGAGAGGACGCTGACCGGACCGTCGACGGACGGACCGACGGCTGCGTCGACCGCAGGAACCTGGACCGGGTAATGCCGGCGTAGGGAGTAGAGGTCAGATGACCACGTTCGAAGCACAGCCGCAGCCTGCCCGCAGCACCCCCAGCAGCGCGCGCACCGGCTACCCCACCCCGGCCTGGCGCAAGGCCTACCGCGACGGATCCCGCCCCGACCTGCGGGTCCCGTACCGCGAGGTGCAGCTCACCAACGGCCGGACCGTGCCGCTGTACGACACCTCCGGCCCGTACACCGACCCGGCGTACGAGCCCGACGTGCGGCGCGGGCTGCCGGCCCTGCGCGACGCCTGGATCCGCCAGCGCGGCGACGTCGAGGAGTACGACGGCCGCGAGGCGCGCCCCGAGGACGACGGGATCAAGCACACCTCCCCGCGCGGCGGCGACCTGCGCAACCTGGACGCGGTCTTCCCCGGCCGCCCGCGCCGCCCGCTGCGTGGCCGCGGCGGTGTCGCCGTCACCCAACTCGCCTACGCCAAGCGGGGCGTGGTGACGCCGGAGATGGAGTTCGTGGCGCTGCGCGAGGGCCTGGAGCCGGAGTTCGTGCGGGACGAGGTGGCCCGCGGCCGCGCCGTCATCCCGGTCAACGTGAACCACCCCGAGGTGGAGCCGGCCATCATCGGCACCAACTTCCTGGTGAAGATCAACGCCAACATCGGCAACTCCGCCGTCACCTCCTCGATCGAGGAGGAGGTGGAGAAGATGACCTGGGCCACCCGCTGGGGCGCCGACACCGTCATGGACCTCTCCACCGGCCGCAACATCCACACCACCCGCGAGTGGATCCTGCGCAACTCCCCCGTGCCGATCGGCACCGTGCCGCTCTACCAGGCGCTGGAGAAGGTCGACGGCCGGGCCGAGGAGCTCAGTTGGGAGGTCTACCGCGACACCGTCATCGAGCAGTGCGAGCAGGGCGTGGACTACATGACCGTCCACGCGGGCGTGCTGCTGCGGTACGTCCCGCTCACCGCGCGCCGCAAGACCGGCATCGTCTCCCGCGGCGGCTCGATCATGGCGGCCTGGTGCCTGGCGCACCACCAGGAGAACTTCCTCTACACCAACTTCGAGGAACTCTGCTCCATTCTGGCCTCCTACGACGTCACCTTCTCGCTCGGTGACGGCCTGCGGCCCGGCTCCATCGCCGACGCCAACGACGAGGCCCAGTTCGCCGAACTGCAGACCCTCGGCGAGCTCGGCCGGATCGCCCGCGAGCACGGCGTCCAGGTGATGATCGAGGGCCCGGGCCACGTCCCGATGAACAAGATCAAGGAGAACATGGATCTCCAGAAGGAGATCTGCGACGAGGCGCCGTTCTACACCCTCGGACCCCTCACCACCGACGTCGCCCCCGGCTACGACCACATCACCTCGGGCATCGGCGCGGCCATGATCGCCTGGTGGGGCACCGCGATGCTGTGCTACGTCACGCCCAAGGAGCACCTGGGCCTGCCCAACCGGGACGACGTCAAGACCGGCGTGATCACCTACAAGATCGCCGCCCACGCCGCCGACCTCGCCAAGGGCCACCCCGGTGCCCAGGCCTGGGACGACGCCCTCTCCGACGCCCGCTTCGAGTTCCGCTGGGAGGACCAGTTCAACCTGGCCCTCGACCCGGAGACCGCCCGCGACTTCCACGACGAGACCCTGCCCGCCGAGCCGGCCAAGACCGCGCACTTCTGCTCCATGTGCGGCCCGAAGTTCTGCTCGATGAAGATCTCGCAGAAGATCCGCGACGAGCACGGCGACGGCTCCACCGCCGTCACCACCGACTTCGACGCCGAGGCGCTGGCCGGCATGGCCGAGAAGTCCGCCGAGTTCGCCGCCCAGGGCAACCGGGTCTACCTCCCGCTGGCCGACTGACGGCAGGTGCTGGGGCGCTGCGCCGGGATCCCGACAGGGGCGTCCGGCGCAGCGCCGCGAACCTCGGGGCGTGCAGGTGGAATCCGGCCGGTGGATTGCTCCGGGTGTGCGTCAGAGCCCGAGGATTTCGCGAATGAGGCCGAGCTTGCGCTCCGGGGAGAGGTTCTGGGGACGGCCGGCGAGCAGGTCGTTCAGGACCGTGGGGACGTCGGAGCTGTCGGGGGCCTGGATGGCGTCGATGACCTGGCAGCGCAGGCCGCCGTCCCGGAGGAACACCCACACGTCGTGATCCTGCCGCGGTTCGCTGTTCTCCGTCGGGGAGAGCCGCCACGTCGGGAACCAGCCGAGTCCTTCTTCGGTGAGACGTTCGGCGAGTTCCTCCAGGACGTACTTGCCGAGTCTTCGGTAGCCGACTTCTGCGCGCAGGTCACCGAGGGTGACTTTGAGCAGGCCCCCTGCGGCGCGGCAGCGCGCGGCCACGGTGCCGGCGTCGCTGTCGGCCGCCGCGATCACGTTGTCCTGCGGATTCGTCAGATCGTTCATGATCGGGCCAACGATTGGAATCACGGGGGCGATACGTTATTCACCGGCCCGGACGCGGCCAAGAGGAAAAACGGTACTGCTATGGCCCCGGTGGTGGCCTGAGCGGCCGGCAGGGATAGCGGATGCGGGGATGACCGCGCCATTTGATCGTGTGCGAACGACATGTCGGGGCGAGGGGGCCCTCCCCGATCGGCGCCAGTGCGTCACTCCGTTGCATCTTTATCAGTCTCTTCTTTCTATGTTGTTGTTGCACGGTGTAGTGAGTCGGTGACTCCCCATCACCTCGCCTGGCTGGCAGCCACTCCTTGGCGCCCCGGCGCGAGTGCGAGGGCGTGTGGCCGGACCGGAAACTCACCAGCGGCGCTCCGAATCGCCCCTTCGGGTGATGGAGTTCAGCGGCGACAAGAAAGGTCTTTGTCCTATGGCAGTCGATGCCATGTTGTCCGCTCCACCAGAACGAGGGCGTAGACGCACTCGACTCGCGGGGGCGGTCGTCCTGCTGTCCGGATTGACGTTGTTCGCGTCGGCCGGTCTGGCCACGAGTCCCGCGAATGCCGCAACGGCACCGGTGGGGCTGGGGACCGACACCAGCTATGCGGTCCTGGCGGGCTCAACCGTCACCAACACCGGCCCCAGCGTCATCAACGGGGACCTCGGGCTCTTCCCGGGCACCAGCGTGACGGGCTTCCCGCCCGGAGCCGTGAACGGGGTCCAGCACGTCAACGACGCCCAGGCGTCGCAGGCCCAGTCCGACCTGGTCACCGCCTACAACGACGCCGCCGGCCGGGCCCCCACGGCCATCCTGACCTCGCCCGGCGACATCGGCGGGCTGACGCTGACGCCCGGGGTCTACAAGGCGAGCTCGTCGCTGAACCTCACCGGGACCGTCACCCTCGACGCGATGGGCGACCCGAACGCCGTCTTCATCTTCCAGATCGGCTCCACCCTCATCACGGCTCCGTCGAGCGTCGTCAGCCTGGTCAACGGAGCGCAGCCCTGCAATGTGTTCTGGCAGGTCGGCAGCTCCGCCACCATCGACGTCGACTCCTTCTTCAAGGGCAACATCCTGGCCCTCACCTCCATCAGCGTGAACCACGCCTCGGTGATCGAAGGCCGTGCCCTGGCGCGCAACGGTGCCGTCACCTTGGACGACAACACCATCACGAGGGCGGCCTGCACCGTCGGTCCGCCCGGACCGAGTGGCCCGCCCGGGCCGAGTGGCCCGCCCGGGCCGAGTGGTCCGCCCGGACCGAGTGGGCCCGCCGGCCCTCCCGGTGCTGCCGGCTCTCCGGGTGCTCCCGGTCCCAACGGGGCACCTGGTCCCAACGGTTCACCGGGTGCCCCGGGTGCTCCCGGCCCCAACGGTGCGCCCGGGCCGAATGGTTCGCCGGGTGCTCCGGGCGCTCCCGGCCCCAATGGCGCTCCGGGTGCTCCGGGTGCCAATGGCTCGCCTGGTGCCAACGGTGCTCCGGGTGCGCCTGGTCCTAATGGTGCGCCCGGGCCGAATGGTTCGCCGGGTGCTCCGGGCGCTCCCGGCCCCAACGGCGCTCCGGGTGCACCTGGTGCCCCCGGTGGACCTGGTCCCAACGGTTCGCCGGGTGCTCCGGGCGCTCCCGGTCCCAACGGCGCTCCGGGTGCCCCCGGCCCCAACGGGGCGCCTGGGCCCAACGGTTCGCCGGGCGCTCCAGGTGCTCCCGGTCCCAACGGCGCGCCTGGTGCTCCTGGTCCCAACGGCTTGCCGGGCGCGAACGGTTCGCCCGGTGCCAACGGCTTGCCAGGTGTCAACGGTTCGCCCGGTGCCAACGGCTTGCCAGGTGTCAACGGTTCGCCCGGTGCCAACGGCTTGCCTGGTGCCAACGGTTCGCCAGGTGCCAACGGTTCGCCCGGGCCGGCTGGGCCCGCTGGGCCTGCTGGGCCTGCCGGGCCTGCTGGACCTGCCGGGCCGCCTCAGCATCCAGGCGGTCACGGCGGTCAGGAGCACGGTGGCCATGAGCATGGTGATCACGGCCATGACCAGGGCAGCCACGGCAACGGCCAGGGCGGTCACGAACAGGGTGGACCGGCCGGTCATCCGAAGGGGGAGGGGCAATCACTCGCCGCCACTGGCTCCGGCACATCGATCGGCATCGCGGTTGGCTCGGCGGCCGCCATCGCCCTGGGAGGCTCGCTCCTCATCCTCGTGAGGCGTAGCGGACGGGCCGCCGCCCGCCGCCGGCACTAGCTGTTCCGAGAAGTCGGCCATTCCGGTCGGGCAGCCAGGTCCACCTGACGCCGGCGGACCGACCTCGGTCATGGCTGTGGGGGGGGGGGGGGGGGGGGGGGGGGGGGGGGGGAGGGGGGGGGGGGGAGGGGGAGGGGGGGGGGGGGGGGGGGGAGGCAGAGAAAAA